>CAZTGH010000158.1:0-11249 GCA_964612985.1 uncultured Pirellulales bacterium
ATATTGCGCCCGGCTGGGGCTCGGCTTGGTGGCAATGAAGGCCACGTCGGCATGGGGCAACTGCTGCTCGACCATGGCCACGAATGCCAGGTAATCGTCGTAGACCTCGTCCAGGGATTTGCCGCCGGCCAGGTCGCTGTCCCCTTCGTAGACCAGGACCAACGCAGGGTCGTAGGCAGCGACGACGCAGTCGAAACAATACAGCAGGTCGCTCATGTGCGAGCCGCCGAAGCCACGGTTCATCACGGGATAATCGGGGAAGTCCGCCTCCAGGCTGGTCCACATGCGGACGCTGGAGGAGCCAACGAAGAGAGAACGGGTCTTCCGGCGGCACACAAACGAAATCCCACCGAGGCGTGTCTCTTGGGCCTCGGGCACATTCCATCGGGGCCAGCCGACGTGTAAGCCCCGCGCCTCTGGTGTCACCGGCCCCCCGCTTTGAGAGGATCCCCCGCTACGGGCAGCGTCTGCCGGCGCCGCGCGCAGTTGTCGCATGCCGCCTGGCTTGTCGGAATGGTGTCCAGTGAAATTGCCTTGAATTACGGCTCGGTTTGGGCTATAAACGGCCCTTCTTGTTATGGGCGAATGATATTCGCCCCTGCGGCTGCGAAATGGGCATGTTTGAGTTGGGCTTCTGCAAAAATGGACATTAGGCCTGTATTCTTTAAGGAAATCGGTTTTCGATTTCTTTGGAGAATGGTGTACGTCGCCTGTAACCAAGTCGTGAGGGTTTGAGCAGGAAGAGCCGGAAACGAGGCTCTTCCTTCCCAAAGCAGGCCTCATGTCCATTTTTGCAGAGCTCTAGTGTGAGGCGTCAATTCATGAGATACAGCCAGATGCTGATCCCGACGGTGAAGGAAGTTCCGGCCGATGCGGAGATCCCGAGCCACCAACTGATGATTCGCGCGGGCCTGATCCGCAAGGTCGCCAGCGGGACGTACACCTACCTGCCGCTGGGGTGGCGGACGCTGAAGAAGATCATCGAGATCGTCCGCGAGGAGATGGACCGCGCGGGGGCCCAGGAGATCCTGGTGCCGTGCCTGCAACCGCGGGAATTGTGGCAGCAGACGGGTCGCGACGCCGACTACGGCGAGACCATGTGCCGCCTCCAGGACCGCCACGGGCGCTGGAACGTGCTGGGCCCGACGGCCGAGGAGGTCTTCACCTTCCACGCAGTACACGAAATCAATTCGTACAAGCAACTGCCGATCAACCTGTACCAGATCAGTCCGAAGTTCCGCGACGAGTTCCGCCCTCGTTTCGGCGTACTGCGGTCTCGCGAATTCATGATGAAAGACGCGTACAGCTTCGACGCGACGCCGGAGAGCCTGCAGAAGTCCTACATGGCGATGTACGAGGCGTATTGCCGGGTCTTTGAGCGGTGCGGCGTCGAATACGTGATCGTCGAAGCCGAGACGGGCGAGATGGGCGGCTCGGGATCGCACCAGTTCACCGTCCCCTGTGCCTCGGGCGAGGACACCACCGTCTACACCGAAGACGGCTCGTATGCCGCCAACCTGGAAAAGGCGGCGGTCGATCCCCTGCCGAAGCAGATGCCCGATCCGAACACCCCTGCCCCCGAGGACGTGCACACGCCCAACGTCGGAACGATCGAAGTGGTGTGCGAGTTCCTCAAGACGAAGCCTTCCGACATGATCAAGACGCTGATCTACTCGGTGGGCGACGAGGCGGTCGCGGCGCTCGTACGAGGCGATCACGAGCTGAATCCGGAGAAGCTGACGCAGGTGCTCGGCGGCGCGCATTCGGAACTGGCGGACGAGGCGACGATCGAGAAGGTCACCGGCGCCAGGGTCGGATTCGCCGGGCCCGTGGGTTTGGCGAGCAAAGTCTCCAGGTTGATCGTCGACCATGCGGTCGCGGCCATGGCGGTCGGCGTCACGGGGGCCAATCGGACCGACTACCATACGAAGAACGTCGTTCCCGGTCGCGACTTCCCGCTCGAAGGCGACCAGGTCATCGTGACGGACATCCGCAATGCGGTCGAGGGCGACACGTACCAGGGCAAGCCCCTGCTGTTCAAAAGAGGCATCGAGGTCGGGCAGGTCTTCAAGCTGGGGACCAAGTACAGCCAGAAGCTCGGGGCGACCTTCTTGGACGAGCACGGCGCCGAGACCCCTTGCCTGATGGGCTGCTACGGAATCGGCATCAATCGGATCATGGCCTCGGCCATCGAGCTGTACCATGACGACAACGGCATCGTCTGGCCGATCTCGATCGCACCGTTCGAGGTGCTGATCACCCCGGTCAATCAGGACGACGAGGCGGTCTCCGCAGCGGCTGAGAAGATCTACATTGAACTGAAGGCTGCGGGCGTGGACGTCCTGATCGACGACCGCGATCTGCGCGGCGGGGTCAAATTCAAGGACGCCGATCTGATCGGCATCCCGATCCGCGTCACGGTCGGCAAGAAATCCGTCGCCGAGGGCAACGTCGAGGTCAAGTTGCGGACCGAAGCGCAAAGCCAGAAGACGCCGATCGGCGAGGCCTCGGCCGCGGTGATGGCACGGATCGAATCGCTCCGCAACAAGCTCCGCGGCTGTGCGCCGTGATTGAGCGATTCCTTGCATCGTAGCACTGACGAACATCCACCGATTCTGATACGACAGGAGAAGCCTCATGGACCAGAACAACCTTTCTCGAAGGACTCTCATGCACAAGACCAGCCTTCTGGCCGCCGGTGCGGTGGCCGCCCGCCTGAGTGGAAAGACCAGTGCGCTGGAAATGAACCAGATCGAGCGGGTCGCCACGAAGGGGCGGATCAGACAATCGGTCAGCCGCTGGTGCTATGGCAAATGGTCGCTGGACGAGCTTTGCGAGGTCTCGAAACGGCTCGGCATCAAGGCGATCGACCTGCTCGGCCCGGACGAATTCGAAACCGTCAAGAAGCACGGTCTGATCTGCTCGCTGGTCAACACGCACTCTCTGACCAACGGCCTGGCCGACAAAAAATTCCACGAGGAATGCCTGGCGAAGTTGCGGGAAAGCATCGACGCGACCGCGGCGGCGGGCTTCCCCAACGTGATCTCGTTTTCGGGCAACCGCCGGGGAATTCCCGACGATGTCGGGGTGGAAAACGCGGTCGAGGCCCTCAAGAAGATCGCCGGATACGCCGAGCAGAAGAAGATCACCATCGTCCTGGAGTACCTCAACAGCAAGGTAAACCACAAGGACTACATGTTCGATAACACCGCCTGGGGCGTGGAGGTCTGCAAGCGGGTCGGCTCCGACCGGGTCAAGATCCTCTACGACATCTATCACGCCCAGATCATGGAAGGCGATATCATCCGTACAATCCGCGAGAACGCCGAGTATATCGGACATTATCACACCGGCGGCAACCCGGGGCGGAACGAGATCGACGAGACCCAGGAACTCTACTACCCCGCCATCATGCAGGCGATTGCCGAGACCGGTTTTACCGGCTACGTCGCCCACGAATTCGTCCCCAAGAGGGACCCGCTGGCCGGGCTGACGTACGCGACACGAATCTGCGACGTCTAGTCGCTCCGAGCGTCCGGCACAACAAGACATCGGCTTCCGGGGCCGCCCGCTGCGGGCGGCCCCCGGTCGTTTCCAGGGGAGAATGAACGGTGGCGGAGGGTCCACTGGCCTTTGCATTATCTGGGCAAATCTGGTAAAATACCAGCGGTAGGTGGTGGTCCCTTTGAGTAATGGTCGTCCGCAGGAGAGAGACCCATGATTCGCGCCAATTCGATGAAATGGATTCTGGCCTGTCTGGTGGCGATTCTCTGCGCTTCTGGCTCGGCCCCGGCAGACTTCCTCAGCCGAAAACAAGCCAAGCACTGTCCGCGCGGGCGGGTCGCGTGCCTGCCCAGTCCGACGATGGGCACGCGGTATTTCGACGCCGACAATCTGGGCAAACACTCGTATGGCTTCAGCCTGTGGGAGAAGAACGGAATCGTCTACACCTGCCACGGCGGCCACATTGACGTCACCCATCTGCGCAAGGTGGCCGACTGGACCGCCTACCTCGCCTACCATCTCCACGACACGCTCATGCAGGATTTGACGAAGATGTCATATAAGATGTGGGAGCCTTCGCGGTATCACGTCGAGCTTGAATATCCGGCCGGCTGGAAGTATCTCCCGCACCAGAGCAAGGACGCAATCGCCCGAGAAGTTGCCATCGACCTGGCTTCTTACCTGGCGTACACCGCCAGCGTCTGGCATGAGGTCCTCACCTGGCATGGCTTCAAAGGGGCGGGGATTTACCCCGAATACCACTCGGCATTTTCCTGGGAAGACAACTACTCGAACGCCTTAGGCAGTCGCGTCGGCACGATGGCGTTGCGGGATCGCGAGCACGATTTCGAGGAAGCTCTGACCCGGTGTCTGGACCAAGAGATTCGGCGGCTGGGAGGCCAGTCCAAGCGGGTGGCTCGGGAGGCTGGAGAGGCCGTCCGCGGATCGTGGTTCCAAGGCGGGTACATCATCGTCACGATGGTCACCAGGCATCTCGACACCGGTCTCGACGACGGACATGTCACACCCTGGCTCATTCCCGGAATCGGAAGTTGCCCCGATGCGGAGCCGTGGCTTTGCCCGGTTCCCAATCTGGAGGTGGTCACCAAACGAGGTTTCGGCGCGAGCATCGAGATCGAGCCGAGAGAGTGGGAGAAGGGCGCGATCCTGCGAAAGGCCTATCCTCACACCGAGGACCGGCCTAAGCGAGTCGATCCTACGGAGCGCCTGGGTGTCATCATCGGAGCGATCCGTGCCGAAGCTATCGAGCGCTATGGACCGCATGCGGACAAGTATGCGATTCCGGAACATCTTTCGCACGTCGAGGCCGACAGCGGACCCCGCCGGCAGGCCCCTTCCGAATCCGTTGCCGACGCGACAGATCCCGCCCACGGCCGCTAGAATGGAGTGACCGTCGGATTCTATGTGGGAACTCAGGGAGCCCAATCCGGTCAAGTATATCGTCGGAATTCTGGCCTGCGACGAGCGATGCCTGAGCGCGGCCCGAGAGGCGGTCGCCGCCGAGTTCGGCACGCTTGACCTGGTCAGTGACACCTGGCCATTCGAGAAGACCGCATACTATCGCGAGCAGACCGGGCCAAACATCCTGAGGCAATTTGTCAGCATCGAAGAGCTTGCGCATCCGGGCGAGCTGGCACGGACGAAGCATCGCACGAACCGGATCGAACAGGAACTGGCCGGCGGTCTGGGCACCAGCTATCCGCGACCGGTCAATCTCGACCCGGGGATCATCGAGCCGTCCAAACTGGTCCTGGCGACCACCAAGAACTACTCCCACCGCATCTACATCGGCATTGAAATGTACGCCGAGGTCACACTTGTTTTTGACAGAGGGGCGTGGTGTCCCCTACCATATACGTATCCGGACTACCGCCAGCAAAGCTACTTCGACTTCTTCAGCGAAGTGCGAAGGCGGCTCTTGCAGCAGCGGAAATCGGGAACCGACGAGAGATGAGATCGCCGCGCCGGGCCGGACGGACGGCCTTGAGGACACCATGCTGATTGTACTGGCCCTAGCCCTGCTCGCCAGCGCGTGCGGCTGTTCAGTGCTCCTGACCGCCGGTGCCAAGAGACTCGCACCGCGTCTCGGGCTGTTGGCGCATCCGCAGGCGGACCGCTACCATCGCACCGTGGTCCCGCTGGGCGGTGGCATCGCGATCTTCGGGACCCTGGCGATCTTCATTCTGGGTGCGGCGGCGGTCATTCGCTTTCTGGTTGCTCCGAGACATCTGACCGGACTGGCCGACCGCCTGAACATCATTCCGGCCGATTTCATCGCGCGCCTCGACGAACTGGCCGTCGTGCTCTTGTGCGCCGCCATCCTGTTCGCCGTGGGGCTCTGGGACGACAAGAAGTCCCTGGGGCCTTTCGTCAAGCTGGGCGTGCAGTGCGCCGTCGCCTTCGTAGCGGCACTGCTGGCCGACATCCGGGTCGAATTCTTCATCCCGAGCCGGCTCGCCACCTCGGCGATATCCGCCCTCTGGATCGTCGTGATCATCAATTCGTTCAACTTCCTCGACAACATGGACGGGGCTTCGGCAGGGATTGCGGCGATCGCCAGCACGATCCTCTTTGTCGCGGCCACCTTCAACGAACAGGTCTTCGTCGGCGGGCTCGCCATCGTCTTCGTCGGGACGCTGATCGGCTTTCTGCTGTTCAATTTCCCCCCCGCATCGATCTTCATGGGCGATGCGGGCTCGCTGGTCGTCGGGTTCTTCGTTGCTCTGCTGACGCTGCGCACGACGTACTATCAGCAGGATCAGAGCGGTCCATGGTATCCGGTGCTGATGCCCCTGGTGGTGATGGCGGTGCCGCTGTACGATCTGACCAGCGTGGTTCTTCTGCGTCTGCGCCAAGGCAAGAGCCCGTTCGTGGGCGACACCCAGCACTTCTCGCATCGGCTCAGGCGCCACGGCCTCAACGACACGCAAACCGTGCTGATGCTCTACCTGGCGACGCTCTGCTGCGGGCTTGGCGCCACCTTCCTCTACCAGGTGAACCTGGTCGGGGCGCTGCTGATCTTCGTCCAGACCTTCCTGATTCTGGCGATCATCGCCATTTTCGAAAGCACCGTCGCGCGGGAGAAATCGGGTCACCTCGACGCATGACCCTTTGCGCGAGCGTGCCGATCTGGTACCATAGGTCCGGCTCACCGGGGTGCCGCCGCAGGTGCGGCCGGGTGCGCGTTGTCGCCGGGAGATGTACCCCCATGACGATGAGCTTCGAAGACAGGGTCGAGCAGCGTTATCGCGCCGATCAAGGTCGATTCTATCACCAGAGCAAACGCGCGGTGCCGGAGGTTGCCTATCCCTGGATCGCTGCGTTAAGGGCTCGGAAGATCCAGCCCGAGGTCACCGTTGAGGATGTCGTTTTCGAGTATGGCGTGGGTACCGGTTGGAACCTGGCACAATTGAGATGCAAAAGGCGCATCGGCTTTGACCTGGCCGATCACGTCGAGCCGATTCTACGGCAGTACGGGATCGAGTTCGTTACCGACCCGGCGCGGATCGGCGACGGGACGATCGACGTCTGCCTCTGCCATCATGTGCTGGAGCACGTCCCGAACCCGCCGAAGGTCCTGGCAGACGTCGCCCGTCTGCTGCGGGCCGGGGGCAAACTTCTGCTGTTCGTTCCCTACGAGCACGAGCGTCGCTATCATCGCTACGATCCCCTGGAGCCCAACCACCACCTGTATTCCTGGAACGTGCAGACACTGGCGAACCTCGTGGCGAGTGCAGGCTTTACGGTGGTCCGCGGCGAGATCGGGCGTTTTGGATATGACCGGTGCGCGGCGGTCTGGGCTACGCGGAGACGGCTCGGAGCCACCGCCTATCGAGGGATCCAACGGGCGATCCACCTGACGAGGCCGGCGTACGAGGTCCGGATCGTGGCGAGAAAGGACGACTCATACATCGGCGTTCCGTCTATCCTGGGAGGCACATGAAGCAACGGGCAGACAGGGCAAGGAAGCCGGCCGAGCGTCGGTCGAACCTCTTCGAAAGTGTGCTGATGTTCCTCTGCCTGGCCGTTCTGGCCCTTCGCGCCACATACACCGAAGGTCCGACGGTGCAGACGCTGACGCTGCCTGGCGGGCTGACCGACACACTCTACAGTCTGACCCTCTCCGGAATCCTGGGCCTGGCTCTGCTGGTCTGGTTCGTTCGCCAGTTGTGGCAAGGTCGCGTGACCTACCGGGTTACCGGTCTGGAGGTTGGCCTGATCTTGTTTCTGATCGCGGCGGTGATCTCGGCCTTCGGCGCCAGTGACAAACGCGTGGCGATCAACCACGTGGTGATGCTGACCGGGCCGTTGCTGGCGGCGATTCTCCTCGTTCAGATCCTCACACGCGGCGCACGGGTGTGGGCGGTGCTGCTGGTGGTCGGTGCGCTGGGCGTCGTTTCTGCCTATCAGTATGCCGAGCAGTTTCTGGTAAGCAACAAGATCCTGATCGAGCAATATGCGAGAGAACCGGAGTTGCTGCTTCGTCCTCTCGGCATCGAGCCTGGGAGCTTTCAGCATTTCCTGTTCGAGCATCGACTGTACGGGCGTGGCATTCGCGGTTTCTTCACCACGAGCAACTCGGCGGCTTCGTTTTCGATGCTGGCGTTCTTTGCGGCAGCGGCGCTAGTGATGCGTCAGACATCAGCGTCTGCTGAAGGCAAGTCTCGACCGCGTTGGCAATGGTACCCGATAGTGTCGGTTGGGATCATTCTGGTCGGGCTGCTGTTGACGCAGAGCAAGGGCGGGATTCTCGCGTTCCTCGCGGCAGCGGGGGCCCTCGCGATCCTGGTACTGGCGCACAGAAGAATCGCGACCCATCGCCGGACGGTGTGGATCGTTTCGACCGGGGCGATTCTGCTCGTGTCCCTGGCAGCAGGCTATGCAGCGATCTCGTACGGCGTGCGACACGGACGGCTGCCGGGCGGCAACTCGATGCTCGTTCGCTGGCAATATTGGCGCGCCTCGGCGGAGATGTACGCGGACCATGCGGTGACGGGCGTCGGCCCGGGCAATTTCGGGCAGTACTACACCCACTATAAACCGGCATCGGCTCCGGAATCCGTGTCCGATCCGCACAGCTTTCCGTTGAGCCTGCTGACCCAGTATGGCCCACTCGGGTTGCTGGGCTTCCTGCTGCTGATCGGCATCCCGATCCATCGCCAGAGCCTGCCTGCCACCGACTCGCCTGGCTGGACGGTCGATCCCGAAAGAGGCCGGCGTCTGGCCTTCGGCATCCTGCTGAGCCTCTGCGCGACACTGCTGCTGATCCGCCCGATCCTGATTCCTACCACCGGGCAAGGAGACGCGGGACTGGTTCTTTACGAAGTGACCGCCCTCTACGTCGCTCCGGTCGCGGCGTTCCTCATCGGGTTTCTGCTCCTGGCTGCGTCGCTCAAAGGCGGCCCCGCCGAATCAGATGCCCCCCGCCTGGGGATGGTGGAAGCGGCGTTGGGCTGCGCCGTAGTCGGCGTGCTGTTGCACAATCTAATCGACTTCGCCCTTTTCGAGCCGGGCATCTGGACCACGTTTTGGACCGTGACGGCTTGCTTTGTCGCCGCCGGCCATGCGCGGCGGCTCCCTCGTACGGTGACGTTGAACGTCCACAGAGCCTTCAAAGCGACGGGCTTCGTGTCCGTGCTTCTTCTGGCAGTCACTTACATCATATTCGTATGGCGGCCCGTCTATGAGGTGACGATGCGCATTCAACAGGCCCGTCAGGCAGCATCCTCTGGGCAATACGATCGGGCCCATGCGCTGCTCAGCGCTGCATCAGCAGCCGATCCGTTGTCTCCAGAGGCGCCGGGTATCAACGGCCGGCTGTACCTCCAGCAGGCTCAGGAGGCATCGGCGAGAGCGTCCGGGCCACTGGAACAGGCGGCTCGATGCCTCCGCATGGCGATTGAAAGGGGTCCGGCCGACTACAAGAACTATGAACGAGCGGGGGATGTCGCCGCCTTGGACCGACGGTACCCGGACGCCTACGAATGGTACGAAAGAGCCGCGAAACGCTATCCCGGTTCCGGCCGACTGCAACTGCGACTCGCCCAGACCGCAGAGCAACTCGGTCGTACCGATATCGCCCTTCCGCACTATCGACGCGCCGTCCAGATCGAGGATGCGTTCCGCCGGCAGTTCGAGGAAATGTACCCCGAGCGTGAGCAGATGGTCAGTCGGCTCGGCCAGGAAAACTATGAAATGGCCAGACGCCGTATCGCGGAGTTGAGCCGATAGGCGAGCCTCGCTTGGCCGCTATGAGACCTTGGCCATGACTTCTTCGGGAATGTCGAAGTTGGCATAAGCGTTCTGAACGTCGTCGTGGTCGTCGAACGCCTCCATCATCGAAATCACGCGCCTGGCTACCGCTTCGTCGTCAATCTCGACCAGGTTCTGCGGCACCATGGAAATTTCGGCCATCTCGATCGGGATCTCCTTGGCCTCCAGGGTTCTCTTCAGTTCTTCGTACGCACTCGGGTCGCAGGTGATCTCGAAGACGTCTCCGGTATTCTCCATGTCATCGGCGCCGGCGCCGAGGGCCAGTTCCATCAGTTCGTCCTCGTTGACACTGGCGGTGCCGACGGTGATAAGTCCCTTCTTGTCGAACATCCAATTGACGCATCCGGTGGTGCCCAGCGAGCCGCCGTGCTTCTCAAAGATCCGCTTGATCTCCGGACCGGTGCGATTGCGGTTGTCCGTCAGCGCCTCGACCATCACCGCTACGCCGGTCGGACCGTAGCCCTCGTACAAGACCTCTTCGTAGTTCACTCCGCCCAGATCGCCGGTGCCTTTCTTGACCGCTTTCTCGATCGTGTCCTTGGGCATGTTGGCGGCCTTGGCCTTGTCGATCGCATAACGCAGGGCCAGGTTCGCCGACGGGTCGCCTCCGCCGTTCCTGGCGGCGACGATAATCATTCTGGCAATTTTGCTCCACATCTTGCCGCGTTTGGCGTCGTTTGCGGCCTTCTTATGCTTAATTCCCGCCCAGTGCGAATGACCTGCCATACGGACTCCTGAACAACCTCACAATGATTGAATCCCGATCATGGACCTATGCAAGCCCAATATTATAATATACAACTCGGTGGATTATAGTGATTTTTCGGAAAAGTTCGGCGTTCGCAGGGCTCCGAAGGCTACGGCGCCGGGTGTCTCCGGACCACCGGATCGACTATGATCTCTAGACTCTATACCCTCGACGCCCCTCGCGGGTTCGAGTGCCTGCGTCGCCCCCGAAGCGGCCGCAAGAACCGCTGTTCAGCAAGGAAGGGAGTCAACTTGATGTATCCGATTCGCCAGATCCAGAGTCAGTGGGTGAATCAGGCGATGGCCAATCCGGATCTGGTCTTCTACTACGCCGACGAGGGCCCCGGGTGGAATACGCTGGAGATCGCGGCGGTCGGGACCCGAATCACCGCCCTGCTCAATGGGATTCTCGTCACGAACTACGACGGCGCGGGTGTTTTGGATGACACGATTCACCGGGCGCATGATGTGGGTCTGACCGGGCACATCGCGCTGCAGATACACAAAGGCGACCAGCTCCGGATCCGGTTCAGGGACATCGCCATTGCAGAACTGCCGGCGCGGTAGGCGGTCTGGGGGACCTTGTCCGTCACCAAAGTGGGTCTCTGCGCCTTCCACGGTCCCATAATCGAAGGTGGACCGCTCCGTTGGGACCAAAACAGGGATTACGGTTCGTATTCGTGGTGGAACCGATGTAGGATGGT
>CAZTGH010000159.1:0-11223 GCA_964612985.1 uncultured Pirellulales bacterium
CACGCATTCCTGATCATCAATAATCACGAATCAATCATCAGTTCCCTCCGCTCCCCAGACCCACCCTCCGCTCCGCCGGCTGACCACTGGCCTCTCATGGGCAACGTACGAGGCTCGGCCCCATGGCCCGCCACCATTCCAATATTCCAACACCCCACCCGCGCCGCGATCAGGGCTCCAGCAGGTCCAGGATCCCCACAAACAGCTCCACGCTGTTGCCGGGCCCGTCCCAGGGCCCCGCCTCCGCACCCCCGTTCCACAGGGCCGGATCGAAAAGCCGCCGACCGCCCGAGAAACTCACGTGCCCGTCCCCGAACAAGGCATTGATCCCCGCCGGCTCTCCGTCGGCCGTGCGATGTCCGAGTGAATTCCAGTGCTGGATATGGTCCAGCGCGACCGGACGCGCCGAAAGCTCCAGCAGGCTCCTCTCCCCGTGCAGCCAATAGTTGTACGAGGTCCGTATCTTGTCGTCCGCCTGCCCACTGGCCTTGACCGGCACATGCGTTCCCCACGGATATCGACCGTCCGCCGTGTAGTACCGGAAGGAGTACACCTCCCCCGTTGCCAGCCCCGCCTGCGCAGGGCAATAGAAGACTTCAGGCATCTCCAGATAGCCGGAACTGTACAGCAGTCCCAGTTGCAGAGGAATCATCTCCCCGCCCGCATCTCGTTCATCCTGGTGGTATGCCACATAGGTAATCCAGGGCTCCAGGTGTGTCGTCTCGTACGTCTGCTCGTCCCGCCCCCAGCGGTCGTAGTAAGGCGGCAGTCTCTCCATGTCCTGATCGTACATCGCCAACGCCTGCCCCACCGAACGCAGGCGGGATCCGCATACGATACGGTACGCGAACTGCCGCGAAGACCGCAGAGCGGGAACGAGAATCGCAACCAGACCTGATAGCGTCGCAATCACCACGAGCAGTTCGACCAGCGTAAATCCCGCCGATCCCTCCAGCTTTCGAACGCCTCTGTTCTTCATGGTCGATCCCAATCCTCAGTCATCGTAAGGTCGGTTCACCCTGAACCCATTCCAGCTCTCCACCGTGCCACGCGAGCCTTCCGCCGGCACCACCAAAACCCACCTCCCCTACGGACTTACTTGCCTACCGGTTCGCAAAGTCCTTCTTCCCGCCCTCTCCACGACCGCCAACCACAAAAAAGAAATGCCGTAAAATAATAGGGACAGCCACCCATTTCTATCCCGTTAACCTCGAAATATCCCTGTTTTAGACCCTTGTCCCCGTTGACGCGTCACGGTCCGCCCCCCGAATCGTGTCTCTCAAGCGCACCCAAAGCTGCCGCATCATAGTCTCAGCAAACTCATGATCCTCTGGCCGCTCGCCACAGGCAAGCAAAAGAGCCCCTGAACGCATCCCCCAGAAGTCCAACGAAGGGCATCCGCCTCGCACGTCAGACCTCCTCGACCAACCGCAGTTCGTCCTCCCCCAACCTCCGGTCGCCCGTAATCCCGCACGACCCGCTCCGCCCCACCGCTTGACTTCCCGCAGCCGATTCTCTATTCTCCTGTTCACCGTGAATCCTCCTTGCGTCGGTCTCGCTTCTTCTCGAAGCAACCAGCAGTCCCTTATAAGGAGATGGACAAAATGGCACAAATCCGCAGCCTCCCCACCGTCATCACGTCTTGTCTCACCGTTTGCTTGCTCGTCGTGGTCTGCCCCGCCGATGAGCCTGGGACGCCCTGGTTCAACATCCGGGCGTATGGAGCGCGTGGCGACGGCAAAGCTGTCGACACCCACGCGATTCAACGCGCGATCGACGCCTGCAGCGCCGCCGGCGGCGGACGCATACGATTGCCGGAGGGCGACTACCTCTCTGGAACGCTTCGCCTTCGCGACGACGTGACGCTTCACCTCGACGAGGGCGCGCGGCTCGTCGGACAGAAGGATCTGACCGCGTATGCCGGCTTCGAGGCCGAGGACTGGCGCAACAGGCGGTGGAACCGCGCCTTGATCGTCGGGGAAGGCCTTCGGAACGTCGCTATCACCGGCGAGGGCCTCATCGACGGCAACCAGGTCGTCGATCCGCAGGGCGAGGAGAAGATGCGCGGTCCGCACACAATCATGCTCATGGACTGCCGAGCCGTGACCCTGCAAGGCGTGACCATCCAGGACTCAGCCAACTATGCGTTTCTGTTCTACGCGTGCAGTGAGGTCCGGGTCGAGAACGCCACGTTCGAAGGAGGCTGGGACGCTATCCACTTCCGGGGCGTGGACTTCACGGAGGGGCCGCCTCGCTGGAATCGCGACGTGCGCGTCACGGGATGCAGGTTCTTCACGGGAGACGACTGCATCGCCGGACACTACATCGAGGACGCGGTCGTCGAGGATTGCATCATCAATTCCTCCTGCAACGGGGTACGAATCATCGGTCCCGCCAGGCGACTGACGTTCAGGCGATGCGAGTTCTTCGGTCCGGGCCGATTCCCCCATCGCACCTCGAAGCAGTTGAATCGAACGAACATGCTGGCCGGGCTCCTGATCCAGCCATCGGCCTGGACCCCGACGCCGGGGCCGCTGGAGGATCTCATTGTCAGCGACGTGACCATGCGAAACGTGGCCTGCGCTCTACACGTATCCCTCCGCGAGAACAACACGGGCACGCGACTCCTGATCGAACGACTCAAGGCGAGCGACGTATACAGTTCGGCTGTTTCGGTAGAGAGCTGGGCACAGGAGCCGCTCGGTGAGGTGACCCTCCGTGACATCGACGTCGCCTATACGCCGGACGCCTTCGACGACCCGCGAATCGAAGGCAAGCCGTCCGTGCAATCCCCGATTCAGAAGCCAGGCGTCGGCGTCTGGGCACGAAAGCTGCCCGTCTGGGGTTTCTATGGCCGGAACGTCCGCCAGTTGCACTTGCAGCACGTGCGCTGGACGACGACCGACCTCCAGGACACCCGCCCGGTGATTCGCGCCGACGAGGTCGAGCGGTTCCGCCTTGAATATCTCCAGCACTCGCCCGTGCCCGCTGGAACGCAACAGATCGAATGCAACGCCGTCCGATCCTTCACCCAGGACGAAAGCCGCTGAGGCGCCTTGCGCCAGGTCGCTGGCCATACGAAGAAGGTCCCACGACGCCAAACGTCCGTAGAATGTCATTTTTGCCGCGGCAGAGATAGGGTGGTCGAACCGGTTCCATTCTGGTATGATGATTCCGTGGTTTGGTACTGCCGGCCCTGACGACAGAGCGGCTCGCAGAACGGCACTCCTATTCCGGAAAGGCAGTGGCACAATGGAAGAAATGTCCCTGAGCGTTCGAATCCGCCTGAGCGTCATGATGTTTCTACAGTACCTCATGTTCGCCGTCTGGTGGGTGCCTCTCGCCGCCTATCTGACCAATCTGGGCGTTGAAGGCAGTGCGAAAGCCTGGATTCTCAGCGTCATGCCGCTGGGTTGCCTCATCGCCCCGGTCCTCTGTATGGTGGCCGACCGTCACTTCGCCAGCCAGAAGGTGCTGACCGCCCTCAACCTCGGCTGCGCCGTCCTGTTCTTCCTGGGCGCGCGTGTCACCAGTTCCGGCGCCCTCTTTGTCGTCCTGCTGCTGGCCATGATGTGTTACATGCCGACGTGGAGCTTGACCAATGCCATCGCGATGGCCAACGCGCCGTCGGAAAAATTCCCTCAGATTCGCCTCTTCGGCTCGATCGGATGGGTGGCGTCGGGCCTGTTCAGTATCGTAGCAGCGCTCCTGGCGACCCGTACCTCCCTGGTGCTGCCCGAAGCGAAAATCGACGGCACCGCCATCCCCCTCTACTGCGGCGCGGGCACCGCCCTGGTGGCGGCCCTGCTCAACCTGACCTTGCCCAATACCCCGCCGCCCGCCAAGGGCCAGAAAGCCTCGATCGTCGACGTGCTCGGCCTGCGCGCCATGACCCTCATGAAGGACGGCAACTTCGCGCTGTTCATCGTCGTTTCAATGCTGGTCATGCTCCCGTTCACCATGTACTTTTCCCTCGGCTCGCAGTTCTTCGAGAGCCAGGGTTTCACGCTCATCACGGCTACGATGAACCTGGGCCAACTGGTGGAGATGTTCGTGATGCTCCTGGTGCCGATCGCCCTGGTCCGCTTCGGCGCCAAATGGGCCATGGTCGTTGGGCTCATCGCCCTGTTGCTGCGCTATGCCGCGTTCTGGGGAGGCGGAGCCCTGGACCAGACCTGGCCCTACTATGTCGCCATTCTCGTGCACGGCGTCATCTTCGGCTTCTTCTTCGTCGGAGGACAGGTCTACGTGAACAAGAAGGCGCCGCCCGAGATCCGCGCCCAGGCCCAGGGCCTGATCGTCCTGGTTTGCTATGGCGTGGGAATGCTCGCCGGGACCTACTTCAACGTCAAGCTCATCGACTACTACACCACGAACGACGTCGTGAACTGGAATCCCATCTGGATCATCCTCACGATCATGAGCGCCGTGTTGGTCGCCATCTTCGCGATGTTCTTCCGCGACGACGTAACGAAGAAGGCAACCCCGACAGTCCTTGCGCAAAGCGCGGACCAGAATCAGAGCCTGGAAGAGGGGTGGGTCTCCTCGTGAGGCCCTCGGACGGGCGGTTCCTGGATCAGAGAAACAAGAAGACCGAAAATACGCAATCGTCCCGCAACCCGTAGAAAACCTCGTGTTGCATTGATAGGAGGTCACAGGATGAACGGTAGAGGCATGAGAATGACGCGCAAAGCAGGCGGTTCGTTGGCACTTCTGGCCCTGGGCGTACTGGCCGTGGCATCCGGCGCGACCGGGGCGCCATCCGTACTGCTCGGCCAGCCGCTTGGCGTCACGATGCTGGCGACCATGGCGAAACCGGCGCCCGCGCCGGATGCCGCCGATGGCAAGCTGCGCATCATCTGTTTCGGTGCGCATCCCGACGACAATGAATTCCGTGCCGGGGGAGTGGCCGCAATGTGGGCGGCCCAGGGGCATCACGTCAAGTTCGTTTCCACCACGAACGGGGACATCGGTCACTGGGGCATGGCCGGAGGCCCCCTGGCTCAGCGCCGTACCGCCGAAGTCGAGCGCTGCGCCGAGATCTTCGGAATTGAAACCGAGGTTCTCGACATCCACGACGGCGAGATCATGCCCACGCTCGAGAATCGCCGAACCATCGTGCGACTGATTCGCCAGTGGCGGGCGGATGTCGTCATGTGCCATCGTCCGAACGACTATCATCCGGACCACCGCTACACCGCGATCCTGGTTCAGGACGCCGGCTATATGGTGACCGTCCCCTACTTCTGCCCGGACGTCCCCTATCTCCAGCGCAACCCGGTCTTCCTCTTCTACGAGGATCGCTTCCAGAAGCCCAATCCCTTCACCGCGGATATCGCCGTGGGAATCGACTCCGTGATCGAGAAGAAGCTCGATGCCGCCTTGGCCCTGGCGTCCCAGACGCTGGAAGGCGGATGTAACGGATCGGAGAAACTGTACCCGGAGGACCCGGCCGCCCGCGCCGCGCGCGAACAGGCGGTCCGACAGGGCTTTGACCGTCGCTTTGCCGGAACCGCAGATCGCTTCCGGGAACAGCTCGTCAAGTGGTATGGTCCCGACAAAGGCCGCGAGATCAAGTACGCAGAGGCGTTCGAGATATGCGAATATGGCCGCCGGCCCTCGCAGGAGGAAATCAAGAAACTGTTCCCCTTCTATGACTGAAAGGGCCCCTGCACAGCGATGGGCTTCATGCGCTGCTGGGCGTTCAACTTGCCGGCACGCTGAAGTTCGCGCAATTCTCGATAGGCTGGCTGCAAGTACACTTCCATATGTCGATCGAGATGGCGGGCGTAGACGTGGCGGGACGTTTCGGTATCCGGATGACAGGAGGCCGGTCGGACGGAGGCCGGATCGGTCTTCGTCCTGTCGTAGTACTCTTTGTGACTGCCCGGATGCAGGCAGCTTTCATGGGTCCAGCCGTAGTTCTGCACGTGAAAAAAGGCTGGCCCGGCCGCCGGTTGCGGTAGCTCGCCTTCCGCGAGGACTCATCCCACACGCCCTGCTTCTCCACCGCAGTGAAGTTGTAGTCCTCCTTGCCGCAGTTCGTGTTGATGAAACATCTCCGGTTCATGTCGGTTCTATCCTGGCTACGGATTGGGTACGACCGGAGCCGTGCTTTCCGGGGTCGTGATGCCGGGCGGCAGTTCAAGAATCTGGATGTTGCGGAAGTGGATCTCGGCGCCTTCGGATTCGAGGCAGAGGTAGCCCTTCCTGACCGAGGAATTGCGGATGCTGTTGACGAACTTGCCGTTGACCGCCAGCTTGACCGTGCCGTCGACGCAAACGACGTCGTAGACGTTCCACTGGCCTTTGCCCTTGCACCGGTTCTCCAGCGATTTGCTGCGATTGCCGCGCGGGTTGTCGGGCGTGGCCTCCAGTCCGCCGGCGCCGAAGAGTTCGCCATGAACGTAGGCCACGGGCGGCAGCGTGCCGTCGGGTCGTTTGTGCAGGTTGACCCACTCGAGCTCGAGCATCTGGACCTCCATGCCCTTGGGCAGTTGCTTGCCTTCGGGAACGGTGCCCTCGCTCCAGACGAAGACGCCGGAGTTCCCGCCCGCCTCCATGTGCCGCCACTCGATGTGCAGCAGGAAATTCTCATACTGCCGGTCCGTGCGCATGACCCCGATGGGATGTCCGCTGCAGACGATCATGCCGTCGCGGACGCTCCAGGTGTCTTGGGCGGTGTTGACGTTGACCCAGCCGGTCAGGTCCTTGCCGTTGAACAGCGGACGAAACTGCGGCACCTCCACGCCTTGTGCCCAGGTCACGCCGGAACACAGCATCATGGCCACACACAGCAACCCATTCGTTCGACTCGTCATCGTTCAGCCTCCATCTATGCTTGCTTGTAGAACGCCGGGAAGCGCATGGTGCCGCCCGACGTGGACTACGGTAGCATAATTGGGCGCAATCGCAAGGGGCAGACGACTCGCGAAGACGCCGGGGGCCCAGCCGGCAAATGGTGGCGGATTCGGGCCACCGCTCCGGATTGCCGCTCGTGGGCCCGCCCCACCCTCTATTTGTCATCCCGACCGCAACCCTCGCCATCTTGTCGTACCGGGTTGACCAGCGGCGCCGCCATTGTGGGAGAAAACATGACCGCATCCCGCCCAGCGCTCAAAAACCGTCATCTGTATCCTCGCCGGACTTCTGCAAAAATGGACCGTAGGCCTGCTTTGGGAAGGAAGAGCCTCGTTTTCGGCTCTTCCTTCTCAAACCCCAAGACGGGGTCACAGCCGACGCTCGTCATGCTCCAAGGAAATCGTGAAACCGATTTCCTTGAAGAATATGGGCCTACGGTCCATTTTTGCAGAAGTCCACCCAGCCGTTATGTGCTCCTGCGTCTTCGCCCGTGGGACCTGTGCTCTTAGGAGCAAAGCAACGCGGAGTCGAGGGATCTGCCCGCGAAGAGGTCCGTCTCCCGGCCCACATCTGCCCTGAGGAACATCGAAGCACGCAGGAACCGGATGAGCCGCATTTCACTCGGGCGCGCACGCAGAAAGAGCAGAGGCTGCGCCCTTTCGGACGCAGCCTCTGGGCACCGCAATCATCGACGGCAGTGGACGGTAAGGACAGGCATGGCTTTCATGGTTATCGCAACCGCCCACGGATTTCGCCCGCGGGGAACTGCTCGGTATGAACGTTGACGTACGCGCGGTCTTCGCGGATGGCCGTGAAGAGGTCGTTGAGCGCCATCCCGGCCAGGGGCCCGACCAGATTGGCGTCGGTGATCTCGCCGGCGCCCAACTCGCCCGTGAATTCGCCCGGCAGGGTCTGCGCCGGCGGCGACGATGGATAGAGCCACACCGCCGGAGGACCGTCGCCGTTCGGTTCGTCGGCGATATGAATGTGCGCCTGCGTCACGTCCTGAATCCCGTTGACGTCGAGCACGAACGAGAAGGTATTCGTGTTCGGGTCAACGGTGAAACGGGCCTCTCCGGTCGCCGCCTCGTCGGTCCCCGCGCCGACCCCCGTCAGATCGGCGGTGTATTCGGTCGGCGCCGCTGCCAGTTTCAGCACGACGCCTGAATCGCCGCTCGGACCGCCTTCCGTACTGGCCAGCAGATAGACCTCCCCATCGGCATCCTGGCCGAAACCCTTGACGAACATGCCGAGCGGGTCGCCCGGCGGGTCGATCAACAGCTCTCGAATTTCGCCCGTGAACAGGTCCGCCTCGAACAGACGGCCTTGCGGGTCCGAAAAGCTCCGTGAGAAGTCACCGAATACATAGTGGCCCCACAGTTCGGGAAATTCGGCTCCGTAGTAGGCGTAGCCACCGACCACCGCGATGCCGTCATCGTGATCGTACTGGGCCACAGGATCGGTCAGGTCGGGATCATCCAGCGGCGGCCCGACCTCGCCGGTTTCGGGGTCGAACCGAAACGTGCCTTCCGCGAGGTTCCACCCGTAATTTTCTCCTTTCCGCACGAAGTTGATTTCCTCAACGCGATTCTGACCCACGTCGGGGACGATCAAGGCGCCGCTCTGGCGGTCGAAGCTGAAGCGATATGGATTTCGAAACCCATACGCGTAGATCTCATCCACGCCTTCGGTGCCCACGAACGGATTCTCCGCCGGTACGCGGTAGGCGCCGTTGGCGCTGGCCGGATCGGGACTGTCCGCCGTCAGACCCGGATCGAGCGGATCGATGCGGATGATGCTGCCATGGATCGTGTGGACGTTCTGTCCGTTGCCGATGGCACCGTGGCCGGGGCCGGTGTCGTCGGCGCCCCCGCCATCGCCCAAGGCAATGTACAGGTAGCCGCCCGGCCCGAATTCCATGTGGCCGGCATTGTGGTTGCCTTGAGGCTGATCGATCCGCAACAGCTCGCGCGACGCCGTCGGATCGAGCGGTTCGCTGGTCACAGGCCAAAGCCATTCACGGACAACGCTTTGATGGTTCATCGTCTCGCCTGCCGGCAACTCCACCGTGAAGTCCGCGGTTCCCTGGACCGGCTCGCTCGTATAGGTGTAGAAGAAGCCATACCCCGGATGGTTCGGATCGCCGTACCCGGGATGGAAGGCCAGACCCAGCAAACCTCGCTCATCATAGCTTTCGCGAAGAGGCACCAGCAGGTCGTTCACGTCCAGAAACGGCGACTCCGCCAACTGGCCCTCTTCGACGGTGTAAATCTGGCCGGCCTGATCCAGAACATATAACCGCGTCGGGGTGCTGGGATCGGGCACCAGCAGGCCCGGAGCCACCAGACCCGACGCCACGACCTCCAACGCTACGCGCACGGGCGAGGGTCCGATGCGCTCCGCGATCGGGCCGCCTGAGACCGTAAAATCACCCCGCATCGTCGTTCTGTGGGTCTCACAGCGATAGCCCGGATTACGACCGCCCTCGATCATGGCCTGATAGAGGGCCTCGGTCAGGGTGAACGCCACGGTGCCTTGGCCGTCGTCGGTCCAGGCCACCTCTGGATCGGACTCGAACGGGGCATTGGTGCTCATGGACAGGAGCACGTCGTCCCCGCCCGCCGACGCGCCTTTGGCGATCACGGCAAACGGGTGAAATGAAAAGTCTGTGATGGTAACTTGATATCGTTTGCCCAGTTCCAAGGGCAACGTCGGATCCTCGCTGCCCAGCGCAGCGAACTCGATATCCTGCGGCGTGAAAGCGTCGAGTCGATAGGATTCGATGCCGACGTCCCCGAAGGTCCAGGCGACATCGTACGACTGCGCCGATGCCACAGCCGGCGCCAGCGCCGCAACGGCTGCCAAGAGACAGACGCATCCTGTAATTCCAATTCGGTTCATCGTATGACTCCTTCTGAGAAACGTCCTCCTTCACTGTCGTCGAGACGGTAGGATGATAACGTGGTCCTCTTCCGTGATCTCGCACTGCAACAGCCCGACCGTTGCCGGCATGCCTTCATCTGGCTCATCAGAACCAACTCGCTTGTCGGTATTCCGAGGACGCGCTACTCTTCGGCGTTGAACGTCAGACAGCGCACCTCGTCCGATTTCTGACCCACCGTAATGCCGCGTGCGCCGCATTGCAGCCGGTCGTTGTACATGCAGGCGCCGACGCGACAGGCGCCGACGTGACCCATCTGGGTGGGATCGCCCGCCTTGACGTTGCCGTTGCCGCGGGCCCAGAACGTGTCGCACAGAGCCCCTTTGCTGTCGCCGACGGTGATGGCGATGGCGTGGCACTGTCGATGGCGGTTGTAAGCGCAGTCGGTCATATCACAGGTCTGTACGTGCGGTATGTTCATCTGTGGTTCCCTTCTTCTTCGGCACCCTCTGCCGTTGCCTTCGGTCTTTGAATACACACGCGAAACAGACGAAGGTACGACCGGCTGGGGCGATCCGCTGTTATCCAATTCCGGGTTCTTCGCTCAGCGAACGGCTGATGCCGAGCGACGATTTGACAGGAGGCCCAAGTGAAGGCGAAGAGGAAACGTGCGCTGCGAAGAAAGGGGGCGATTTCAACGTTGTCTGGCGCGCCGTTCGAGCATGGCGCGGATGCCGGCCAGCGGATTGGCCGCGCTGGCCAGGTAGTGGGGCAGTTGCCGACGGTCGTGGATAATCCATTCGCAGGCGCCGCCTTCCTTGAAATCGTCGACCAGATCGATCACGGTGCGATCGGCCAGGTCCGGATCGACCAGGTCCAGTGCGTAGACGAACCACCCGGTCGGGGTGGCCCAATACGCGCCGTTCTGGTACGTATCGGCGGCGCAATCCGCGCGCTGCCAGTAGACCCCGCCCGGCAGATGCCGGATCTGCCCACGCTGGACGATCTGGGCATAGTGCTCTTGGAAATAGGTGGCGACGCCCTGCGACTGGTCCGCGTCGGCGATGCCCAGGTAAACGGCGAAAGCCGAACCCCAGATATCGGGCTCGCGGCAACAGACGGTCGCAGCGCCGAACAAACCGACCCGTTCGTCCCAGAAGACCTTGCGGATGCTCTCGCCGACCCGCTTGCCTTCGGTCCGCCATCGCTCCGCATCGTCGGTACGCTCGGCCGCGCTGAGCAGATCGGAAAGCTGCCGGCAGGCCTGGACGTAGAGCAGCGAACAGAACAGCACGTCTCCCTGCTTGCGGATCGTATCGGTGAAGCCATAAGGGCAGCGGTCGCGCTTCTCGCCGGGTTCGATATGGACCAGACCGGTCTCGGGATTGCGGGGCGCCGCCTTCATCGTCCGGACGAGCGGATCGATGATCTCCTGTAGAAGCCCCTCGTCTTGCGTCCTTCTCCAGGTATGCCAGGCGACG
>CAZTGH010000160.1:0-4163 GCA_964612985.1 uncultured Pirellulales bacterium
GCTCGGCGACGGCGACCGGCATTTCGGCAACCTGCTGGTACGCATCGACGGTGAAGTCGTCCCGTTCGATTTCGGACTCGCGGATATGATGCCGCAGCATCCGTATCGACACCCGGAGTTGGTGAGGCAGATGGACCTGATGGAGGCGCAGTACCAGAAGCGACTGGACGACTTGCTCGCCCTGCCCACGCCGACGGACCCCGATGACCTGGCGCAGCGGGCGCAAGCGATCAATCGCATGCGCCAAAGAGTTCGGTCCGCCCGCAGCAACCGGGAGATTCTGTCGAAATACGCACCGGAAGATATCAACTTCCAGCCCGATCCCGGGTCGCCTGAATTCGAGCAGTTCGTCCGCGAGACCATGCGGCGACAGCTTCAGCATGGGACGCGAACCTGGAATACGGGCAACCGGATGCTGTCTTCGGCGATGACCCCTGAAGAGCTCAGCCGGCGCATCAGCGATCTCAAAGACCGGATCAAGCAGCTGCGCGAGGCGGCGGACGGCGACCAGCTCAAGACGATGCTCGATGCATCGTTCGGGGCCAATCACCCAAACCGCGACTACGCCGAGAAGCTGCTGGAGATGCGGCTGAAAGTGATGGAGGAGGTATTCCTCGAACACTTCGGCCACCTGCAACCCGTCTCCCTGGACTCTGCGGACGTGACGTTAAAGCCGCAGTTGACCATCCTCCAGGTGAGACTGACCTCCGCATCGGAACGTGAAACGGAATACATATCGAGGAGACTGGCGGCATGACGAACAGACGCATTCTGAGCACGTGCCTGTTGGCGGTACTTGTAGCTGTCGGATCACCGGCGCCGGCCACAGGCGCTGAAAGCCAGGCGGACGCCGAATGTCGGCGGAGGCTGCAGACGGTCTACGACGCGCTGGTGCAATATGTCGAGATCAACGAAGCGATGCCGATCAACCTGTTCGAGTTGCTCGACTTCGGGCTCATCGACGACCCGGTCGTCCTGTTCGATCCTCGGGGGATCGGAGTCGGACATCACGGGCAGGCCCGGCTCTGCACACCCTTCGAGATTCTGGCGACCGACCTGGCCGGGGATCTCGTGGTGAGTGACGAGCCTTACGAGGGCCGCTTGTTTGTGTTGCGCGCCGACGGGTCCGTCGTGGTACGCTCGGTCAACATTGCGGAGTACTACGGCCCAACGGAGAAGCCGAGGAAGGATGAGCCGATTGACCGAACCGAACTGACGGAACCCAGCTCCGGCCTGGGCGTCATTGTCGACAACCGCGACGACCAGGTGATCGTTCGATCCATCATCCCGGGCTATGGCACGATAGAAGGCCGAGCTCGACGGATCAATGACCTGCGACCGGGCGACCGACTGATCAACGTCGAGGGACGCCGCGTGACCACCCAGCGCGACCTGGAGGACTTCCTGCGCACGATCGGGCCGTTGGAAACGTACGGGCCCATGCGACCGGAAGTGTACGTGGTACGCGACGACAAGCTGCTCCGGCGCCGAGCGATGGTGCCGCTCAGCGCGATCAACGCGCAGCGCGAGGACACGCCGTCCGTTGTGCATCACAAGGCCCAGATGTATCTGCACCCGGCCGGGCCTGGGGCGATGGGGATCACGGCTGAGAAAAATCCCTCCGGAGGTGTGCGGGTCACTGCGGTGGTCAGCAGCGAGGCGACCACCAGGCTCCGGGTCGGCGACGTCATGACGCACGTCGAGGAAACTCCCGTCAACGACGTGGACTCGCTCAACGAGCAGATCCGGTTCCACCCGGCCGGTATGTTGGTCAATCTCCGCGTCGTGCGGGATCGCGGCGCGCCGATGACGGTCGCGTTCAAGCTCCAGATGGCGAATGCTCAGGTCGTCGAGCGCGGTCGATTCGAAATCCACCGTGGCCGACTTGAGGCCGATGCGGCGCTCAAGTATATGTCCGGACAACCGATGCCGAATGTTCTGGTGATGCTGGAGGAGGCCCGGGGTCCGGAGGCCGCACTGAGCTGGGCAAACCAGGCAATAGCCAACCCATCGCCCCAGCAGCAACTCGAGATGCCGCAGATTCTGGAGGCCCGAGCCGACTTGATGGCCAAGCTCGGACGAATCGACGACGCGGTCGCCGGATACGAGCAGGCCGCGCGGGCCTGGGGCATGCCCATGGGGGCGTGGGGGGCGCGTCGTAAGCAGGTGGAGATGCTGATCGAGGCCGGACATCTCAACGACGCCAGACGTCTGACACGGTCGTGGGACCTGAGCTCGCAAACCTACGCCCGTCGGGCTGCCATGGACGTTGCGTATATGTACGCCGCCTTCGGAGACCCGGGCGAGGCGAGACGTCTTCTCGAGAGTCTCCAAGCCATCCCGGACGCACGGGACCGGGCTACATCGATGCTACAGGACCTGCGTTCCATCCCGGCCATGCCACGGCCAGCGACTTCAAAGATTGCGGGCAGCGAGCGGGATGAATTGATCTCGGGAATGGTGATGGCCGCCAGCGCCAACGAGGTCGAACGGCTCGGAAGCTTGCTCAGCCGTGCATCCATGGGCCCGGACGTCCTGGGCCGGGAAGCCACGTCGCCTCTGATGATTGCCGCAGCTCGAGGCCATGCCCAGGCTGTCATCAAGCTTCTGAGTGCCGGAGCCGACGCGAACCAGCGATACCCCGGGTGGCACAGCCGAGGCAACACGCCGCTGGTTTTCGCCGCCGAAGCGGGTCACGCCAACATTGCTTATCTGCTGGTCGAGAACGGTGCGGACGTCAACTGCGCGGGAGGCAAGGGCCAGACGCCTCTCATGATCGCCGCGGCGCAAAAGAAGACGGCCGTCGTCCGCGAATTGCTCCAACAAGGGGCCTACGTCAACCGGACCGTGATCGAGCGAGAGGGTGTGCCCTACGGCGGGTATTCGGCGCTGATGGTTGCGGCTATGAATGGGCACGAAGATGTCGTGCGCATGCTGCTTGAGCGCGGGGCCGATCCGAATCTGCGAGGCGCCGACGGCACGACGGCGCTCATGCTTGCCGACACAGCAGGCCACATGGTCGTGACGGACCTCTTGACTACGTCTCAGCGATGATACCCGGCGGTGGCAGTTTCGCGGCACACCTGATGGTCGGGCAGGACGGCCAGAAGCCTTGGCGCCCGTATATGGAACGGCCGTAGCTTGCGGACGAACCGGGCAGTTAGACTCCGCTGATATTCAGGTGGGAGACGTTAGCCGAGACGCGTCTGGCGGGACCGTTCACCGACCTTCTTGTAGTGGGACAGCATATGTCATGTCGTCAACGAACAAATCGCCGGACGCCGCCTCCGTCTCGACAGGGCCTCCCATACACATCTTTTAGAACGACCGATCCGGAGCCGCGCACCGTAGTGCCCTTTCCGAACCTCGCAAAATCGACGACAACCGGTTCGGTATTCTCAAACAGCAACGGCACGTCACTTCGGCAAAACTGCCCCACGATGCGCCGCACGTTGCGCCGAACGATCACCGGGGTCTGTCCGTAGCACTTGAATCCATGTGTTCTGCTCGGGAAATAGACCGTGCTCTGGCCCGAGTCAACAGCGGCTTGAAGAGCCGGGCCCCACTGGTCATCCCTTTCGTCCTTCTTCGCCCGTATAACACATCCCTACGGCCGCCGGGTTGCCCACACCGACGTCCTCTCCAGGTGCATGATGTGGTTGCTGTGGGAAACGTTGTCATGCTTGTGGGCATCCTTGCCGTTCTGACGGCAGAATAGGACCGCTCGCGGCGACGCCTTGTCGCCATACCCGGGGCAATTGTCCTTGAGTTTCAGGAGGGATACACCGGACCCCTCTCCCCAAACAATCGTGAACCGTTTCCAGCGGATCTCATCGGATACCCAATAGGTGCCTCGTGGGAAATACACGACTTCCCAGGCGTTGTGTATTGCAGCAAAGGCCTTCCTGATCGCAGCCATTGCTGAGACGAGTACGAACAGCCGAGACATTCTCAAAATGGCCTCCTGAAGTGCGAACGATGATGGGAGAAACTGGCGCCGATCGCTCACAGTCGCTCAGTCCTTTGGTAGACTACCCCACCAATCCTTATTGGGCTCGAAATCCCCGTCAGGGGAACGCCCGTGCTCTCTTTCTCGGCGCTCCTCACCCGAAGTACGCCGCCTTTCCGAGCGGGCTTGCCGCTTCGCTGGATCGAATCGGGGA
>CAZTGH010000160.1:4263-11195 GCA_964612985.1 uncultured Pirellulales bacterium
CTTCAGGACGCCGCCGCTGCGCTGCATACAGGTCGCGTTGCTCGCCGACGTCCTCCGCAAGGTTGTACAACTCGCAGCGTCGGTCCTCATGGTAGTAGATCAGCTTCCAATCGCCTTCCATGATAATTGAGGATGGCTCTAGAAATCGACGGCCAGCGTTCGCTGCTCATCCGCCTCGAGCGAGTGGACCCCGCGGAACGTCCTGCGGTTTGGCTCCTCGCCCACGTGAATCGTGTAGGTGCCCTTGTGGAACACCTTCGGACGAAACACGTTGCCTTTGATCCGCAGCGTGTACACGAGCTCCTCGAAGCCCTCATCGACCACCTGGACGACCGGATCGCTCGCCCCGCGAATCTCCAGCGTCGGCAGCCACGCGATGGCCTCTCGGCCGTAGTTGTCCTCCTGCTTGAGCGTGTAGGGCCAGCCGGGGTACTGCTGGGCATCTGAGTCGGTCACATCCACGTTTCTCGGCCAGCACTCCAGGGCAATCTCACGCGAGCGCGTGTTGAACCGCACCACGCCAAAGCCGGCCGAGCGAACGGTGAGTTTGTCGCCGCCATTGGGCTCCTTCGAAGGATTCGCCGCCGCAAAGCACGTCACCTTGTTGCCGAATCCATCCATATGGCGGCCCGTGTAGTCCGGTGCACCCGGCAGACGGTTCTGGCCCGGCGCCAGCGGATCCCACCACCGCAGGTACAGATTCGCGATGGATGGGACGCAGAAGGAGTAGCACGCATCCTCCCAGTCGTTGATCCCATGGTGGAAGATCGTCGCCAGGTGCTGATCGCCGGCGATATGAATCGCAAAGCACCGGCGAATCTCCGCCAGAGCCCGGTTTCGCCCGGATTGCGGCCAGCCGTTGGAGTCCATATCCGCCAGCAACCGTCCGCCCACCTTGCCGTGAATATGGGCCCCGCCGCAAAAGATCGTCTGGCTCAGCACGGCCTTCATATCGCAGTCGTGCCAGTCGGTGCCCCACTGCCGCAGGAACGCAAGTTGTCGTGACCCCAGCAGCTTCGCCTCGGGAATGTCGATAGCCCGCCGGTCATAGTCGGGATCGTTGATATGGTCCGGCCGCAGGCCCATCTTCGGCACCACGCCCTCCGGACCGGTCTTGAACTTGCGGTCCTCGATGATCGCAAAGTTGACGCGCCCCACCGTCAGGTCCGTATAGTACACGCTGATGTCCCGCTGAATCGGCGTCGGATCGTAGGGGTCCGGCAGATGGCTCGTCTGAGCGCGATGCACCTCCTCGACGTACTCGACCGGCATGAAGTAGCCCCCATCATGCCCTGCCGCGGTATGGCTCTTGCGTCCGTCCTCGCCCCAGATATTCGCCTGGCCCACATCGTGGTCGTCGGGAATCGTAACCGTGGGAATGTTGGCGATGATCTCGCCGAAGTCCCTTCCGAACTTGAGCCAGTAGGCGTAGTGGCGATGGTGATCGTAGACCTGATCGCCGCTGAAGAACAGCAGATCCGGCTGGATCTTTTTGATGTTCTCCACAATGTCATCCCGGGGAATGTCGCCGCCATGGCCCGGGTAGATGCTGTTGCCGGTGAACGCCGCAACGACGATCTCCTCCTTGTCCACCGGATCCCGTTTGATCGTCCCGCCGAAGTACGCTCCCTCGCCGTGGGCGACGCGGTACTCCACTTCCTTGCTCATATCCCAGTTCTCGACGCGAAACGGCGCTGTCCAGCCCGGCTCGATCACATCCGTGCGGGCGATCTCGGTCCAGCGGCCGTCCTTTTTCACTTCCAGGCGCACCGTCCGCTCATCATCCTCGCCAAGCGGATACAGTTGCCCGGTCAGTTTGAGCACGTTATCGTGGACCGTGTACAAAGCGAAACAGATGACCTCATCTTTTGACACCTCCGGGATCTCGAGCAGATCTCCCCGACGCTGTCCCCGGCACCAGCCGCTGAGGACCACCACGACCACGAACATACAGCAGGTCCATTTCTTCGCATTCATCATTTCCATTTCCTTGCTCAAGGGGTTCCATCAGGCTGCACCGCGATAAGGCAACAAGACAAGCCAACGGCGACCCGCCGCCAAATGTGGTGCTCCAATGCCACAGCCTCAATGATACACCCCAAAGGCCAGGATTTCAACGTGAAGACGAGGTCCGAAGCCAAATGTTGGCACGCGAACGGTTCGGTGTGTGTTCCGGTGAAGAAGTGCGCAGCAGTTACCGGTTGCCGTCCCCGGCTGGGAGCTTATGTCGGTGCCCGAGCCAATCTACGGCGACGTGGCGCCAGACTCCCCATTCCGGCCCAGACGATTCGTCTGCTCCATTTCACTCGGTTGGCGAAGATCAAGTCCATACCATCCGCCGGACAAACTGAAATCTCTCCTCATAAGCTTGAGAACCCAGGTCGCTACCATAAAAAAACCCCGCGGAAATCCCTCGCGTTAAAATCAAAATGGAGACATCAATTCGGTCAGAAGAAGATCTCAGACATGGGTGTTACTTCTCTCATGTTGGGAAGACCGACAGGAAAGGAGGAGGTGGGGTGGGGGTTCTCCGACTCGTCGTCGGCCCTGGCCCGCCACGTGACCGCCGGCGCCCGAGCCGGCAGAGCAACCAGGCACAGCAATGCAATGCAATGCATTGAAGCATGCCGTTCATTGTTGGGTTGAGCATTGCCAGTCTCCTTCCTTCTGGCTGGAGCCTATCTGTCAATCGTGCGGCGGATATCGCATGCAGGCTTCACTGGACAGTCAGAATCAATACAGGCGCGACGCCCGACTTCATCTCACGTAAGCACTCACTGATTTGCAGCGGTTTTGTCGAGTAGCGGAGGGAGTTGACCGGTTTTCATGTATTGGGTCAGGGCGGCGACGATGGTGTCCAGAGGATTGAGCCCGCGTAGTTTCAGGGTTTGATAGACGCTCATCATGACCGCCTGCGTGGCCGCCAGCACGGCTATTTGAATGGCCTCGGGGCCGAGCTGGACCAACTGCTGCGACTGCTCTTTCGTGCACGTCCCGTTCAAGATCGCCTCAATGATCTCGTTGAGGCTGTGCGACCGTATATCCTGCTCTTCCATCCATGATTCTATACCCTCCTAATTCGGATGGCCCAAGTCGCTTGACCGAATTTTCCTGCTTTCTTTTTCCGCATCTCGGTGAATTCTTACGGGTCCGGCGAGACCAAGGCAGCTACCACAGAGTAAAAGACCATACATTCTGCAGGGATCCCTGTCAGCATTTACCTGACTCCTCATGCAACTTACCGCTGTCTTCGATAGTATTCTGCTAGTTTGCGCGGGGAGACTCCGACGTGATAACCGGCGATCATCATTTGGTTGATCACCGTCGTGCGCAAGACGCCAAGTCGTTCCCACCGGCGGCCGGAAGTCGATACAAAGGCTTCGACAGTGACGATACTTCCCAATCGTCGCGCTCTTCGAATGAAATCATAGTCCTCCATGATCGCCATGTCCTTGAAGCCCGCCATACGCCGGAAATCCTCACTGCGGATGAAAAGGGCCTGATCGCCATAGGGCATGGCCAGCCAGCGGGATCGGAAGCTCGTCATCGCCTCAACGAAACGCCTGCCCCGAAAGTCACCCTCAATGCGAAGCTGAAATGCCCCGCACACATTCCGATCGTCGAACAGTGTATCTCGGATGTACCGCTCGTATCCATCCGGCAGGATTGTGTCGGCGTGCAGAAAAAGCAAGCAGTCTCCTTGGGCAATTTCCGCGCCCGCGTTCATCTGGTGCGCTCTACCCTGCGGACATGCGATCACCCTATCCGCGTATTGCTGTGCCTCGTCCATCGTACCGTCCTCGCTTCCCCCATCCGCAACCATAATTTCCAGCGGATCGCCTTGCCTGGCGCTCTGAATCGTGGACTCGATCGTTGCAGCTTCATTCAGAGCCGGAATGATCACAGAGATGGATAGCCTTTCCTGGCTCGGCATGTCCGCGAATCTCTCCCACATCGGCAGGTCTTCCGGGGTGTCGATGTCCGTCAGTGGCTCCAGGAGTGTCCACTGGAAGCCTATCGATTTCACAATCTCCAGCGTTCGCTCGAGGACCACATCGGAGCCCCAGGGTATGTGTGCGAACAGCGGCCGAACCATCCGAGTCATGCCCATAAGACAGTAACCGCCGTCATGGGTAGGTCCGATCACGACCTCGTGGTCATCCAACAGCGCAAATGCGCTGCCGAGCCGGTCGGCGTTGAGTTCGGGACAATCCGATCCAATCAAGACGACTCGCTCACAACCGTCGTCAAATGCCCGTTGGAAAGCTTGGGCCATGCGCTCGCCCAGATCGTGTCCCTGCTGCGGGTGATGCTCCAGATCGGGACCAAGCCATTGACGCATCTTCACTTGATCGCTCCCGCTGAAGCACACCTCAACATCCACTTCACCGCAGGCCCTTACCGCACGGGCGGTTTCCACAATCCGTTCCGTCATCCGTCGGTGCAGATCGGCGGCGCCCTGGACGCCCAGCGCGGGGATGAGCCGCGTCTTGGTACACCCAGGCTCCGGATAGCGGGTGAAAATGATCAGCTTGCGTCTATTCATGGGGCTTCATCATTTTTGAAACTGGCATATGAAACGCCGGTCGAGCCACTGTTTCAGGCGGAACATCATCTTGCCTGATGCCACGAATGTCCCACGCACCAGCAGCCCGATTCTGTTGCCCAGGTTCAGAATGAGCAGGTATTGTCGCTGGGGTGAGAAAGGGGTCAGCCGTCTACCGCTCAACGCCGCTCGAAGATTGGCGCACAAGACCGGACCCTGTCGAATAGCAAAGACACCGACGCGATCGAGTGGACGAGGTTGGAAGCAGATGCAGTCACCGCCTCCGAAAACGCCGGGATGCGATACTGATTGCAGGTGCTCGTCCACTAACAGAGCACCCTGTGCGTCGGTCGCCAGATCCGATCGTTTCAAGAGATCGGGCGGACGGATTCCGGTAGCCAGGATCACCAGGTCAGTCTGTTCCCTAGAACCGTCCTCGAACAACGCACTTCGGTCCTCACAATGCGACAAACGCCGGTTGGCGTCAATCACAATGCCGTTTTGCCGGCACCAGCTCGTCATTCTCTCCGTCGCCCTGGCGGGAAAATCAGCGAGCAGACAGTCAGCAGCCGTCACTATCTTGATTTCAATCTTGAGGCCGTGGCGAGTGCACAGGGCATGAGCATTGGTCGCCGCCTCGCATCCCGCCGGGCCACCCCCTACGATCAACAGGCGGACGGGCCGTTCGGCGGCCAGACTGAGAAGACGGTTTCGCAGAGCCAGAAACTGCGACACCGGTTTGACCGGAAACTGCCAATCCGAATCAGTCTGGGCCGTTCCCTGCGAGACTACGCTTCCGACGTTGAGACAGAGCACATCGTAAGCAATCTCGCGGCCGACCTTTGTGACCACCTGGCGCTGAGCGGCGTCAATGGCAACTGCATGCTCGGCGACAAACGAACCTCCCCCTGCTTCCACCATGGCACGGACATCTACACTGGCTTCCGCCGCCTCGTACTGTCCGGAGAGCAGGCCCGGTCCCATGCCGGAATACCAGAACGGCGACGAGGAGATCACGGTCACGGAGACTCCCTGTCTGATGAAGTCACTAAGGCGCGCCAGAGTAAAGAGGGAGGCATGCCCTGCGCCCACGAAGACCAAGCGTGACGACGGCGTCATTTCCGCCCCCCTCCACATCGGCGGTTCCAGGCCAGCCAACCTGAGAACAGCTTCTTCACCATGGGCGTCAGTCGGGTGCGGCTGAAGGCATCGGCGGCTTTCTTGATGCCTTCGGCCTGCGTCGGATACGGATGGATGACCTTTGACAGCGCCCCGAGCCCCATCTTGCCGGCCATCGCCACCGATACTTCGCTGATCATTTCGCCGGCGTGAGCGGCAACGATGGTGGCACCGATGATGCGATCCGTTCCTTGACGCACGTGAATCTTGACAAAGCCTTCCTCCTCACCATCGGCGATCGCCCGATCCACCTCGTTCCACTCGACCTGGTAGGTATCTACCTTTATGCCACGGTCTTCTGCTTCGCTTTCGTACAGACCGACATGAGCGATCTCCGGGTCCGTGTACGTACACCAGGGCATGGTCAGGCTGCTGAGCTTCTTTCTCCCCAAGAATAGCGCATTCTGGATCACGATGCGAGCGGCTGCATCCGCGGCGTGAGTGAACTTCCATTTCATGCAGACATCGCCGGCGGCATAGATACGAGAATTGGTCGTCTGAAGGCGGTCATCGACCTGAATACCCCTTCGCTTGTCGTATTGTACGCCGACCGATTCCAGATTCAAGCCTTCGACATTAGGAGCCCGGCCGGCGCCCGCCAGGATCTGATCGACCACTACGCTGCGTTCCTGCTCCTCGCACCGGTAATAGACCACCTTCTCTCGACCCCGCGCCTCCACCCGGGTCGGCGCACAGCCCAGGATCAAGTGGATGCCCTCGCGTTGGAACCGCTCTTGAACGATATCCGCTGCGTCCGCATCCTCGCGATCGAGCAGATGCTCGTTCTTGTGGAACAGGGTCACCTGCGTGCCAAGCCTTTGAAAGGCCTGCGCCAGTTCGCAGCCGATGGGGCCGCCACCGATGACAGCCATCCGAGCGGGCCGTTCGGTTAAATTGAAAACCGTCTCGTTTGTCAGGAAGTCCACCTTCTCGATTCCTTCGATACGGGGCGTCACGGCCCGTGCACCCGTCGCGATGATGGCTTTCTTGAACCTCAGCGCACTGCCCGCCACCGAGATCGTGTCCGAACCCGTGAACTGTCCCTCGCCCAGGAAGACGTCCACACCCAATCCGGAGAATCGTCTCACAGAGTCATGATGGCTGATGCGGGCCCGTATGCTTCGCATGCGCTCCATCACAGCACCGAACTCGACCGATACGCCGTCTGGCACATTTACCCCATAGCGCTGTCCGTCGCGGACATCGG
>CAZTGH010000161.1:0-11137 GCA_964612985.1 uncultured Pirellulales bacterium
ACTTGCTAGGCTCTCTCGTTTGATCCGCACGGCTTTCATACTCCTTGGCTAACCTGACTATCTCACCGTCTGGATACTGCGCTCCAGTTCGCTGCGGAAATCCCGGCTGACCGGTGCCCTGCCCGAGTCCGGAGCCCCGGACCCCAGCGGCGGCAGCGGCTGCACCCGCGTCGAGGCCGCCTTCACCGTCGTCCCGTCGGGAACCAGGTGGGCGGTCACGAACACCGCGATCTCTCGCGACGACGTCTCGTTGTCGTTGTTCTTGAACAATCCACCCACCAGAGGCAGCTTGTGCAATCCGGGCACGCGCTGGTCCCTCTTTTTCGTGCGACTCTCCGTCAGCCCCGCTAAGGCGACCGTACCGCCGTCTCGGACGGTCACGACGTTCCGCGCCGTCCGTCGCGTCACCACCGGAAGATCGCTGCCGGCGCCCTTGGGCACACTGTCGCTGACTTCGGTCGCCATCTCCAGCGTGATATCGTTATTGTCGCCGACTCGAGGCGTAATGCTCAGCTTCGTACCCGATTCGATCGTCACCATCTCCGCCTGCGTGTAGAACAGCGTGTTGTTGCCGCTCTGCGGGGTCAGCAGGAAGTACTCTTCCGTGATCACCCCGAGCTCCGACAACCGACCGTCCTGCGCCAAGACCTGCGGATTCGAGACGATCTCCGCCTGGTTGTTCTGCTCCAGCAGGTTCAAGGCCATCAGTAACGAATTCGTAAACGTCTGATCGGGGGTGTAGCCCATCTGGATCCCCCACGGCCATCGCCCGGCGTCATCGAGATTGAACCCGGTGCCGAAGGCGCCGGCGCTGATCTGCGGCCAGCCCCACTCGACCCCGACGTTCAGCAGATCGTTGCGTTCCATCACCACCACCCGGGCGTCCAGCAACACCTGTCGCGGTTTGAGATCCAGCCTTTTGACTTCGCTGATGATCCGCCCCGCTAGATCCGGCGGCGCCGTCACCGAAACCAGACGGCTGTTCGGATCGTTGCTCGTCCGAACGTACTGACCGAACGCCGGTGACAGAAGCTCCACCAGACGCCCCGGTGTCCGGTAGTTCAGGAACACGTTGTGCGTCTCACTGATCTCCGGGAACGCGTCGCTTTGCACGCTGCGATCGGCCACCAGGTAATAATCGGGCGTCTTCTGCACCACGAACGGAGAACCCGCCAGGATCGTACGCAGCGCCGTATCCAGGTCCACCTCGTCCAGCTCCGCGTACACCTCGCCGTATACGTTCGGGTCCGGAACGATCGTCACACCCGTACTGATCGCAATGTCCTGGAGCGCTTCCCGCAGGTCCTGACCCTGGAAGGTGTTCGTGATCGGCAGATACACCAAATACATGTTCCCGATCGCCTTGAACTGATAGCTTGTCTGATCCAGAATCCTCTGGAGAGCGATCGGGACTTGCATCGGCACCAGTTGCGTCACGTCGAAGTCTACCGTGACCGGATCGGGCTTCACCGTCGCATCCACTGCGATCCGCACTCCGGTGCGTTCCGAAATGCGCGTCAGCACGTCCAGCACCGTGGTACCGCCTCTCGCAGGCGTCGGCAGCGGTCTGGGCCTCGGACCGGGCGCGGCCTCCTGGGGCTGCTCGTCCTCGCCCTGAGGCAGCATGTCCGGCAACCCGCGTTCGGTCCCCGATTCTCCTGAGGGCCCCAGCAGCGAGTCACGCTGTTCGGTCAATTGCCGGATCTGATCCAGCAGCGCCTGACGCTCCGGGTCCACTTCGGTCTCAGGCGGAGTCATCCCGGGCGTCCCAGGCCGCTCGCTCGTCGGTGTCCTCTGCGGCTGTTCGATGATGCCACGGTCCGGGGGCGTCGGGGTCACTGGAGGCGTGACCCGCTCGGGCATCGTCTTGTCGATGTTCTCCGTCACATCGGTATAGGGCAGGCTCGGCGGATTGAAATCGAATCCCTCTTTCGTGGGGATCAGATCGCCGGTCCAGCCGTAAGGCACCTGGATCGTGTACTTGCCCCTGGTGTCGGTGACCGCGGTCGTGCCGCCGGGCTGCGCCGTGATGGTCACGCCCTGGATCCCCTCGTCGCCGAATACGATGCTGTCGGTAATGGTCAGCATCCTGACCTTGCCGACGAACCCCACGCCGGGCACGTTCTGCATCACCGGCTGCATGGTCCTGCTCGTCGGATTGAAATCATACCCCTCCTTGCTCACCGTGATCCGGCCGCTCCAGCCGTACGGGACCTCCAACTCGAACTCGCCGTTCGCGTCGGTCGTCGCGACCCCGCCATTGTTGTCGGCGCTCACCGTCGCATCCGCCACCGCACCGGTCTCCGAGAGAACGCGACCGGAAATGGTCAACCGGATTACGCTCGCCTGGTAGTCCTGGCTCGTCATCGGGCCCTGCACACCGTCATACGTGCGGTTCGCCGGCTCAAACGTGTACCCCGCCTTCTTCGGCGTCACCGCGCCTGTCCAATTGTACGGCACCTCATCGCTGTACGCGCCATCCGCGTCGGTCACCGGTCGCCCGGGCAGCCCTTCCATCGTCACGCCGGACAGACCGATCGTATAGCCCGAAATCACGTACGTGATCCGCTTGGCGGTGAAACGCTGATCCGTCTGATCCGACAACACCGAGCTGTAGATCTTGCTGTTGGGCTCGAACTCCCAGCCTTCCTTCACCGGGGTCACTGTGCCGCCCCAGCCATATTCGACCTTCACGCTGAAAAAGCCTGTCGCGTCGCTCTTTGGATTGCCCGGCAGGCCCTCCAGAGTCACGTCGCTCGTACCCACGTTGCCCGAAATCGTCAACTGGATGATGTCCGCATTGTAATTGTCGCCTTCGTGGTCCTCGACCACCTTCGTGTACGTCCGCGTAGGCGGCGCAAAGGTATACCCCGCCCGCGTCGGAGTGACCTTGCCCGACCAGCCATACGGCACGCTCACCGTATAGGAACCGTCCATATCCGTCATTGGATTATCGGGCAGACCTTCCAGCGTCACGCCGGGCAGCCCGGTCGAGCCGCTGATCGTAAACGTGAACACCCGCGCTGTGTAGTTTTCATTCAGATAGGCCTCGGTCACGTTTTCGTAGTCCTTGCTGGCCGGCGTGAACTCGTGACCTTCCTTCGTCGGAGTCACCGTCCCCGACCAGTTGTAGGGGACTTCCGCCCGGTACATCCCGCCACCGCTGGTGGTCGGATTTCCCGGCAGCCCCTTCATCACCACACCGTCCGTACCCACGGACCCCGAAATGGTGAACTTCAGTTCGTGCGCCGTGTAGTTCTCGTTCCGCAGGTCCTTCTGGATCGGGCTGTACATCTTGGGGCTGGGCTCGAAACGATAGCCCACCTTCTCCGGAGTGACCATGCCGGTCCAGCCGTATTCGACCGTCGCGGTATAGCGTCCGGAAGCATCCGTCACCGGATCCCCGGGCAGACCGCGCAGGGTCACGCCCGACTGGCCCGCCGAACCCGAAATCGTATACGTCAGCAGAGTCGCCGAGTAGTTCTCGTTTGTCTTCGCCTCGGTCACCTCCTTGTAGGCCTTCTGCTTGGGCTCGAACGTGTACCCCAGCTTCACCGGGGTCACCGTCCCCGTCCACTTGTACGGGACCTCAGCGGTGTAAACGCCGTTTTCATCGGTCGTTGGCGCGCCAGGCAACCCCTGCATCGTCACGCCCGGCAACCCCACCGAGCCCGAGATCACGAACGTCTTGAGCTTGGCCGTGATTCCTTGACTGTGAGTGGCCGGCGTGAACAACAACACCACGCAGAGAAACATCACCCCGCCCGATAATACCTTTCCGATCTGTTGCCTTGCCATAGGTCAACGTCCCTTTCTGTAGCCGTATATACGCCATCCGACGGCTTTCCCACATCTATCGGCGATCCCGCGCCCTGCTTTAAGCAAAAACCGCCCCCGCGGCATGCTACAACTGGATCCGAATCGGACCCCCGACGTCTGTCAAAGACAGATATTCCACCGACTTTTTCCCACCCTCGTCCACAATGCGGATGGCGACTTGACGCTGCGCCGTAGCGCCCCCGGCGTACTGGAACACCGCGGTCACATAGTAGGTTTTTCCGGCCGGCACCGACGCCACGTCCAGAACCGCCGAGAACTGGCGGATCTCCAAGGGCAGCATGTTGCCGCTCTGTTCGAAGTTTGCGCTGGTCATCTCGATGTCGCGGTACGTTTCGCCCATCATTCCCTGGCTGACCTCCGTCAACAGGACCCGGCAGCGCGGCATCACGTGCGTGTTCCCGATGTTCGAGAAGGTGGCCGTCACGATGTACCGCGAAGGGCCCGATTCCGAAAGCACCAGGTTGTCATCCTTGATCCGAGGACTGCCCTGGACGTTCCGATTATCCAGGTACACCAACCCCTGGCTCGTGCCGCCCGCCTGGCCGTCCAGATACCGCGCCCGCAGCTTGACCGTCCCGTAGTAGTTCGGAAGCGGATTCTCCATCCCCGACGGCATCCGCGCGATGATCTTCAGATTCTTGCGGCCATACCCGTTCAGCCTGAAATGCGTCGGCTCGACCGTCACCCAATCCACACATCCGAAATCACGCCCGAGAATGCTGTTGCCGTTCTCATCGGCCCAACCTCGTTCGGCCATGTGCTCGGGAACCAGCAGTTCGGCGTCCACCATGACCGGAGCCTGGGATTCGTTGGTCACTTTCATGATTGCCGTCCGCGTCGCACCTGGAAAGACCGTGATCGGAACTTCTCGCGGATCCAGGTTCAGCACCGCGTCCATCGCCACGCTCTTGATGCGCGGATCGCCCTGGAAGTCGACATCGTCACCGAACTGATCGGCCCGCCGATTGTTCACGTACAAGGCGCTCTCCACACGGTACTTTCCGGACGGCAGCGGCCGTTCCATATCCTGCTGAAGGTTGATTTTGGCACCCGGAATGATGCTCGTCTGCGGGTAGATGATCTCAGTGATCTTGCGCCAATGTCCACCGCTTTCGCCATAGACGCGGGCGACGCCGTACAGGCGGGCATACGTCCCTCCCGCATTCTGGACGCCGAGAGTCACCACGGTCGCCGCCGGCTGAATCCCTTCGGCCCGACGAAACTTCAAATCTGCACTGGTCAGCTTGATCTCGTCGCGAATCGGGCGACCTTGCACGTTGATGATGATGGGAACCAGCATCTGAAGCAGGACCGGCGCCCGTATGCCGGTGTCGTCGTCCGGCGTCAATCGCGTCTGCGCCACCAACGCGGCACAGAAATGGCCCTGAACCCCCGACGGGACATTGATCCACAGATTCATCACGCGCCGTTGAACCGGACCCAGTTCGACCACGTCCTCGTCAATCCGCAGCCAACTGAGACAACTGCGCAGCTCCGAGATGTCCACGGTAATCGGATAGTCCTCGCTGCCGACGTTCACCCATCGCGCGCCGTTCGGGTCGGCCACCACCTGGGCATCGGGCTCGATCGTTTGCCACATCCCCAACCGATCCTGCGCAACCTCCAGCAGGCGAACGTCGATCGTGATCGGAGAATCCGTCTTCTGGTTCTCGATCGCGAACGTCGCCACCGTCCGCTTGTTCGGAAAGGTCGGCACCTCGATCCGCATCGGCTGGACCATGAACTGCCCGAACGCCGTGCTTGTCGCCACCAGGACCACTGCCATGATTGCCAACAGACGAGCCAAGGAAACGCCCGCGCCGCCGCAGGCTTGCGAGATCGAAACGTCCAAGAGGGGCCGGTCCGTTGGCAGAGATCGCTTGTCACATAAACTCAGCATTTTACATCTCTCGTCACGAATTCGATTGCTGGTCTTCGACACAGTCCATTTCCCCTGTTCTGCGTCAATTATGCGGTTTCCTTTACCTCTTCGGCATTCCAAACAAGGCACTTGCCCTGTTTCTCGTGATTTCCCCATGAGCTACCCCCCAACCCAACAATGCCGCCTCGCACCAAGATTTGCCTTCCTGGCCCCCGAAATCGACCCGGATAGCATACTGCCCACCTTACCAAATTCACCCCGGCTTGTCAACACCCAAATTGCCTATACTCGCGTTTTTACGGCAGTTAGGACCGTTCAGCACCTGCCTGGGGGATACCGCAGAACGGAACTGGCGCGCTATCGGCCCTGGGCAACCTGAGAGGTCCGCCCTTATCGGAACCATGCCCCAGCGGACTGGCCCCACCCAATGCACCTCCCGTCCGGGAACCCCCATTCGAAAGCAAGACACACCCAATAGAAAAATACCCGCACGGCCGTGCGGGCCTCCACCCAACCGAGACGCCAAACGCACCAGGACGAGCCTCCGCCTGTCCCCCTGTACGGGCGAATCATCATTCGCTCCGACCATCGAGAGGAGATACACACCAGGACGCAAACCGCCCCGCCCGGCCTCGACAAGCTCGCCGGGATCGAGAAGACAAACAGAAAGAGGGGAGAGATGGATGCAGACATCCAACCCTCCCCTCGTCACTTGCCTCCCGGCTTCGGCCGGCGCCACGCGCCGTCTCAGCTTTCGCCGAAAGCCGATGCGCCGGCACCCGACCGCCGGGTCCTGCCACAGAGTGGCTATTACTGAGGGGCGACCTTCAGCGTAACGGTCGCGACTCTCAGGTCCTTCTGACCGCCAACCAGGCCGGCACTGCCCAGGTTCGCCTTCACCAGCTTGGCGCAGACACTCACGGTGCCGCCGCCAGTGGGCAGGGTGCTCGGGGTCACCGAGCAGCTGTAGTCGCCGCCGACGGCGCCATTGCTGGCGATCGAGCAGCTCAACTTCAGATCGAAGTTGGACTGCACCGTCACGTTCGTGCAACCTTCATACTGGTGCTGACCCGTGTTCGAGCCCTGCGAACCCGTCTGCGACAGCTTGATCTTGAGCTTGTCCTGGTCCTTGATGAACACCCAGTACCCAATGTCCATCAGGACCGGGATGTCCGTCAGTTCCTGAGCAATGTAGGACGTCGGCCAACTCATCAGCTTGATCTCGCCCGCGGGGGCCATTGCCGCCAGCAGAGCAACCACTGCGACTGCAAAAAGACTTTTCTTCAACATCTTCACTTCCTTTCTAACTTAAAACCCTCGCTCCGAATTGGCCGATACGGCCCAGTGGAGCTAAACCCAGAAAATCCGGCTAGGCACCACAAACACCTAAGCCGCACTCAGCAGCAGGCAACTGTCTGTTCACCGACCTGTCCGGATCTGCCCGCTCCTTGTCCGAAAAGCCGTGGCCCATGGATTCAAATTCGACCTGCGATTTTCATTCCCACTTGGCATTTGACATCATAGAACCGCCCCGAGGGGGCCAACCTCTCTCGGCGGCTCGCAAGCGGCCACTCGCCTGCGAGATGTCATTGCGTCATCACCATACCTCCTTTCTCCCCCGTCCCAAGTAGAGGGGGCCTCTATTGGGGATAGCACCTTTCCCTAGGTCCTGGGCAATCTACTATTTTGCGAATGAACGTTTTTCTGTTTGCCCGACGCAAACCGTCCGGCTACCGCGAAGCGGTCCGATCGCCGGTCAGGGTCCGGCCATCACCGTTATGACCAGGGCGCCGCGATACGAGCCCTGCGGATAGCGATCCAGGCCCTGGACCTTGACGAGGAGGGCCAGTGGGACCTCCACGCCACTGGGCGGCGTCGGCTTCGTCGAGTGGACCACGGCGGCTCGTCCTTTGCCGACCGGGATCGGCTTGTTGTTGACTGCTACCGACAGATCCTTGGCACGGATCACCGTCTTGCCGTGCACATGCCGGAAGCTCTGAAACGAAGCGGCGACATGGTACGGGCAATTGGCCACGACGTGAGCGTAGAGCTGAAAAAGAGCCGATCTCGGCCCGGGTCCGTACAGCGTCCCGATCTCGACGGGCTCCTGCTGCATGGAGACGCTCACAAAGGGCTCCGGTGGATTGACGAGCATCTTCGGTGTCACGGAAGCGGCAGAGGCCGCGGCCGTGACGGCCAGAAATGCCGTCACCACCAAGAAAGTCGTTGCCAGATTTCTCATTCTTGTTACCCCCCCGATCCCAGGCGCATGCCGCCAACGAGGCCTGCGGGCCTGTTTGTGGCAATCGCCCTTTTCAAGAACTACCCACTCAGTTGTCTGAGAGCTCCCCCCTCATCGATGGCCCGATCCCAACCGGGACGGACGCATCCCACGTCAACACGTCAAAAGCGGAAAGCCATGAAGGCTGGTGAACGAAGCGCTACTTTGTTTCCCACCCTCCTCACTTTCTCACTCTCCTTTCGATATTGAGCCCGAGCAACGAGCGACCCTGACGGGTCCCAAGCGGGCCGTGCACCCTATACTCGCTTACGCAAATCTCCTATCCCGCCCAACGTACCACTTTCGCGATGTAATGTCAAGCATATTTTCCCCGTACACCCCTTTTTTGTACAGTGTAACCATTAACCCTATAACGCGTATTTTACCCATATCTACCGTCAATGTCAATTCCAAAACGATGCATTTTACCAGACGAATAAACTTCTGGAAGGCCTGGGCTCCGGGGGGACCGGCGGGGTCGGCAAACCCCTGGTTTTGCAGGACCCGGACCGTCAGGTATGCGTCGTTTAGAGCACTGTCCGAGGGGGTAAGATCTACGAAAATGTCCGTCTCAGGGTGAAAATTTCGGGGCGAATGAGGATGGGGGCGCATGGGTATTCGCCCGTACCCCGGGGGGGAGCGGGGGATCGCTGGTGCGGAGCTGAGGACCTGTCCCGGTGCGGGAGGGCCGGCGACAGGCAGCAAACCAATCGGGTGACGAGGTCCCCACAGCAGCGGAGAACCCCACTAAACCGAAGGGGAATGGGACGTGTCACGTGGCGGAGCCGGCTGGTTCGCCTGCGCGGTGGACGAGTGCCAGACGGACAGGCTGGGGTGTCGCCCATCGCAAGAGGCTGGTTGCAGGGTCTGTGGCGAACTCGCTCCGGTAGATCCGTCTGGTCTCCAAACTCCCCGAGTAGGACTCGAACCTACAACCTAGCGGTTAACAGCCGCTCGCTCTACCGATTGAGCTATCGGGGAAAACACCGGGGCCTTGGGAGAAGGTTCCCAAGGCCTCAGGCGGATTATCGTCGAAAAGGATAACAAATTCAACAAGTTTGTCAAGAATTCTGTGGGGGTGCCGATAGGAAAAGCGGGGCCGGGCTGGACAAGGGCCCGCTTATACGGTAAATTACCTGGTTTACGCATCTTTCGACGGATTCGGTGGGTCGTTCCCAGAACGTAGATTGGGATTTGAAGGCTCCGCGTGGAGTCCGGGAATGAGGGAACATAAGGTCCCTACAGCGCATCATGATATTTTATAGGCATTATCTGGAATCATTGGTTTCATAGGTTATCAAGCGCATGGCCAGAGACATACTGAGCGTGGGGGAATTCACCATCCTTCGGCGGATCGGCAACGGGGCCCGGAGCACGATTTATCTGGCCACGGACGAGGAGGACGGTACGCAGGTGGCGTTGAAGCGGGTGATTATCGAACGTCCGGAGGACCACCGGGTGATCGAGCAGACGGAGATGGAGTTCAAGGTGGCGCGGGAGATCGACCACCCCTATATCCGGAAATGCTACAAACTCCAGAAAATCCGGAGCATGTTCAAGGTCCGGGAACTGATCATGTCGATGGAGCATTTCGACGGCAAGACGCTGGAGGATACGACGACGCTGAGCCTGGGGGATGTTCTGCTGGTGTTTCGGATGGTGGCGATGGGTCTCAATGCCATGCACCAGCGGGGCTTCGTGCACTGTGACATCAAGCCGAACAATATCCTGATCAACAAGGGCGGCACGATCAAGATCATCGATCTGGGGCAGAGCTGTCGGATCGGGACGATCAAGTCGCGGATCCAGGGGACACCGGACTATATCGCACCCGAGCAGGTCAAACGCAAGAACCTGACGCCCAAGACGGACATATTCAACCTGGGTGCGACGATGTACTGGGCGCTGACGGGCAAGAACGTGCCGACGCTGATCCCGAAGAAGCAGAAGACGGTCGGGCTGTACGAGCCGCCGAAATGCCTGGCGCCGCACGAACTGAAGCCGCAGTTGCCGGTGGGTCTGTCGATGCTGGTGATGGATTGCGTCAAGAACGACCCGGCCGATCGGCCGTCCAACATGGTGGAGATCCTCTCGGGCCTGGACTCGATGATTCACAGCATTTTCGGCGGCAAGATCAAAACGAACCGAAATGCCTCAAACAACCATCGATCTGCTCAGTAAAGGAATCGCGGCGAACCAGAGCGACCGGTTCCGTCAGGGCAACGTCGTTGTCCTGCCGGCGGAAGGGTTCGTGGTGATCGGGGGGGACATTCACGGGCACCGACGCAATTTCGAGCGGCTCGTGGCGTATGCCGACCTGGACCAGCACCCCGAGCGGCATATCATTCTCCAGGAGATCATCCACGGGGGTCCGGAGGACGAGGTCGGGGGGTGCCTTTCGTACCAGTTGCTGTTCGAGGCGGTTCGGTACAAGGTGCGGTTTCCCGACCGGGTTCATTTTGTGATGGGCAATCACGATACCGCGTGCATCAGCCGCAGCGAGGTGATGAAGAACGGCAAGGAGATGAACCGGGCGATGAGTTCGGCGCTGGATCGAGAGTTCGAGGGGGCCAGTGCGGGAGTGAAGGAGGCGATTCGGGAGTTTCTGTTTTCGCAGCCTCTGGCGGTGCGGTGTGCGAACCGGATCTGGATCTCGCACTCGCTGCCGGCGGATCGGTTCGTGGAGGCGTTCGATGCGACGGTTTTCGAGCGGGAGCTGCGGCGGGAAGACTGCGAGAAGCCCGGGCCGGCGTATGTGCTGACGTGGGGACGGCGTCACAGCCAGAGGGCGCTGGACCGGCTGGCGGAGCGACTGGACGCCGATGTGTTCGTGCTGGGGCACCAGGCGCAGGCGTCGGGCTGGTGCCAGGCGGGCGAGAACCTGATCATCCTGGCCTGCGACCACAACCACGGCTGCCTGGTGGAAGTCGATTTGACGCGACCCTGGACCGCATCGGAGCTGGCGGGGCAGATCGTGCCGCTGGCGTCGATTCACTGACGGGGATTCTTACCAAGCCATTATCCGCAATGATCCGGTGGCAATTCACCTTGAGGCGGAATGCGATTGTTTCCGGCAGGATACACATAAAGGAATGGGGCAGTGGTCCTCGATAGGTCACTGCCCGATTACGGGG
>CAZTGH010000162.1:0-1323 GCA_964612985.1 uncultured Pirellulales bacterium
AGGTGAGCTGTTTGGTTTTCTCGGACCCAACGGGGCCGGCAAGACCACGACGATGCGCATGCTGACCTGCTACATCCGCCCCGACGGGGGCACCGCCAGCGTCTGTGGCCATGATATTCGCACCGACTCGGTCGGCGTGCGGCGCTCGCTCGGATATCTGGCCGAAAACTCCCCCGCCTATCCGGAGATGACGGTGGGGGGCTTTCTGAAGTTCATCTGTGATGTTCGTCAGATCAAGGGGCGTAACCGCAAAGCCGCGCTGGACCGCGTCGTCCCGATGTGCTCGATCGAGTCGGTTTACCACCAGACCATCGAGACGCTTTCCAAAGGCTACAAGCGTCGCGTCGGATTGGCCCAGGCGCTGGTCCACGACCCCGACGTGCTCATCCTCGACGAGCCGACCGACGGCCTCGACCCCAACCAGAAGCACGAGGTCCGAAAGCTGATCTCCACCATGGCCAAGGACAAGTGCATCATCGTCTCGACGCACATCCTCGAAGAGGTCGACGCCGTCTGTTCCCGGGCGATCATCGTTGCCCGAGGGAAGATCCTGGTCGATTCGACCCCAAGAGAGCTGAAAGAGAAATACCACGCCGGCCTGGACGAGGTCTTCCGCAAGATCACCCGTACCAAGGCGGTCGCGACAAACTGACGACGAACGGTTGCCGGCATCTGTAATCCATAATCGACCATCCATTCGAAGCGGAGTATGATATGAACAGCTTTTGGGCGGTATTCAAGAGGGAGCTGAAAAGCTACTTTGCGACGCCACTCGCCTATGTCTTTCTGGTGATCTTTCTGTTCTTCGCGGGCTACCTGACCTTCAAGGAAGGTTTCTACGAGGCTCGCCAGGCCGATCTCAGAGCGTTTTTCATGAACCTGCCACTGCTGTTCGTGTTCATGGTCCCTTCGACTGCGATGCGGCTCTGGGCCGAAGAACGCAAGGTCGGGTCCATCGAGTTGTTGTTCACACTGCCGATCACGATCGTGCAGGCGGTGCTGGCGAAATTCTTCGCCGCCTGGTTGTTCCTGGGCATCGCCCTGGCATTGACGTTTCCCCTTATCGTGACGGTATTCTACTTGGGCAATCCCGACGTGGGCCTGATCGTCACCGGCTATCTCGGCGCTTTCCTGATGGCGGGGGGGTTCCTGGCGATCGGCTGCTTCTTCTCGGCATTGAGCAAGAACCAGGTGATTGCGTTCGTGCTCAGCGTGGTGGCTTGCGCCGTGCTGGTATTCGCGGGTATGCCGACAACGCTGAATTATGTTTCGAGCTTTCTGCCGGCCGGCCCCACGAAAGGCTTCCTCTGTTTCTCCTCTTCG
>CAZTGH010000162.1:1333-6460 GCA_964612985.1 uncultured Pirellulales bacterium
CTGCCGGCCGGCATGGTCTCGGCGGTGGAGGGCATGAGTTTTCAAGTGCATTTTGATTCGATGCAGCGGGGGATCCTGCAATTCCAGGATATCGCCTATTTCGTTCTCCTGATTGTGGGCTGGGTTGCGGCCTGTGCGATCGTTTTGGATGAAAGGAAGGCCAGCTAATGAATCGGACCATTCGCGCAATCCTCGGGGCCGTCCTGGTCCTGGTCATTGCCTTCAGTGGGATCAGCATCTCGCAGAATCTGGGCCGGCGGTGGAAGGTGGACGTCACCGACCAGCAGATCTACACCTTGAGCGACGGGACCAAGGCCATCCTGGGCCGGCTTAACCAGCCGATCAAGATCAAGCTCTTCTACGCCAAGACCGCGGCGCTGAAGGGACCCGATCAGATCCGCTTCTTTAACAGCTACTACGAGTTCGTCCGCGCCCTGCTGGACGAGTACGTGGCGGCCTCGAACGGGATGGTGGATCTGGAGGTGATCGATCCCAGGCCGTTCAGCGAAGAGGAAGAGCAGGCCCTGCGCCTGGGGCTCCGGCGGTTTCCCATCACCGAAGAAGAGAGCTTCTTCTTCGGATTGGCGGTCCAGACGCAGTTCGGCGTCGAGAAGACGATTCCTTTCTTCTCGCCCGACCGGCAGAACTTCGTCGAATACGACATCAGCTACCTGATCGACACCGCGATTACCCGTCAGAAGACGCGGGTCGGCATCATGAGCTCGCTGCCGGTCATGGGCGATGACGTGACCGGGTACATGGCCCAGATGATGCAGATGCAGGGCCAGCAGCCCAAGCCCGCCTGGACCATCGTCGAGCAGCTCCGCCAGCAATATGATGTCACTGAGGTGCCGAAGGACGTCAACGACATCAACGACGTGGATATCCTCGTCGTGATCCACCCAAAAGATCTGCCCGAGCAGACCCAGTTTGCCATCGATCAGTTCGTCCTCAAGGGCGGACGGGCCATCGTCTGCGTCGATCCGCACGCCATCGTGGATCGTCCGCAGCGAAATCCGATGCAGATGACCGCCGAGAAGCAGAGTTCCGACCTCGACCGCGTGATGCGGGCCTGGGGCCTTCAGATGCCCGCCAACACCTTTGCGGGCGACCGGTCGCTGGTGCTCGATGCGCCCCTGGCGGCCAACCAGCGACCCCAGCCGATCATGGGCTTTCTGGGGCTCACGCCGCCGTGCTTCAACGATGAGACCGCGATCACAGCCGACCTGAACGAGGTCAAGGTCCTCTTTGCCGGCGTCCTGCGGGAAATCCCGCCGGCAGGCCAGCCCATGGCCCAAGACGACCCCAACCAGCCGGCGGCCGCGAGCACGTCCGATATCGCCAGAACGCCGTTGATCATGACGACGGATGAGGGCAACAGTTGGAGCGTCAGCAGCTCGTTCGAGTTGATGTTCCCCGATCCCGACAAGCTGATGGCCAAGTTCATCGAAGGCGACCAGCCCGTCCCGATGGGCTACCTGGTGACCGGTCGGTTCAAGAGCAGCTTCCCCGAGGGCATCGAGGTCGAAGTGGAAGCCGACACGCCCGACGAAGATGCGGAAGACCCCAATGAGCCGACGATGGTCACCAAGCGCATCACGGGCCTGACCGAAGCGTCCGAGGACTGCGCCGTGGTTGTGTTCAGCGATGTGGACTTCCTCAGCGACCAGATGGCCTACGCCCAGTCCCTGTTCGGCAAGATGGTCGTCGGCGACAACAGCGCTCTGTTGATCAATGCGATTGAGGACCTGAGCGGCTCAGGCGACCTGATCTCGATCCGCTCGCGGGGCAACTACAAGCGACCGTTCACCGTGGTCGATGAGATCGAGCGGCAGGCCGAGCAGGAGACCGCCAACGAGGTCGCGCTGATCAACGCGCAGATCGAAGGTTTCAATCAGGAACTAGAGAACCTGGTGAATACGGACCAGGCCGAGCAACAAGAGGTCGTCGGCAGCTCGATCATCGACAAGAAGCGGGATCTGGAATTGAAGATCCGTGAGGCTCAACGTCAGCTCCGCGAAGTCAACGCCCGGCGACGCGAGGAGATCGAGGCCTTGGGCAACTCGCTGCGGCGTTTCAACATGGGCTTGGTGCCCGGGGTGGTGATGTTGATCGCCCTCGTTCTGGGCGTCTGGCGCAGCGTTCGCCGGCGACACTACATCAGTCATGCCAGCGACGCATAAGCTGGATCATTGATCGTTGATCGGTCCCGGGAGATCGTCAATCATCGATAAAGGGGTTTTCTAAATGAGCAACAGGAATCTTGGTATTCTGGCCGTGGTAGCTGCGATCATGGTGGTCTGGGCGGTCGTTCAGTCGCGCCTGGCGAATCGCTCGGGCGTCGAACCCTCGGGACCGTCCTATCTGATCCAGGGTTTGGATCCGGGCCAGATCGACAGCATTGTGATCGGTCAAGGCGACGACGCCGTGACCATTGAGCGCCGCGAACAGCAATTCGTCGTGACCAACGAGGCCGGCTATCCCGCCGATCCCAAACGGATCAACGATCTGATCACCAAGGCGCTCGATATCAAGACGCTCGAAGCCTATACGAGCAATCCGAAGAATCACGAGGACCTGGAGGTCACCGAGGAGCAGGCGCAGAATGTCGTCAAGTTCCTCAAGGCCGATGGCTCGCTCCTGACCGGAGTCATCATCGGCAAGGCCCTGGACGAGGGCAAGGGCACCTACGTCCGGCTCGCCTCTCAGGATACCGTGTACCTGGCCGAGAACGCCCCGTACATTCGCACGACCCCCATCGAATACGTCAATCAGGAGATCGCCTCGGTCGAGCGGCAGGATGTCAACACCGTTACTGTGACCACGCCCGATGGTTCCTATACCCTCCAGGCAGCGGAGACGGGTGAGGGGGCCATTATGGTCGGCATGCCCGACGACAAGGAACTCAAAGACAGCGATGCCAAGAGCGTCCTGGGGGCCCTGAACAGCCTGCGGTTTGACGATGTGAACACGCCCTCCGGAATCGGCGAGCTGAGCTTCAACTATCGGTACGTCTGCCGCCTCGACGATTCCACCGAATACCGCCTCAGAATCGCACGTAAGGATGGCAAGGCCTATCTGATGTGTCAGGCGGAGTTTACGGATAAGGCGCCGGTTACGATGAAGCCCGGACAGGTCGAATCGGAAGAGGAGCTGAAGAAGAAAGAGGCCAAGCTCCAGGCCCAGGAGCGTGCCCAGCGGTTCACCCTCAGGCATAAGGGCTGGGTCTACCAGATCCCCGAGTGGAAGGCCAACTATCTGACCAAACGCCAGGCCGACCTGCTGGAGGACAAGGCGGCGCCCGCACCGCAGGAGGCGGAGGCTCCGACGACGGAGCCAAACCAGCCGGTGCCTGAACCTGCACCCGAACCCGCCCAGACGGCCGACCCCAACGCGGGATAGATTCACCTGACGGAACCTGAATATGAAGATCGACCGGCTGATTCTCGGGGATTTCGAGACCAACTGTTATGTGGTCCGCCGGGATGAGTCAGCCTCCGAGTGCCTCGTCATCGATACGGGACTCGACAGCCGTCCGATGATCGCGTTTCTTGCCGAGCACGGCCTGACGCCCACCGCCATCGTCTTGACGCATGGGCACGTCGACCATATTGCAGGACTGGCCGCCTTGCGGGCTAAGTTCCCCCAAGCCAAGGTCTACATCCACCGGCTCGACGCCCCCATGCTCACCGACGCCCAGGCCAACCTCTCGGAGATGGCCATGATCCCCTTCGAGACTAACGCCGCTGATGTCCTGCTCGAAGACGGTGACACGGTCCAGGGGGCGGGCATCGTCCTCAAGGTGCTCCACACCCCGGGCCATACCCCCGGCGGCATCTGCCTCTACGCGGAACCCGAAGCGGTTGTCTTCGCAGGAGATACGCTCTTTGCCGGCGGGATCGGGCGGACGGATTTTCCCGGCGGCGACCATGAGCAACTGCTCGAAAGCATCCGGAACAGGCTCTTCGTCCTGCCCGAGCGGACCGCTGTCTATCCGGGCCATGCGATGAGAACGACGGTCGGGCGAGAAAGAAACTCGAATCCATTTCTGACGTAGATTCCATGAAGAAATTTGTAGCGACGGACCGCCGATTTCGGTATATTCATGTTATCGGCACCACCGATCTCCCGGTAAAGGGGTTGGCTGCCTCCCGCAGAAAGTCACGGCGATGACGGTGAATCTTCATCCCCATGCGCGTGACCGTCTGGCCGAGCGTGGCGCCACCGAGGAGGAGGTGAAACTGGCCGTAGAGGCCGGTGAGCGGTTCGATGCCAAGTTCGGTCGGGTCGGTTTCCGTCGCAACGTGCCCTTCAAGAAACGGTGGCGCGGCAAACGGTACAAGACCAAGCAGGTTGAAGCATACGCCATTCGGCGCTATGACGGGTGGCTGGTGATCTCGGTGGTCACCAGGTACTTCTGATGGACTGGAAAGGTTTGGCGGCATGAAGTTCACGTACGACCCCCGCTTTAACGTCGGCTATATCCGTTTCAAGAACAAGAAGGCCGACGCCGAATCCATCAAACTCAGCGAGGAGCTGGTGATCGATCTGGCACCGGACGGCACGGTTTATGGAATCGAATTGCTCAACGCCAACGACCAGATGCAGCGGGACGACACCGGACAGTTCGCAGTCATCAACGAGGAGACCGGCGAAGAGACCAAATTCGCCCTGAAGCTGAAGAAGGCCAAACGCAAGTCCCGGCGAACCTCGGCTTCGGCGCGCGCCAAGCGTCGCCCTTCCGCCCCATAATATCCCGCCCTGTTTCCGGGGATGGGACAATTCGCGACCCTGTCTCGCATGCTCCCCGTGGCGTCTGCGCGCCACCGCAGGAGTTGCACCCATCGCGGACCGCCCGCCTGCAACTTGTCGCCTCGCCATAAGGGGATTTCTCTGTTGTTCCAGAATGCAATATGGTAAAATAGGCGGCTTGGGGCTGCTGGGTTTTGTTGGCAGATTCACAGAAGGGGTGGAATCCGAGAGCACCATAGCGGCTCCAGAAGCAGGAAGGCTGCGTAACACAGAGCTGTGGGGCTCGATGCGGCGGGAACCGGATAGCCGTACGTACGGAAGTCTGTCCGGAGCCCAGGGACGGACTCGGGCAGGGGGTACCAGGGTTTTAGAGAG
>CAZTGH010000162.1:6470-11125 GCA_964612985.1 uncultured Pirellulales bacterium
CGGGATGAAAGGGTCGCGTGGAGCGTTTCAGAGCCATGCCGTGGTCCTTGGGGTGGTCGTCTGTCTGTTGGGTTCGGCTGCAATGGCAGACCCGGTCGGTCTGCTCAATGGCGTTCCCGTCGAGGGCATCTCGGGACAAGCCGGAAGTGAACAATACTACACAGTCGTCGTCCCGAACGGCGCGGACGAGATGGTCGTTCGTATCTCCGGCGGCACCGGCGATTGTGATCTGTACGTGCGCCACGGCGCCGAGCCGACCACAGGGGCATACGACTATCGCCCCTACAAAGTTGGCAACGACGAGAGTGTGACCGTCGCCAGCCCGCAAGCGGGGATCTGGTACATCATGCTCCGAGGCTTCGCCGACTATTCCGATCTGACCCTCGAAGTCATCTGCTCCGCGAGCGCTGTCGCCACTCCGCTGACGAGCGGCACCCCTCTGGCCCGCCTGGCGGGAGTTGCCGACAGTGAGCGGTTCTATCAGCTCGAGGTTCCGTTCGGCCGCTCGAAGCTGGAAGTCCGCATCTCCGGCGGCACCGGCGATTGTGATCTTTACGTCAAGAAGGACGCACTGCCCACCACAGACCTCTACGACTATCGTCCTTTTCTGCCGGGCAACAACGAATCCGTCGTGGTGAACGAGCCGGCGGCCGGCACCTGGTACATCCTGCTGAAGGGGTACCGTGCCTATGCCGACGTGACGCTTGTGGCCTCGGCCCTTGCCACTGCCGCAGGTGAGCCCGCGTACTCGGCTCTGAAGATTACCGGAAACGGCAGCCTGACCCTTGAATGTGGCGGGTGGTGCCCATACGTCTACCCGATCGACCGGAGCATCGCGACGGGACTCTGGCCGGACATCGTTGCCGAAGACCCTGCCGGTGATGATTCCACGTTGGTCTCGGGCAGCCATGAGATGGAGTGGATGCTCGACTATGCCCCCAGCGCCTCGACGCTGACCAAGCTCATCGCCAATTTCACCGTCAGTCCCAGCCTGTTTTCAGGCAGTGCCGGCGGCTTCGCCTCCGCTGACTACGTCATCAAACTGGAGTTGCTGGGCGTGGGCGGGACCACGATCGACTCGGATGAGGTTCGTCCCGAGTCGCTGGTGGTCGCCGACGGCGGAGAATTCTCCGAGCTGATCCCGGTGTCTCTCAGTGTGATGACGCCCGACCGTATGATCGACGGCTGCAACAATTCCATCATTCGCCTGACCGCCTCGGCGACCGTCGAGGCCTTTACCTCCGGCCAAGCAGCCGAGGAACCCAGGGATGGCGTAGCCGCTCTGCCCAACGGCGCTGCCGTCGGCGGGCTCAAGGGCGTTGCGGCCAGTGAGGTGTACTACAAGATCGAAGTCCCCGCCGACCAGGCGCAACTGGAGATTTCGATCTCAGGCGGCACCGGCGACGCCGATCTGTACGTGCGTCGCGGCGCCAAGCCGACGACCTCCGCCTGGGACTACCGTCCGTACCTGATCGGAAACGACGAGAAGGTGATCGTCAGTACGCCCAAAGCCGGGACGTACTATGTACTCGTGCGAGGCGCTGAGAACTACACCGGCGTCACCCTGCGGGCCTTCTACGGAGATGCCAAAGAACCGGTTCGTTAGCGAACCGGTCCGGGCGAGGCATGCCTGGAACTAATCTGCTGAAGGCTCAGAACGTGTTGTAGTACTCGGCCCGACCGTCGTCGCTGTCGTAGCGCGTCTCATCCTGCCCTTCGGCGTCGATGCGGACCCGTTCGATCCGCTCGGCCTGGCGCGTATTGCTGTCGATCGTTACCACGATGCCGTTGATCCGCACATCGCCTGTGGCGATCTCGAATGGGACCGGCATCTGCGTGCGGAACGATTTCAGCACGCTCTCGCTCTTGCGGCCGAGAACCGAATCGTGGGCGCCCGTCATGCCGATGTCGCTGATGTAGGCGGTGCCTCGGGGCAGAATCCGCTCGTCGGCGGTAACCACGTGCGTGTGCGTCCCGAAGCAGCAACTGACGCGACCGTCCAGGTGATAGCCCATCGCGATCTTCTCGCTGCTCGCTTCCGCGTGGAAGTCCACCACGATCACGTCCGCCTCCTTCGCCAACCGGGGAATCCACTTGTCAGCGGCCGCGTAGGGGCAGTCGGCCGGTTTCATGAATAACCGGCCGATCAGCGTCAACACGCCCACTACCGGACCTTTGCTGGTCTTGTAGAGGGCTGTACCTCGACCGGCGGCGTGCTCCGAGAAGTTCGCCGGCCGGCAGATATCGTCATTTCGCTCCAGCGTCTCGATGATGTCGCGCTTGCGAAACGCGTGATCGCCAAGACTGATGAGGTTCACCCCGTAGCGAAGCAGCTTGTCATAGATCTGGGGCGTCAGCCCCGAGCCGCCGGCGGCATTCTCTGCGTTGGCGATGACGCAGTCGATCGACTGCTCCCGCACGAAAGCCTTCAGGTTTTCGGCCAGGACCCGTCGGCCCGGTCGTCCCACAATGTCACCGATGCACAGTACGTTCAGCCTCATGGCTCCCTTCCGACCAGAATGGAGGCCGTGGCCTCCACCCGTCGTTTATCTGGCGTATTCGATACAGCGGACCTCCCGCAACAGGGTGATCTGGATCTCGCCGGGATAGGTCATCTCATCTTCGACCTTCTTGGCGATGTCGCGGGCGACCTTCATGGCGGCTTCGTCGTCCACCTCGTTGGCGTTGGCGATGACGCGAATCTCGCGCCCGGCTTGGATGGCATAGGCGGTTTCGACGCCCTTGAAACCCGTGGCGATCTCCTCGAGCTTCTCCAGGCGCTTGATGTAGCGTTCCAGCGTTTCGCGTCGGGCGCCCGGTCGCGAGGCGCTGATGGCGTCAGCGGCCGCCACGAGCGGGGTATAGGGGTTGTCCGGAGGAATATCCCCGTGGTGGCCCGCCACGGCATTGAGGATGATCGACGATTCGTTGAACCGCTTGAGATAATTGGTCCCGATCGTGGGGTGGCTGCCCTCGACGTCGTGGTCGATGGCCTTGCCGATATCATGGAGCAGTCCAGCCCGGCGGGCGATCGAGCCGTCCAGGCCCAGTTCATCCGCCATCACCTGGCTGAGGAATGCGACCTCCACGCTATGACGCAACACGTTCTGGCCGTAGCTGGTGCGGTACGCCAGCGAGCCAAGCAAACTGATGATCTTGTTGGGCAGGCCCCGGACGTTGGTTTCGACCGCCGCGTCCTTGCCCAGTTGAAGCACCTTGGCATTGACCTCGTTCCGGGTCTGCGCCACCAGTTCCTCGATCCGGGACGGGTGAATGCGACCGTCCTGGATCAGGCGTTCCATCGACAGGCGGGCGACCTCGCGGCGCACGGGACTGAACCCGCTGACGACGACCATGCCGGGCGTGTCGTCAACGATTACGTCGACGCCCGTAGCCTTCTCGAAGGCACGAATGTTACGGCCCTCACGGCCGATGATCCGCCCCTTCATGTCGTCGTTCGGGATGTCCACCGTGGATACGGTCACTTCGCACGTCTGCTCGGCGGCATACCGCTGAATCGCCGTGCTGAGGATCTCCCGGCTCTTGCCATCGGCCAGTTCTTGCGCCTCTTCCACCTTTCGCTGAATCAGCGACGACATCTCGTGCTCGCACTCGTCCTCCAGACGATTGAGCAGAAGCTGACGGGCCTCCTCGACGTTCATGGCGGTGATCTTGAGCAACTGATTCTTCTGCTGGGCGATCAGAACCGAGAGCTGTTTGTCCTTGAGTTCGGTGTTGCGAAGTCTGCGTTCTACCTCCTGTTCTTGCTTCTTGAGGGCCGCTTCCTGCTTCTGGAGCAAGTCGGTCTGGCGGTCGAGTGCGTCTTCCCGTTTGGATAGGCGCATCTCATTTTCCCGCAGTTCGCCCCGAATCTGGTTCGCTTCAACGGTGAATTGCTCTTTCTTCTTGATGGCCTCGGCCGCCGCCTCGATTTGGGCGGATTTGATGATGTTCTCCGCCTCTCGTTTCGCCCCGTCAATCTGCCTTTGAAGATCCTCTTCCACGGTTCGTTTCCGTGTGCGAGCGATCATGCCGTAGACCAGCACCGTCAGACAGACACCGAGGGCGAAGGTGAAGAGGCATGCGATACCGGCCTGAAGAGTGACCTGCATCAAAATGGCGTCCATGTTCCCTACCTTTCCACACCACAGTATTGCGAGTAATATTTACTGGGACGTAGTGAAGGCCGGTGGCAGGGAAGCTCCAAAGAAACGACTCTGAGGTGCGCAACCGTACCGACGGAAGCGCAGGATCAGCGAGGCAAGACCGGAATATTTCGCAGGTCGTGCACCCTCGGGCACCGCAAACACTGCCACGCCCGGGCTTTCGCTGATGTTCTCCTCAAATCTCTCACTCCCTCGCTAAAACGCGATTGATGGCTGCGAGTCGATTTCGTTTCACTGGAAATCCACCCTTGGGCCCCGCATCGTCCCCGACCGAACCGAGTGGGTTCCAATCGGAACGCGGCTGCCCAAGCGTGTCTTTGCAACTTGAACCACCGTTTGAGACGAGCATTCAAACGCTTGTCTCGACCTATTCCACCCCGCGCAGCGATACCCAAAATGGCGCTGAGAAACATGCGGAGTGGACCACAACTCCATGCGTCCACAGTTGTTTACATGATCGACCAAGTTAGAGAATCGTTAAACCACCGT
>CAZTGH010000163.1:0-11090 GCA_964612985.1 uncultured Pirellulales bacterium
GTTGCTCGAGTTATTCAACAAGCACAGGGTTGAACACCTCATCGTCGGTGGCTACGGCGATATCCGCGTCCACTTCATCCGTCGGGAAGACTTCATCACCAACAAGAACGCCACCGGCCGTCTCAAAGACGCCGCCGACATCGAAGCCCTCGGCGGACAGTAGCTTGTCTTCTCGGATGTTCACGGGACCGTGACGACCGGGCCGTGTGCGGGTCTGTTGTACGGCGTTGCCTTCTTTGGGGCGGTATGCCCTTACGGGCACACTACGAACGCGTCGCCCTACGGTTGCCACCCGTTTTGCGGACGCGGGGGATATGGCAGGGTGAAGAAATCGTCCAGGCCGGCGGCCGGAGGTGTAAGGCGGCCGGCCTGGAACCATGCGGCATCCGCGGCCGAGCGGCCGCGTGGGGCCGGGCGAGCGTTAGTCCGGGTCTGTGGTGTTGCTCTGGTTCTGGTATACGGTGACCACTGCGGTCTGGGTGGTGGTGGCCGATCCGCCTTCCTGCGTGCTGACGTAGCTGAACTGGGTTGCGGCGATGAGGTAGCTCTGCGTTCCCCAGGGGCCGGATTGCGTGTCGTAGACATAGCCGGCCTGGAAACCGGTGGCCGAGCTGCCATCGGCGACGACCACGATCTGGCCCATGCCGGCGATCGCGCCCTGTTGCTGCGAATTCATATCGCTATTCTGGAAACCCGCTGCCCCTGCGGCCTGCCCGACGTAACCGACGCCAAGCGGGCTGCCCTGGACTTCCGCGTACTGGTACCCACGGGAGTTAAAGTTCGAATCTTCATTCTCCGAGGAATCCGTACCGGAACCCACATGAAAGACGCCATTGAGCAGTCCGCCCCAGAAGCTTTCGGCGGGGGCAACCGTAGACAAGGCCAGAACCAGGGCCATGACAAGAAGCACTCTCTTACGCATATCTCACTCTCCTGATTCCGCGTGTGCATTGACTCGTGGTAAAGGTGGTCAGTGCGTTGTCGGCCGATCTCGGGACCGGTGGGCTCGGCGGCGCCCGATCGATATCCGCGTGCGGACAGGGTGAGATCGAAGCGTGCGCGGCGGGAGCGCAAAGGCGGCCAAAGATGCACAGTACCGTGCCGAGATCGTTTGGAAAGGAATGACGGCGGGACGGGCGAAGATCGTTTCCGATGCGGCGATGGGCCCTCTCTCGTGAGCCCCGCGGCCGCCGGAGCGAACCGGCGCGGAGCGCGAAGACCGTGCCCCTGCACTGGCGTGCGCAACCCCCGCCTCCCTGACAGCCCTGGCAACCCCGTTATGCTCGGTCATCAATGACCTCTGGTTGCTCCATCCCTGTCGGCGTCGGAGTCTCCCCTGGTGGGGAGAACGAGTCAATGCACCGTCTCTATCGCAACCTTAGAACTTGCCGGAGGGCTGTCAAGAGAAAAGCGGCCTTGGGGTGTGGTCATTTCTAAGGACACCGCTTCTAAAAACACAGGTCCCACGGGCGAAGAGGCAGGAGTGCATAACGGATGCGTGGATTTCTGCAAAGCAGGCCTACGGTCCATTTTTGCAGAAGTCCGGCGAAGTAGAAGGAAGGGCGGGTCCAGGGGTGGCGATCAGAGGGGGTGGCTCGAATCGGCCACCATTTGCCGGCCGCACCCCCAGATCCGCGTTTTGGATTTCCGGTAGAAGGGGGTTTACAGGATCCGGGGGCGACAGTATACTTTTGGTTTCGGTCGCCGATGTAGCTCAACGGTAGAGCACGGCTTTCGTAAAGCCGGGGTTGAGAGTTCAAATCTCTCCATCGGCTGTTCCCCCTTTCCCTCGGCGGTCCCGGTCTGCCGGTTCTGCCTCATTGCAGCCCCTGTCAGCGGGCTTCGATCGACTGTCGCAGTTGGCGGCAGGAGTCGAAGAACTCGCTGGGCGACATTTCCCGCAGGAAGACCAGGCCCCGCGTGGCGCGGATCAGGGCGCTCGGGTGGTTGTGGAACCACTCGCGGCCCAGGCAGGTCTTGATCCTGCGGTACTGCTCGACCTGGATTCGCTGGGCCAGGAGCGAGAAGGGACCGTCGTATTCGTAGCTGGGGAACGAGGCGTCCTTCTGGGTGATGAAGGCGTTCATGAAGGCATCATGCATGGTGGAGAACATCGCCAGCGTGACCGGCACGAGGACGTTGGCCTCGGAGGGGTCGAAGCGGAACCAGACGTTGCGATAGCCCCAGACCTTCAGGTCGGTCTTGGCGGAGTCCTTCAGGTGGATGCGAATCGCCTCGGCGAGGGCCTGCATGACCTTGTAGTGGGTGTCGGGTCCGCTGGCCTCGGGGTCGAAGGCGACGGTGACGACATCGGGGTCGACACGATCGAGCTCGGCAACGATGGGCGGGACGTCCTGATCCATCGTCGGATCCTTGGTGAAGATATCGCCGGTGTAGAAGCCCAGGCGGAGGTGGCGGACGTTTTCGCACTGCCAGCCGTAATAGCCCCAGAGGCATTCGGCCTCCCACTCGCGGCTCATGCCCTTGAGCTTCTGGATGTGCTCGGGGTCCTTCTTGCCGGGGTAGGCCATGGTGAAATACTCTTCGATCTCGCCCAGGTAGCGGTCGATATGTCGCAGGAAGTCCCCGTCGAAGAGTTCGATCAGGTTGCGCAGCATTCGTCGGGCATTGCCTTCGGCTTTCTCGTGATCGTCCCGCCCGGCGACCCCGTCGAGGTACTGCCACACGTCACGGTTGCGGTCGATCATGTTGTCGGGGGCGAAGTAGCCCTGGTCGATCAGTTCGGCGAAGCGTCCGGCGTCGAGGAACTGCCTCAGGTTGGCGATCTGGTCCAACATAAAGTCGTTGGTTACCGCGGTGAAGCCGCTGGTGAGCGTGACGAAGTGGTGCTGATTCGTGTTGCGTCGGAAGTGACGAACCGCCTGGGCGAAATAGCCGAGCATGACGTCGTCGTGGTGGGGCTCGGTGTGCAGAAAGCGCTTCTCCTTGTAGACTCTGACGCCCGCTTCGATCTTTTCGATGAGCCGATCGTGGACCGTCCGGGCCAACTCCTTCAGGGGTTCGCGGCGCAGTCGCAGGACGAGCGCGGCCAACGGATTGGTGCGGCTGTCTTCTTCGTTCAGGTCGAGGAGGCGCTTGTTTCGCTGGACCGCCAGTTCCACCAGGACGTTTTCGACGTCGTCCTCGCTGACGGTCTGTGCCTGGCAGAGCGACGCGATGCGCCGTTCGGTCAGTCCGGTGGCGGCGCCCCGCGTGACATAGAAACGCGCGTTGGGCAGCAGGTGCAGGCAACTGGCGGGGATGTTGATGTGTCGGGGGGACTGGATGGCCTCGGCAGCCAGTTGCGCCTTGGCCTGGCCGGCGGCGATGACGATCGCGGTGCACTCGGGGTTGCGCGTGATGGTTCGCAGTCCGATCGTGATGACCAGGCACTGGCGGGCCATCTTGATCCCGCCCAGATCGGTGGCGGCGGCCGCCTGGGTCTCGTAGTTGGTCGGGCACAGTCGCGTGGTGGAATTGTGATCGGAGCCCTTGATGTTGAAGCCGATGTGTCCGTCGGGACCGATGCCGCCGAGGAAGAAGCCGATCCCGCCGAGGGCGCGGATGCGCCGTTCGTAGTCCATGCACCACTGGGCGATGTCTTCGAGCAGCCTTTTCTGTCGGCGTTCGAGATTGGTCCGCGCGTGGCGATAGCGCAGGGTCAGGTCCACGTGCTTGTCGGGCCAGACGTCGGCGAGCGTCTCACCGGGGTCGAGGCCGATGGCGGAAGCTTCGATCAGCAGGGCCTTGGCGGGGTCGAGGTCGAAACCTTCGATATAGAAGTGCTTGACGTAGTGATAGAAGCTGTTGTGCTGCGCCGAGTCCATCGGATAGAAGTCGTCGATCTGCACGAAGTGCAGGCTGCCCATATCGGGCTTGATCGCGGGGTCGATGCCGGCCTCTTCGAGGATTCGACGCGTCTGGGGCTGGTCCCAATTCGCCAGCAGGCGCTGGACCCATCGGATGAAGTGCTCGGGGCTCTTGCCGGTGGGCAGACTGATGACGCCGCCGGGGTGGGTCTGCACCCACTCGAGGAACCGCATGGCGGTCAGCCTGCCCAGGGCGGGAAAATTCTCGACGACGATCGTCGGGATTTTTTCGGTGGGGCTATAGAGTGCATCGAAAGAGGAGGCCGCGACCGCAACCTCCTCTACCGGTGTCAGTGCTACAGGGGATTTTTTTTGCATGGCTCTCAGTTGGTCAGCCCGGCGATGGCTGCTCCGATCAATGTGGCATTTTCGACGCTTACGATTTCGTAATAGACGCCTTTGCGGTCCACGAGATATTGCTTGAGGTAGTACTCCACTTTCTGGCGCAGGCTCTTGAGGTGATAGAACGTGGTGCCTTCGGCGACGATGCAGACGGGCCGGCAAGGGTCGTGGCCTTCGTCGCACTGGATCGCGGCCGAGGAGAGATTGGCGGCGGTCAGCTTGGCCGCTCGCTCGATCAGGGCGTCGACGAGATAGTAAACGGCGGAGATGTCCTTGCCACCTTGGGCCAGGGCGGAACCGAGGACGTGGTCGGCGCTCTCGGGCCGGCTGAGGAAGGCGCTGAGGTCCTTGGTCTCGACGTCTTTGATGGCGAGCAGCTTGTCGGCGACGGGTTTGGCGAACAGACCCTCCCGCGCTGCTTCGCGAATCGTCATGAAACAGAGCGGTCCGAGGTAGGCGCCCGAGATCATCTTCTCGAAGGTATTGACGCCGGGATTGGCGGATTCGGCGTTGAACTTCTCGTCGATGTCGCCGCGGGGGGCCTTGCCGAATCCGCCGGACTCGACGTTGACGATCTGGCTGCGGGCCGGGTCCAGGCTGCCGATCTTGGTGATGTTGCGGTTGTGCTCGACGTAGGCGGTGTTGGTGCCGGTGCCGAGGATGAAGCCGATGTAGCTGCCGTAGTTGCGCCCGTCGGAGGTGCCCCGTCCGGCCAGCAGGGTCGCGACCGTGTCATTGAGCAGCACCATCTGCTTGGCGTCGGAACTGGTCGATTCGACGATCGCGCCGTTGAGGCCTTCGCCGATCATGCGGCCGACCACCTCCGGCGCCTTGATCTCCTTGGAGAAGTAGAGGACGCGCCCGTCTTTATTCGGCGACATCTCGATCGGGTAGGAGAAGCAGAAGCCCACCCGGTCGCTCTTATGGATGATGTCGGCGACGTAGCCTGCCATCGTGCCGAAGAAATGCTCGCGGCTGACTTCCTTCTTGATGCCGGGCATGGGGAAGACGCGGAAATCCGCGATTTCGGGCTCGCCCTGCTCCCGGAAGTTGACAGTGGCGACGCGGAAGTTCGTCCCGCCGGCGTCCATGACGATCACGGGCTTGTTGCGGGGCAGCTCCTGCTCCGTCTCGATGTAGGTCGCCAGCATCGCCAGGGAACTGTCGGTGCCGGCCAGACCCCGGTTCATCTCATCGAGGAACACGCGGCAGGTCTGTTCGATATCGATGTCGGCGTGGAACATGCCGCGTTTCCTGAGGAACGATTCCACTGCGCTTTTCACTTCATCCACCGGCCAATCTCCTACTCATTCGGGTTTGTTCCATTCGTGGCTCAGTCGGGATATCCGTCGGGGTTTTCGGTGTGCCATTTCCATGCGGTGCTCACCATGGTCTCGAGGTCGGGCTTTTCGGGGGTCCAGCCGAGTTCGCGTCTGGCTCTGGTTGCGTCGGAGGTCAGGATCGCCGGGTCGCCCGGGCGGCGGTCAGTCTCGACGACCTTGAAATCCCGGCCGGAGATGCGTCTGACCGTCTCGATCACCTCGCGGACGGAGTAGCCCTGCCCATTGCCCAGGTTGTAGATCTGCTCGGGGCGTTCGCCCAGTTTGCCGAGCGCCAGAAGATGGGCCCGGCAGAGGTCATCGACGTGAATATAGTCGCGGATGCAGGTGCCGTCGGGCGTTTCGTAATCGGTTCCAAAGATCTTGATGTCGGGACGTTTACCCATAGCAGCCTGAACGATCAGCGGGATCAGGTGGGACTCGGGGCGGTGATCCTCGCCGCAGAGCCCATCGCGGCCTGCGCCGCAGGCGTTGAAGTACCGCAGGGCGGCGTAATGGAGCCGGCCGGTCTCGCTGAGATAGTGGCACATCCGCTCGACCGCCCACTTGGTCTCTCCGTACGGATTGATCGGGGCCTTGGGCATCTCTTCGGTGATCGGGACCGTCTCGGGCATGCCGTAAACGGCCGCCGTGCTGCTGAAGACGAATTTGCCCACGCCGACCGCTTCCATCGCCGACAGGAGGTTCTGCGTGTTGGAAGTATTGTTCTGGTAGTATTTTAGTGGTTCGCGAACCGATTCACCCACCTCGATCCAGGCGGCAAAGTGCATGACCGCCTCGATGCGGCGTTCCTTCAGGATCCGGACCAGTTGATCGTAATCGGCCAGATCGCCGACGATCAGCTCGGCATTTCGGACGGCGGCGCGGTGCCCCCGGCTAAGATTGTCATACACGGTCGGCTCGTGGCCTTCAGCGGCCAAGAGGGCGGTCATATTGCTGCCGATATATCCGGCTCCGCCGCAAACGAGTATCCTCATGTGGTTTCGTCTTCCTTGGGCTGCTCGGTGTTTCGTGCGACTTTTCCCAGTATCTCGGCGGCCAGGGCCGGATCGTCACCCATCTCGATCCAGGTCACCGCTTCTTTCTGGGAGGGATTCAACTCGAGGCGTTGCATCGTGGGCGTGCTTTGCGAATAGATGCGATAGGCCTGAGAGACGCTGGCGACTTCGTTTTCGGGCAGGCTGAGCCTCTGGACGCGGATGGTGCACCGGATACGGACACCCCCGTCGGCGGTCTCGGCGAAATCCATCCGGACGGAGCGTCGCAGCGTGTGAAGATTGGCCTCGAGCGTGCTGTCGAGCCCGACGTTGTCGGATCGCCAGAACTCGAAGAACTGGGCGGCGGTCAGCGGGACGGTAGTGATTACGCCGGCGTCGGCATTCTGGATGCCAAAGTGCATGCGCCGCAAGACCGTGGTGGCCTCTTCCATCGCCTCGGCGACGGTCACTCCCGATAGGATTACCGCTTGCGGTGTTTGGGCCGGGCGCTGAGATTGAGCGCAGCCGACGAACAGCATGGCGGCGGTCCACACCGGAATAAGACTGGATGTCGCGGATTTGCCCATGTCAATCCTCAAAATATGGCCTGCAGGCAGACGGCGATTATATGCTTGCCCTTCGTTTCTCTCAAGCGCGATCGGCCAAACAAACGTCGGAATCTCAGGGGGATCCGCCCGGCGCGGGGTGGTCCGTGAAGTTTTACCTATCTTAAAGCGTTTCGTCCCTAAAGCCGGGGTTCTCCCTGAGCCGATAAGCCTGATGAAAGATGCTTGATTTCGGGAGTGTATCGTTGCGATGTCTTTGATCCAGAGGCAAACCGTTGCCGCCGATCTCCGCTCGTTGCCTTTGGGCCGGACGGCCATTGAGTACCTCGACTATCTCGTGGTTGAAGCGGGGCTTTCGGAGAACACCGTGCTGGCATACGGCCGGGATCTGCGGGGGTTTCTGGAGTTTTGCCGGCGGCACGGCATTTGCCAGATCGCCGAGGTGAAACCCCGACTCGTTCAGGGGTATATTCACGAGGAGGCTCGCGGTCCCAAAGGTGAGAACACGGTCAAACGCGCCCTGGTGGCCATCCGCATGTTCCTGAGGTATGCCAAACTGACCGGTCTGATTAACGACGATGGGTCGGATGTGCTCGAGGCGCCCAAGACATGGTACCGCCTGCCGGTCGTGTGTAACAAGCAGCAGGTCGCCAGCCTGCTGGCGGCGCCGGCCCGAGAGGAGCCGTTCTACCTGCGGGATCGGGCCATGCTCGAGTTGCTCTACGCCACCGGGGTGCGGGCCAGCGAACTGGCGGGTCTGCAGATTTCGGACCTGAACTTTGATGTGGGGTACATGCGGTGTCTGGGTAAGGGGAATAAGGAGCGAGTTATCCCTGTGGGAAGGGCGGCGCTTTCGGCGACGCGCGACTACATTTTATCTCAACGCCCCAGATTATCCAGGCCCGCCAGTGGAACATACCTGCTCCTGTCCCGAACCGGGAGGCCTTTGACTCGTATTGAAATATGGAGAATCGTTAAGAAATATGCGATCCGCGCAGGGATGCCCAGGAACCTGACGGCGCACACGCTTCGGCATTGTTTTGCGACGCACCTTCTCAGCGGCGGAGCCGATCTAAGGAGCGTTCAGGAGATGCTCGGGCATGTCGATGTGGGAACGACCCAGATTTACACGCACGTGGACCACGAGCGGCTCCGGAAGATCCACAAGCAGTTTCACCCGAGGCCTTGAGCTGTCGGTCGGGGCCGGGTGTTCGACGCGAGAAAATGCGTTCTCGTTACGGAAATTGGCGGAAATCGTCGTTTATAGAATTGACTCAGGTCGGTTATCAGGGTTATTATTGCGGATGATAGAATAGGTAAGCGTTTTCTAAAGGTCTTCTTCCATGAACGCTCGGCGTTGTGGCACTTTCTGGCTACTGTTGGCCCTGTTCTCTTACCAACACGTTTGGGCGCAGGAAGTGGTGCCTGGCGGGGGCGAGCAAGCAGCACAAGTCGAGACCGACAAGCAGGTCAAGATCAACACGAGCATTCTCCTGGAGGGCAGGGACGAGCGGACCCGTTTGGACGCGGCGACCCTGCTGCTGTTCAGCGAGAGCCGGGAAGCCCGCAGAGAGTTGCTCGACGTCCTGCGCGACCCCAATCATCCCGCCGGCCGAGCGGCGGTGTGCAAAGCGCTGACGGTGGCCTGGGACAACAGACAGGCGATTCCCGGCCGAGACGACTTCGCCGATCCGCTGATGGCGGTTCTCAGCACTGAAAGCGACCCCGAACGGGCGGAATTGGCGGCCCAAAGTCTGCTGATCTTCCCCTATGAGACGGTTGAGCGGCGATTGGAGGCGGTCATCACGGATGCGAACGCCCCGGACGCGGCCCGGCTCAACGCCATTCACGCGCTGAAGTATCAGCCCGACGATCGAGCGGTGTTTCGGCTCATGAATCTGCTGGAGAGCCCGCATCCCGGCATGGCGTCCGAATCCAGAGAGGCTCTGTCTCTTCTCGGGCTCAAGATTCCGGATGACCCTAACGAGCGGCGCGCCCTGAACGAGAATCTACGGCGGCGAGGTCCGGAGGCCTTTCTGAACAACCCCTCGATCATGCGGAACTGGCTTATCAGTAGAGAAAACCGGGTTCGGGAGCTGACGGCGTCCCTGGCGTCGTGGGAACAACGACACATGGCTGTGCTGGGCAGGCTCTACGACGTGCAGGTCGACGAGAAGGCCCGGAGCGAGTTTCTCGCTCAGCAATTGAATTCGGCGGAGCCCGTGGTGAAGCTGTGGGCCTTGGGCAAGCTGGAGGAAATGCGTCGCGGCACGGGCAAGACCAAGCTGTCCGAGCAGGTCGAGAATGTTTTGCTGGGTCTGGTTTCGCATCCGGACAAACGGGTTCGGCTCAAGACCGCCAGTCTCCTGTCGCTGATGTGGGAACTGAATTCAACGAAGCAGCTTCTGGATCAACTCCAGGTGGAGGAGGACCCGGAGGTCAGTCATGGACTGTTTGCGGCTCTGGGCAACGTTTGCTACTATGCCTCGCTGCCCACATCGGGCGTGAAGGTTCCGGAGGAGGTCCGGAGAAGGACGCTGGAGCTGGCGGTGAAGTTCCTGTATCTGGGCGATCCGGAGAAGGTGCGCAGCGGCGCCGAGGTGATCTGGCGTCTGCTGGAGCAGGACGGGCTGGAGCCCGAGGAAATCGACAAATACCTGGGCGTTCTGGCGACCCGTTACGGTCAGGCGGACCCGGCGGCAAACCATGGCCTGCGTGGCGAACTTCTCGGTGCGATGGCCCGGCTCTGTGCCGAGCGGAGCAAGTGCCGCATCCAGGCCGGTACGCTGTACGGTCCGGTGTTCGATAAGGCATTGGGGGACGAATTGGAGGCGGTCCGGCAGGCGGCGTTCGAAGGGCTGATGAATATCGGCAAAGCCACGGCCATGAGCAAGGCCAGAGCGAGCCTGAGGAGCGATCCCAGTGCGGCGATTCGGGCCAGGCTGATCGAGTTGGCCGGCGAGGTGGGCGGGCAGGAGGATCTGGGCTGGCTGGCGAAGAGGCTGACGGTGGAGTCCGAAGCGTCGCCGGCGTGGCAGGCGATGCTCAAGATTCTCGAGCGTTCGACGACCGAGGCGGTGGACAAGTGGGTGGCCGAATTGGAGGCCGATCCGAACGTATGGACCAGCGAACGCAAATCAGCATTGCTGGTTCTCCTGGAGCGCAAGGCGCAGGCGGAGAACAAGCCGGACAAGCTGCGCCAAGCCAGAACGAAACTCTTCGGCCTGTATGTCGACTCGGGTGAGACGGCCCAGGCGGCCGAGTACAGCGATCTGCTCTGGGAAACCGCCAAAGACGGTCCTGCGAAGCGCCGGACGACAGTCGCTCTGATGCAAGCGTGTTTCGTTTCGGGCGAACCGCCCGTGGATCTGGTCGGCGCGATTCTCGAACGGCACCTTCTGGTGGAGGACCTGGCGCCGGAAAGCCCGATCGCCAAGACGATCGATGCGTTCCTGGACCGCCCGCCGGCCACGGCGGACCCCAACGCGGTGCTGGCCAGACTGCGCCAGATCAGTGTCAAAGAGCCTGAATCGCGGAAGGCTTGGCGCCAGCAACTGCTGGAGTGGGAAACGTTTGCCAAGGCCAGGCATCCCGAGCCGGCAGAAAAGGTCAGCAACTAGTCGCCACGTCCGAGGTGGCGGACCGACGAGATTCGATCGGGGCTCACGATGCTCCGGCGGGGTCTCGGAGGGCTACCTTTTTTTCTATTTTTTCGGTTTTTTCTGTTTGCACTCGCCTGCTCGCTCGCTTATATTCATCGATTTATAGTCAACGACTGCCAGACCAGGGCCAGGGTCTTGTCTTTAGACACGGGAAGAACCGTTCGTGGGGACGTTATCTCCCGACCGCATGACATCGCTCTGTCCCGGCTGTACGTGTCGACTTACGCAGGCCTGAATAGGCCGGCAATTCGCATTTTTGCGCTGCTGTAGCTCAGTTGGTAGAGCGCGTCCTTGGTAAGGACGAGGTCATGGGTCCGAGTCCCATCAGCAGCTC
>CAZTGH010000164.1:0-11046 GCA_964612985.1 uncultured Pirellulales bacterium
ACGTGGGTTACAAGGTCGCGGCGGAGATGGGCTCGCGATTCACCAACGCGCTGGAACAGTATGAAGAGACGATCGCGGAACACGTGACGACGAACATTTACGAGCGGCACATCCGGGCGCTGTTTCTGGACTGAGGGCGAAGAAGTCCGGCAATGATTCTATGGATGCAGGTGTTTCTAGAGGAAGCGGGCGAGGGTGGCGAAGGCGGTGAAGCCGGCGCCGAAGGCCAGGAGGAGGGCGAGGTCGCCTGGCTGGGGGTGGGCTTCGCGGAGGATGCGGTCGAGGACGAAGAGGACCGAGGGGGAGGACATGTTTCCGTATTCGCGGAAGATCTCGTGGGAGAAGCGCAGGTCAGCGCGGGGGATATGGAGGGATTTTTCGATGCGTTCGAGGACGGCGGTTCCTCCCGGGTGGATAGCGAAGAAGTCGACGTTTTCGAGGGTCAGTCCGTGGCGGGCCAGCAGGCGCTCGGTGACCTGGGCGACGGATTTGGCGGTGACGACGGGGACGCTTTTGGCGAGGACATTGCGCAGGCGTCCGCCTTCGCTGCGGTAGCGGAGTTCTTCGCGTCGTCGGGGCTGGAGGGCCGATTCGAAATCGAGGAACTCCAGCAGGGGCGGTGTCGGGGCATCGCCAGAGGCGCCTTGGACGATGGCGGCGGCAGCGCCGTCTCCGAAGATGCTGTTGCTGACGATCAGGTCGGGTTCGGGACCACGGAAAAAGGTGGCGGAGCAGATTTCGACGGCGACGCTGAGGACGGTTCGCTTCGCTTGGGACTGGACCAGGCGGGCAGCGCATTCGAGGTTGGGGATGGCGGCGCCGCAGCCCATGCCCGCCAGGTCGAAGGCGGCGACGGAATCGGGGAGGGCCAGGTCTTCGGCGAGGTAGGACGAGAGGCCTGGGCAGAGATACCCGGTGCAGGTGTTGGTGACGATGGCGTCGATGCGTTCGGGTTCGAGGTTGGCGCGGGTCATCGCAGCGCGCGCGGCTTCGGCGCCGATGATCCGGGCGTGATCGACGAACCGCTGCGCGAGCTTGTCGGGATCGTCGCAGCAGATCTCTTCGTCGCGGTCGACGGCGACGTAGCGCCCACGAATGGGGCCATCGAGCAGGAGGCGCTCGTAGAGCGAGCGTTCTTCGGGAGCCAGCGAGAAGTACGAGGTCAGGGCGTGGTAGGCCTCGGCCTGCGTCGCGTAGCGTCGGGGGTTGGCGGTGGCCAGCGCGGCGAGCCTCGCGTTCATCGGTCGGCCTCCCGATCGAAGCGTAGGATGCCGACGACGCGGCAGAACCAGGCGGTCGAGACGGTTACGCCGGGATCGTGGTCGCGGAGGATCGCGCGAAGCTCAGCGGGCGCAAAGCCCCGGCGGACCGAGAGCAGCGCATCGTGGCGGACCCCCCTGTCCCACGGTCGGACGGCGAACCAGCAGGCGAGGTAATTCAAGAGGGAGCGCCGCAGGTCGTTGACGATCAGCGCCCGGCGGACGAAGGGACGCACATGGCGGATCAGCGTGGCGATCTCGTCGGCGGAGAAATGGTGCAGGACCATGGAGGCCAGCGCGTAATCGAAGGGCTCTGTGGGTTCGTATTCGAAGATGTCCGCCTGCTCGAGTGTCACGGAGGCGTTCGACCAGTCGGGCAAGCATGCACGGGCCAGCTCGAGGGCGTCGCTTTTCTGGTCGATGCAGGTGATTCGGACGTCACGACCGTTGGCCTTTGCCCATCGGGCGACCGCCAGCGGGATGTCACAACTTCCGGCGCCGAGATCGAGGATCCGCACGGGGACGTCAGGCTCCCAGGACGGCAGTTCGCACGACAGGGCGCTCAGGACGGTGCGGACCCCTCCATAGGAGCGGTTGACGCCTTCCATGAAGCGGTAGCTCTGTCGCGCCAGTTGCGGATCGCAATCGGGCGCATCCAGCAGTTCGCATCCTCTCGCGCGCTCTTCAAACACCCCAGAGACCTCCCGTGACCAGATCGGCTCTGATGTCTTTCAGTGTCGCGCGTTGTTCGGAGGCGAAGGCGGGATCGACGGAGACGCTGCGAGCGGCGATCTCGTCGCAATAGCGGCAGTCGCGACAGTCGAGGGTCCGGCAGTGCCGGTCCTCGAACCCATGGATGAAGTCCGCGGGGATGCGCGCTGAATCGATGTCAAAGGGGCGTCTCTCGGCGGCAAAGAGCATGCCCTGTCGCTCGAGCATCGAATGCAACGGCGCCAGTTTCCACGGATGGACCTGCCGCGGCTTGAAAAAGTGACGCGCCAGCCAGAGGCGTTGTTTCCTGGGCGCTTGGCGGAATCCGTAGGGCAGGATGAGTTCGGCCAGGTTCTCGGGGGAACGCCGGTCGCGGTAGGCTTCGACGCGCTGGAGCAATGCGGCGGACGGGATGCCTCGCTCGAGGAGTTTGAAATGCTCGTAGCCGAGGGCTTCGTAGAAGCCGATGTCTTCGGGGCGGATCCAGCCTGCCTTGATGAGCAGGGAGGGGTCTTCGAACCGCCTGCGGGTACACTCGAGGAAGCAGTAGTCGAGGAAGAGGCGGCGCGAGCCATGGGAGCTGTGGGCGAAGCCGTTCTGGTGATAGGGCTGCATGGCGCAGTTGGGCAGGCAGGGGTGATTGGCGATGAGCTGCAACTCGCAGGAGACCGCCCGGCGGATGGCTCGCAAGGCAGCGAAATCGCGATTGATCGAGAAGCTTTCGAGCGTGAGGGCGTCGGCGCCGAGGTCCTGCCAGAAGCGGGCGCGTCGCGGGGTGTCGATCTGGGCATAGATCCCCGCCTTGAGGTGGAACTCGGGGAAGGACGCCTTGATTCGTTCGAGCAGATACGGCGTGGAGACGGTCAGGCGGCGGACGCCCATCGCGCCGAGTTCATCGAGGAAGCGCATGAGTTTCTTCTGCCAGGGGCGGGCCCACTCGCGGTTGCCCAGGCAGGCGCTGTTGAGCAGGTAATTGAAGGCGATGCCTCGTTCGCTCAGGCTCGTCACGTAAGCGGCGAGGTCTCTCCTGGTGAGGGGGGTGCCCATGTAGCTGGGCCGGCCCCCTCCGACGAGATCGGCGGGAAGCTTGCCATAGACCTCCGTCACACCCAGCGCCGCGAGGCGGCCGACGAGATCGAGATCGTAATTGGCGGCTACCGACAGCTTCATCACTCACCGGTACAGCAGTAGCATTCGGACGAAAGGCTCTTTCTGACTGCTATACTGCGCAACCTGGTCGCTGGGTCGGAAAAAGCGGCAGTCCCATATAGGCGGATGCGGCCCATTCAATTGCCACCGAATCCCGGCGGCATCCAGGTAAGGGGTGGGGCGGATGGCAGGGTACAGGCGGGAGGGTCGAGGGATCTGCTAGGGAGGTTCGGAGACGGTGGGTTGTGCCATTTGTTCGTGTTTTTCGATGAGGTGGTGTTGGAGGAAGGCCCAGAGGGTCAGATCGATGGGGATGGCGAGGATCAGGCCGGCCAGGCCAAAGACGTTGCCCCAGAGGATGATCGTGAAGAGAGTCACGACGGGCGGGATCCGCACGGCTTTGCGCATCACCAGGGGCGTCAGGATGTAGGATTCGAGGGACTGGACGAGGACGTAGAGGCCAATGACGCCGACGACCTGGGTGAGACCCTGGGTGGCGGCGACCAGCAGGGCCAGCAGGAGCGTGACGAGCGGCCCGAAGGTAGGGACGGACTGGGCCAGGCCCGCGAAGAGGGCCAGAGGCAGGGCGAATTCCAGGCCCAGGATCCAGAACCCAAGCCCGAAGACGACTGCGACGACGGACATGCTGAAGGCGGTTCCAAGGGCCCACCAGCGCAGTTGCGGTTGAAGCTGCGCGATGGCCTGGCGGGTGGGCTCCTGCCGTCGGGGCGGCAACAATTGGACGGCGGCGCCGGAGAGGTTGCCCGCAGGCCTGGCCAGCAGGTACATCGCGGCGATGACCACCACGAGGATGGCCAGCAGCGCGGTCAGCACCTGGTCGGCGGCCTTGGAGATCCAACCGGCCAGGGAGCTTCCGGTGAGGACCTGTCCGCCGATCTCGGCCAGTCGGGACACCGTTACTTCGGTGGTGATGTTCGCGCGGTTGGCGAGGTTCTGGAGCCCATCGTTGGCGCGCCGGCGCAGGTCGGGAAGCTGTTCGATGTTCTCTCGAATGGGCCCAACCATGGCCCAACCGAAGACGAACAACAGCACGGCCACCACGATCAGAAGCAGCAGGACGGCGGTCATGGCGCGGACGGGAACCGGTCCCCATAGGCGATCGGCCAGGGGCTGCAAGGTGGCGGCGAAAGCGGCGGCGGCCAGGGCGCCGAGCACGACGAACACCGTGGCCTGAAAATGGAGGAAGGCCAGTACGAGCAGGACAGCCCAGAGGAACAGAGCGGTCAGCGGACGGACGCGCGTCACCGCGACGACCTCTGTGTCTGGCGGGTCCGAGGACGCGGATTCCGGGATCGGGTTGCTTTGCGTTGGAGGCGTCATGAACAGAATGTCTTATGGTGAATCTCATGCCCCCGTTCCCGGCAGCGGCGATTCAGTCGTCCAGGTACTGGGAGGCGTCGGCGTCGAGCCGTTCCTTCAGTCGGCGGACGACGCGCAGGGTCAGGAAGTTGACGATGGAAAGCAGGACGGCGATCTCGAAGTGGTCCCAGGCGACGGCGATGCCGATGGCGGCGGTGTTCCACAGGCTGGCGGCGGTGGCGGTGCCGGTGACGCCGCCTCCGTCCTTGAGGATGGCGCCGCCTCCGATGAATCCGATGCCGGTGATGAGGCCATAGATGACGCGCGACTGGGGATCGCCCTCCTGGAAGACGCTGAGGCCGATGAGCATGTAGGAGCAGGCGCCCATGGCCACGAGGGGGAAGGTGCGCAGTCCGGCGCTTTTGACCATCTTCTCGCGGTCCCACCCGATGGGAAACGCCAAGGCGTAGGCGACGAGCATGCGCCAGAGATTGTAGAAGATCTCATACCCGTTGAAGTCGAACATGCGCGCGAGTTTCCGGGCGGTGGCCGCTAGCGGCCCTCGAGGGCGTCCAGGGCGCCCTGGGCTCGGGCCTCGGCGGTTTCCATAGCGCCGATGTCGATCTCGTCGAAGTCTCCGCGGAGGACCTTCAACGCGACGCGCTCGTCGTTGATTTCGTGCGTCGTACGGAAGCCCGCCCGGCGGAAGATCTCGACCGGCGGGCACCACCCCTGGATGGCGTGCTGCATCAGAAAGCCCGCGACGGTGAACGGCAGCACGAGCCACTTGCGATGTTGGCGCGCCATGAGAATGCCGAAGAGACTGATGCCGGCGGCATTGGCTTCGAGCACGCGTTCGATGTCCCATTCGGCGTCGAGTTCGTCGAGGCGCCCGTCGATCCGGTCCGGATACTGCGCGAAATAGGAGACGCGGGCCTCCATTTCGCGGCGCAGGCGCTGGTTGATGTAGTCGGCCGTGTGTTCCGTGACGCGGGTCTGTGTTTTCGGCACCGCTTTTGCCATAGGAATCACTCCTTCCGCCCCCTCGGGCGCGTTAGTCTTTCATCATGCCCCGCGCGATCAGGAACAGGACCGCCGCACCGAACAGGAGGAACAATCCCAGCACCAGCGCCGCGATCACCGGTCCGGTGGCGAGGGACAACTGTAGATAGAGCCCCCAGACGATCATGCCGAGTCCACCGATGGCGAGCATCAGCGAGGCGAGCACGACCAGCAACCATGTCAACACCTTGACGAGCACGTCCTTGTAGGTTTCGACCATCCGATCGGCCTGTACCTTTAGGAGATCCGTGGCGATCAGTCCGACGTCTCTGGCGATCAGCAAGAGGTCTTTCACGGCGCCCATCACTTGCCTCGTTCGAGGAGGAAGGCGGTGAGCAGTCCGGCGGCGAAGGAGATCGCCACGGTGGTCATGGGCCGACTGACCACCACCTCGCGCGAGGCTTCGAGGGCCCGCTCGCCCCGGTCGTGGATCACGTCGTTGGCCTGGCCCAGTCGCCGGCGCGCCACGCCTTCGAATCCATCCACGGCGTCGCGAAGGCGTTCTTTGGTTTCCATGACTTTTTCCTGGCTGAGATTGCCCACATCGGACAAGGTGTCGCCCAGATGCGCGCGGAATTTTTCGATGTCTTTCTTGAGCGCTTCCACGTCTTTCTCCAGTTTGGTGGCCATAGGGTTCCTTTCTTCGTGCTAGACCTGCCAGGCCTCGACTTCCTTTTGCGCGGCCTCCTTGTCCTTGCCGTAGCGTTCCTGGAGGACGCCGACGAGGCGGTCGGTGGAGCCGTCGATACGATCGAGATCGTCGTCGGTGAGGTCGCCCCACTTCTGTTTGACCTGACCTCGCAACTGTTTCCATTTGCCTTTGAGCGTGTCCTTGTTCATGTCGAATCTCCTTCTCCGTCCGATACGTTAGTCCACGGCGTCTTCCACCTCATCTCCGGCATCTTCGATGGCGTCGCCTGTGTCTTCGACAGCCTCTTCCGTCGGCGAGTCGTCTTGACAGCCGGAGACCGACACGGCCGAGCCGGTGAGAAGCATGGCCAGAATCATGCATGTCACGATCTTCTTCCAGAATTCTTTCATGATCTTTCACCTTTCAAAAATCCGTTGCCCATGGGACGATCGTTTGTCTTTTGGGAGGCGCGCCTCACGTGGCGGTGCCCATAAAGTTCATGATCAGCAGCACGACGAAGACGACCAGAAAGATAAAGAAGAGCACCTTGGCAATGCCTGCCGAGGCGCTGGCGACGCCTCCGAAGCCGAGAGCGGCGGCGATCAATGCCACCACCAGAAAAATCAGAGCCCATCCCAGCAAACTCATTGTCGCGTCCTTTCCTTCACTTGAGTGTGGAATCGCAATTCTGCTCCTCCGCTGTCGGACGCTCTGCCTCTACCCGTGTTGTGTCAGGCGCCGCAAAGGTATACCGCACGAAAGGGAATGCAGTTGTAGGGGTTTCGCCCGAATGGGCGTAAGGGGAATGCTGATCGGACGGACGGTGCAGTCGGGCGCGCGGGACGGGTCGGACCGGCGCCGGTCAACTGCCTTGTCGATGCCACTTTCCGTCGTCGCCTTTCTGATATTTCTTTCCGACGGCCGCCCAGGCGACGCGGCGGGCGGTTTCCTCGCGGGACTGATTGCCCCGGCGTTTGGCGGGGTCCTTGTACTGGTCGTAGGCGTCGTTATAGGCTTCGACGTAGATCTCCTGGGCGCGTTTGGGGAGCTTCTCGCGCAACGATTGGTTGAGTTTGCTGATTCCACTGTAGGGCATGATCGGCTCCTTCTAGGCTCGTGGTTCGGAAGGATGTGATTTGGCTGCGGCAACGTCCCGCGCCGGCGGCCTCTTCTGCGTGGGCGTGTCCTGAGCGGTTTTGACTTCAAGGTCTTTCATGCCGGCCATGAAGACGAAGCTCATGGCCTCATCGAAGGGCAGTCGGAGCGGCTGGACCGCGTTTCGCGGGACGACGACGAGGTAACCGCCGATCTGATAGCTCATGGGCAAATAGACCATGACCGGGTCGGGCACCAGGTCGTACCCTTCGAGCCCGCGCGCGTCGGTTCGGGTCATGAAACCAAGCATCTGCACGGAGGTCTCGGGCAGCGTGACGATCGCCGCCTGACCCATTTCCTCGTCTTTGCGTTTGACAAAATACTGCCCGATGTCTTTGATGGAACTATAAAGCGTGCGAACGAGCGGGATACGTCGCAACACGCGGTCTTCCCAGTCCAGGACCCGCCGCATGTTGAAGGTGCGCAAAAAGACGCCGAGGACGAACACCAGCAGAACGATGACGGCGATTCCCAGTCCGGGGATGTAGTAGGGATCATCGCCGGTCCAGTCGTCGGGAAGCACCGCCTTGACGAGTCCCCCGGCCAGCTGTTCGGCGGCCACCAGGATCCAGCCGATCAGGTACAAGGTAATCGCCAGGGGCAGAAAGAACCCCAGCCCCGCCAGCAGCGTCTGGCCCAGCCAGTTTACCACATGCAGCGAACGCGACGTGTGTTTCCTGGTTCTGTGATGACGATCCATACTCCCGAGCTCCTGCCTCGAACCGAGCGAGGGCGGGTCTCGGCGCGCAACGCATGGGTGGTGCGACTACATTGCGTCCGGCCACGCAAGCGGTGCGCTCTTCGCTGACCCGGTCCGCCAAGACGAGACTTGTACGGCTGAGGGGCGGTCAAGGTTTGCCGGTTTGGTCGTCCGAAGCCGGCGGTGCGCGGGCGTTCTTCAGGCGGCGGCGCCGATGCCCAGCAGCGCCAGGATCAGCAGCACGAGGAAGACGGCCAGGAAGATGAAGAAGAGCACTTTGGCCACCCCGGCGGCGGCAGCGGCCACCCCTCCGAACCCGAAGACCGCGGCGATCACGGCGACGACCAGAAAGATGAAAGCCCAAACCAGCAAACCCATTCGCTCATCCCTTTCAGAGTGGTGACGTTTTTCCTCCTGGCTGCCCGAATGTTCCCTGCGTTCCGCTCGATCGGGCGGGCCCGTTCTCCACGACGCCAGCCTATGGGCAGTGCCGCGCTGCTGCCATTGGCATTTCTCCTGATCGTGATTCTCCGAATACCTACGGTGATACGCCGGTGTCGCGGGGCGTGGAGGTGCGGCATGGAGGGCAGAGATCCGGGACGTGGGGGCTATTGCTGCCGCTTGCCCGATTGCGCAGGTGGTGTGTCCCGGCAGACCTCGCGGAGTCGGCGGGCTACGACGGCGAACCGCCAGAGGCCGACGGCCAGCACCAGCCCGCCGACGACGAGCAGGATGATGCCGAGGATATGGAGAAGTGTCACCCCGGCGAAGACTTTGAGCAGGGTCGCACCACCGGCGAGGATGGCGATGGCGGTGCGGACATAGGCCAGCAGGCTCCGCTCGTTGGCGAGCACGGTTCGTTCGTGTGCCAGGTGATCGCGGAGGATCATCTCGTCCGGGGTGGCATGAGTGTATATCTCCGGCACCATGGCTCGGTCCGACTTTCCGGCGGGATTTATGCTGCGTTGGTGTCCAGGCGACGGGATCGACGTCAGTCGGCGACGTCCTGGATCGCCTCGCCCCCTTCTTCGATGTCCCGGCCCAGGCCTTCGGTGGTGTTGCAGCCGGTGAGAACGCACGTCAGGGTCAGTGCGGTCACGATCAGAGCCAGATACCGTTTCAGTCTACGCATGCCTTCACCTCGCAATCCAAAGGATGTCGTTCTGGAAAGGGCTCGGACGATCGAGTCCATTCTCCGCGCCGTTGATAGCAGGATGTCGCGCGCCGAGCCATCAGCGTTCGCCTTCATTGGCGTAAGGGAAATGCTGGCATGGTGGATGGGGCCGGGGCGCCGGCATGCCGGATGGCGCGGGCGCGCCGCACCTGGTGCGTGTACGCCAAACGCAGCGTGAGAGCAGCTCGCCACGCGTCCGGTCGCGGTTCAGTAGACCATGGCGTAGGAGGTGGGGTCGTAGGCGAGGACTCGTTTCGTGTCGAAGCCGGCGGGGATTTTCACCGAGTCGGCGCGGTCGAACGTCAGTGAGACGTTGCCCTCGACGACGGTGGGGCTGTCGGCGAAGCTGATGAGCGAACCGTTGATGGTGGCGTTGATCAGCGTCAGGCCTTTCGTCAGGTCCATCGTGCAGGGATCGACCACCGGTCCGGTCGCATAGGGGAGGAAACGACTGGTGTCTGCGGCGCGAAAGTCCACGGGTTCGACGCCGATGGAGACATGGTTGTCGATGGCGGTCTGGCCGGTATCGCCGGCGATGATCACATCGCCGACAAAATCGACCATCGCATTCGGATTGGCGATGCTGATGTCGCCGTCGAAATTGGTGTTGCCGCCGACATAGAGCGCGACCGTACTGTTGCTGCTTTCGGTGTACATGTCCGCTTCCCAATGGCTGGTGACGGTATCCGTGGTAGGATTATTCGGAAACTGAATGGGTCCTTTGGTTGCGAGTCCGTACTTGAAGATGGGATGCTCGTAGGGTGCGATCCGGAAGCCCACGTGAATCGTGCGCTCAATCTGTTGGCATGCGCCGGTGACCGTGACGTCGAGCATGACGTGACCGAGCCAGTAGCGCATGAGCTCGATACCCGATTCGGCTCCGGCCAGGGCGCGGCCCGCCCGGCGCTGGTTGGCGGCCATCTGCGTATTAGCGCCCGAGAAGGAGGCCAGCGCGGCCCCAAAGGCGAGAAAGACCACCAGGAAGATCATACACGCGACGAAAGTCGCGCCTTTGCGGCGTTGCATGCGGCACATTTTGTGGCCCCCCACTATGGACCATCATTCGATCCCGCCCCACAAACGCAACGTTCCCAGGAAGTGTACGGAATAGTCTCCCATTTGCCACATGCTCATAACGTGGATTCGAGAAGAGTCATCGCTTCTCGTACGAGCGGACCGGGCCGATGGGCTTGGTGGAGACGACGAAGTGGTCGAAGCAACGCTGCTGGGGCAGGGGGCGCCGCGTTCCAGTGGTTTTCGAGGCATACGGTGTCTATCCTGTTCTTCTCTGGCGATATGATAGTGCGACTCGCGGGCGAGTTCAACGGCCCTGGCGGAGGGCGAGGCGTGCCTCGCCCCTGCAAGGCGGGCGGCCCCTGTGGGAGGCGAGGACAGCGAGGGGATTTCGGGGTGGGGTCGGTCCGACAATACTGTAGAAAAGGCCTGTAGGATGCCGATATAAAGCGAAGGTGGACATGGCCCGGAGGGTGTACACTTCTGCGGCGTGCGATTTTATAGGACCCAGAGAAAGGGGTGCTTGACGGTGGCCAGGAGTAAGAAATCGCGATCGAAAAAGAACCGGAACAAGATGATCGGGGCGGGGGTCCGGCTGGCGCTGTTGTGTATCGGGGTGGTCGTCTGCGTCATCCTGCTGTTCAGTTGCGTGAGCTTCGACATTGCGGATCGGCCCAGCACGTATGCCTATCCGCCGAACGAGCCGGCGACGAACTGGTGCGGTTCGATGGGGGCGTTTGCGGCGTTTTACCTGCTGTATTACATCGGGCCCGGCGTGTTCGTGCTGCTGGGGTCGCTGCTGTGCTATCTTCTGGCCCGGCTGGCGGATCGCACAGTGGGCCAGGTGGTGTTCCGTTTCGTGGGCATGGTC
>CAZTGH010000165.1:0-11034 GCA_964612985.1 uncultured Pirellulales bacterium
TGCCGCGAGGCTCATGAGGGATTACCAGTTCCCGGCCTCGGACGCGGGCGGCTCGACGGGTTCGGGGGCGAAGACGTAGAAGTCAGGCCCGTACTGAGCGAGATAGTACAGCGAGTACGACCGCATGAAGACGGTGAACGGCAGCAGTGCCACGGCGCCGACGTAGGGAATCGAAAACAGGCAGCAGGCGATGCAGCAGGTCGCGCAGGCGATGGCGACGATCATCACTCCCATAGCGATATGGATGATGATCTGAAACAGCACGTAGAGTACGAAACGTCCCTGGTTGTCCGCCAGCACGTCGAGAAAGGACCGCCAGGCCTGCCGGCAGGTGAGCGTGTGCCGATACATGATCGGCACGACGAAGTCGGTGGTGAACATGCCGATCACACCGAAGACGATCATGCTCGCGAGGAACAGCAACGCCGATGTCACGATCCCCGAGATGGTCAGGATGTTGAATCCCAGCCTCTCGTGCGATGCGGCGGCCAGCCCGATTCCCACCGTCAGAAACGCCCCGGCCGTCAGAAACCATACGATGCCCAGCACCACGCGGAAGGCGAACAGACTGTTCCCGTGCCGCTGGTACTGCCGCCAGGGAACCCAGAACTCGCCCTTGTTTTGTGCAACGCAGTAGAGAAAGCTGAACCGTGCCCGACTGCTGAGCCAGGTGACCAGCAGCGCGATGGCGACGCCGATGACCAGGAGGAAAAGGCCCAGCGGCACGATCCAGTGGAGATTCGCGAGGACATAGTCGCTGGCGGTCTCATACGCCTGTCGTGCTTTTTCGGGAAGGTCGGCGGATCGGTATTGAAGCCCCCCTCTGCCTCCGCCCCCGCCGCCCCCGCCCTTGCCCAGACTGGCCAGCCAGGCGGAGAAGCCGATGACGAACCACTTGCCCAGGTCGAACGGATGGAACAGGACCGTCTTGACCCGCTCGATCGCCGGGCTGATCGGGTCGATCACACTGACGTAGTCGGGACGTGTGTTCACAGCAGCAGTCCTCCCAGGTACACCATCCAGTTGACCAGAATGGCTCCACAGACCACAAGGACCACGCGGGTGTGGAGTCTGGCCCATCGCGCGTGGATGCCTCGTCGGCCGGCAGCCAGCGCCCAGAGGCGATATGGAATCTCCAGACAGAACAAGGCATAGACGACCGGGCCGAGCGGATGAAAGCACGCCGCTGCTGCGAAATCGCCCCTGGCCAGCGAACAGAACGACCGGGACAAGCCGCAGAGCCCGCATTCAATGCCCGTCATGTCGTGCAGCCAGCAACGGAACGGCCACCGAAGTCCAAACAGTGATAGGCCATTCTCGTTCGGCGTCAGCAGAAACGCCCCGACCAGCGCCGCTGCGCAGCCTGCCATAATCATGCCGTGCAGGACAGCCGCCTGACGATGTGCGATGCGTTCTACCGGCGCGGCAAGCGCGCCTCTGTGCTGCGAAACAGCCATGTCGTGAATCGTCGTCACATTGACTCGCGTTTCTTGGGATCGGTCGTTACTGATGTTCTGTATAGAAAGACGCAGCAGGTGGGATTTATTGCACCGCAATTGGGGAAAATGCGCGTGGCTATTCGAGATTGTCTAATTCAACGATCGCATTGGCGACTCGGTTGCGATGTTGTTCGATCGGGGCCGGGTCGGTCGTGAAGGTGGTCATGTCCTTCGTGATCTCCGGCGGGACCTCCAGCAGGGCGGCGTATTCTTGGCGCTGAGAATCGGACAGCCTGTCGCCCTTGGCCTCGATCAGACCGCTGAGGATGACGAAGTACTCGTAGTCTTCGATCCCGTCGCGGAGCATCTCCCAGCGGATGCTGTCGACGGGCCCCTCGAGCACAGGCCCGTTCGGATTGGCATCGGCGGCCGCCAGAGGGGGGTAAATGAATCGGCCGTCACCGTTGCCCCAGGGTCGCTTGACGCCCGCCGGCGTGCTGTAGCCGCTCGTCCAGCCCATCGGGTCTTCGTAGGGGTTCTGGGGCTCATCCGGATACGCGGCCGAACTGGTCCAGTAGTTCGTCTGCCAGACCAGGATGCCCGCGATGTTGCGCTGCCAGGTCTGCCAGAGCCAGACGCGCATCTCGGTGCCCGGGTGGTCGATAAACAGCGTGCAGTAGGGGGCCTTGGGCCCGGTGCAGACGTACCACCAGAATTGCTCGCCCTGTTCGCGACGTTGCTGGGCCGATTCGTGATCGTAGTGATTGGAGATCGGGCACCAGATATTGGGTCCGCCGATCAGGGCGGGTTCGACCTGCTCGGTCAGCATCCGGCGGATATCAGGGGCGTTGGCCTCGAGCTTGGCAAAGCCGTTCATCACGAAGGCGTAGTCCTTTGGATCGGGCTCGTCGAACCAGTAGACGAAGGCCTCATCGAGCCAGCCCTTCCGCCGCAAATGCTGCTGCATCTTCGTGCAGTAGTCTTTGAAGAGGGCTTGGTAGTGCGGCGTTTCTTCGCCAAAGCCGAGCAGTTCCGGCTCGGTCCGGGCATGAAACGTCCCACCTCCCATGCCGGGGATCCCCAGACGGAACGAATTGAAGTGCAATTGCTCGATGGCTCGCTCCATTGCGCGGTCCCAGGCGGAGAAATCCAGCTCCACGTGCAATTTGTCACGGTCGACGACGGGCAGCGTCGGTGGCTCGAAACCGCCGCCCTCGATCAGGTCGGCACCCGTCTTCGCGTCGCGAAGCGTCACGTCGTCGAACCAGACCAGGCCCGTCTGTTCACCCTCCTCGGTCCAGACGGCGGCTCGCAGGATCAGGCGGACCGACCTGGCCCCGTCGGGGAACCTCGTGATGACGCGGTCGAACTGCTGCCACCGGCCATTGCCTTCGATGCTGATGTCGTTGTTGCCGCCGGAGATCCACTGGCCCGATGCGTCGTGATGATTCAACGTCACCAGAAAGACCTGCCCGGGAATGGCGGTGCGGTACCAGAACGAAAGCCGCAGACCCAGTTCGGGAATCGGGATGGGTGAGCGGTAGGTGGCGTCGACGTTCAAATCGGTGCGATCGTCGAAGATCAGCAGCGAGCGCATGCCGCTTTGCTTTTCGTTCGTCACTTCCTGCCCGCCTTGCCACTTGCGCTCAGGCGGCCTGATGTCGGGCCAGGTTACCCGGACCGGGTCCAGCGGTGCGGGATTGTACGGCGAGATGTGATGGTCGCTGAAATTGGCCCAGTACTTGTCGAGAACTTCGCGTCTCTGCGCCTCGGTCGACAGGTTGTGATAGCGGTAGACCTCGCTCGGACTGAATCCAAACGCGGTCGTACACGTCATCCTGTCGGGCAGCGCGAAATCGTACACCTCGACGTGCAACGGGACCTGAGCGGAATAGCCCTCGGCCTTCAGATCCAGCACACCCCTGTACAGGCCCGCGCGGGCGTCGCTCGGGACCTTCACGCGGACCCAGAAGGCCTGATTCTTGTCGGCCTCCAGATCGATCTGTCCATCCAGTGGGGGCAAAGGGTCGGGCCAGTCGCCCGCCACGCCGGTCCTGTCCGTCGGACGCGTGACGTTGACGTACCGGACTTCGAGCAGCTCGACACTTTCCGGTGCCAAAGACGCGCCGTTGGGGCCCGCCAGCGGGCCGGCAACGATCCGCAGGCCCTTCAAGGACTTCGCCGGCCGCATCACGAGTTGCACTGCCTCCGCTTCGTTCCGCGCGGCGGCGATTGCGATCGCGGTACCAGATGTGCTCGGCAGGGCGCGATCCCGCCCGATCTTCCAGCCCGACGATGCCCACCACAGCCCGACCTGGACCGTCGAGCCCGGAAGCAATTCGCCGTGGGACCGGCTGAGATAGTCGTTCGATGCCGCACCAGCCACGCAGGCCGATCCGAGCAGGACAACGATCCGGAAGAAGCCGCACCTCCGCATGATTCGGTCCTTTCGCCAGAGTTCCCCAATCTACTGTCACACGAGGGTGACTTTCGGCTGTCGGGCAGACGACATAGTCTCTTACGACGCCACTGCGAGCGGGCAATGTGCCCGTAGCGTGCTCGTAAGAGCATACCTTTTCCAGAACGCATAATGCCTGACGGCATTACCGACGAGAATCAGCCTTCTTCGACGACGGTCATGCCGAGCAGGGGGGCGAGGTGCCGGGCGTCGGTCAGGTGGTCTCCGTAGAAGACGACGCGGTGCAGCAGGGTCATCGCGTCTTCGGTCTCCAGGACGCTGCTCCAGTTGGCAGCCATCTTGGCGGCGTCGCGCACCTCGGTGACGATCTGAGTGCGGCAGCCATGCACCGAGCGCTCGGGCACTTCGATGATCTTGCCCGTCGAGATCAGCAGTTTATCGAGATCGACCAGTTTCGTACGCGTGATGGTCTCGCCCAGGCGATATTGGATCTCGGGGACGCAGCCGCTGCCGCCGACTTCGGAATGGCCGCGCAGCAGGTAGGGGGCGTCGGCGCCGTCGGGGCCGTCCATCTTCAGCGGGGCGGTGCAGTGGGCGGTCCAGAGGGCGTTGCGCGCGGTGTCGAACGTCGCGTTGCCCTGAAAGCCCGGTTTGTCGATCATGTACTGGAACAGGATCATCGTCAGCAGCGAATCCATGTCGCCTTCGCAGGCGGCCGGGATGCCGTTATCGCGCAGACGCGTGAACCCCAGACACGGGAACCCTTTGGCCAGCCAGCCCATGCAGGTGCCCACGGCCAGGCCCTGCGCTTGTTGCTGCTCCATGAGGTTTTGCAGGGCGATGCTGATGCGGGCGGCCTTGCGGATGTCCTCCTCGTTGGGCTCGAGGATCTCCTTGGCATTCTGCGTCCACCAGCGGGCCTCGTCGCGGACGGCGCGGTCGTCCACGGAAGCGGTCATCTCGTCGAAGAGCTTCTCTTCGACGGCCACGACGTCGGCGCCGAGCCGTTTCTTGACCTCGTCGGGAGACTGGGCCGCCGCGGTGCCGCGTGCCGGCGGGAACAGAAGGACCCGCGTCTGCTTCATCATGGGAACGACGCGCAGCAGACGCAGCGCCCGTTCGAGCTCGTCGTAGCTGCTGCTGGCCAGCAGGCTCACGCGGTGGCCCTGGCGATGCCAGCGGGGCGCGTACATCCAATCGTGGCCGCTGGCGGGCAGCGAAAAGACGATCATGGGATGGCCGCCCTCGAGGATCGGCTGCACGACGCGGGTCAGGGCGAAATTCCGCGTGTTGATCGACAGCACCGGAGCACCCGGGCCTGCCTTCTGCAGCAGGGCCGCCGTCTGCTCGGCACTGTTCGAGGACCCCATCACCAGCTCAACATTTCCCAACTCCTTTTCTGCCTGGAGCAGGCGAGCCTTGGCGGCCTCGACCTGGGTGCGGTCGGCCCCCCAGTCGCGATCGGTCGGCGCCGGTTCGCCGCTGAAGATCACGCAGATGCGTGACTTGCCCCGCGGCTGGACCGGCGGCGAGGCCGAGGCCCAGGCATGTGTCCAGGTGGCTCCGGCCAGCAGCAAGCCGCCGGCCACTCCCGTTCCCAAGAACTCCCGTCGCGTGCAGTGTTCACACATGGCAATGCCTCCGAACAACAGCAAGATAGGATTGGATGTCAACGAACGCCGCCCACTATAGCACCGCTTGTGCCACCGTTCAACAGAGACCTTCTGAATCTGCAAAGGGCATTCGCCAAGATCCTGGTGGCTACCATATCGGGAGAGGCTTGTCGATCCGCGACACATATGCTATCGTCATACTGTTATGGATCAGATCGACGAACACCTTCGAGCGGAAATCAACCACCTGGTTGACGCGTACCGGGACCGGTGCTTGTGGTTTCTTCGCGCGGACTATTACCCAACCAGCCGGGAGGAGGTGCTGCACACGCTCGATTACATCCGACGGTACGGCGACCGCGATGCATTCCGCAGGGCGGGGGAACTTTGCCAATGGCTCTCACCGAATTCCAGCAGACCCTCTGCCGCCTCATAGCGGCCAACCGCCTCGAACAGGGCGAGGCATATGTGGCAGGAGGGGCGGCCCTGAACCTCTTGGCCGGCGGCGCACGTATCTCCCGCGATATCGATCTATTCCATGACACGCTCGAAGCCTTGCATGCGACCTGGCAAGCCGACCGCGCATTGCTGGAGGGACATGGCTATGAGATTCGCTCTGTTCACGAACGGCTCGGCTATGTCGAGGCTCTGGTCCGTAAGGGGCCAGACGCGGTGTTGATGCAATGGACGCGCGATAGTGCCTTTCGGTTCTTCCCTCTCGTCAGGCATGATGAACTGGGCCTGGTGTTGCATCCGTTCGACTTAGCGACGAACAAGGTTCTGGCCCTGGTGGGGCGGCTTGAGATTCGCGACTGGATCGATGTCATCACGTGCCAGGAACGGATTCAGCCTCTGGGGTATCTTGCATGGGCGGCATCCGGCAAAGACCCCGGATTCAGTCCTCTGACAATCCTGGAGCAAGCCGCACGCTCCGGGCGGTACACGAAGCCCGAATTGGAGGGGCTTTCGTTTGACGGTCCTCCGCCCGACCTCGCGGAACTATCGCAGAAGTGGCACCTCATGCTGGAGCATGCCCGTGAGACGATCGCGATTCTACCGCCGGAGCAGGTCGGCACGTGCGTGCTCGATTGCCGGGGCATGCTCTGTCGAGCGAACCCCGCTCAACTCAGAGAGGACTTGGCCGCGCGGCAACTCACCTTCCATCCCGGCAGCATCCGTGGAGCTTATCCTCAGGTGACCGGGTGATCCTGCTCCCCGGGGCGTGCAACGCCGGATTCGCCATTCCGAACGGGCAGAGCGGGTGGAGATTCAGTCGAACTCGCAGGCGATGGTGTGGGGCAGGTCGTTGAGGGGGCAGGCGGCGCATTTGGGTTTGGGTTTGCAGAAGTCCTTGCCGACGCGGACGAGCAGGGCGTGGTATTCGTTGAAGAACACCACATCCGGCTCGAGGTTGGACTCGAAAAGGTACTGCAACTGCTCGTAGTTGACGTCGGGATCGATCAACTGATGCCGCACGGCGACGCGGGCGGTGTAAGTGTCCACGACGAAGACCGGTCGCTCCAGGGCGTACAGCAGGATGGAGTCGGCGGTTTCGGGACCGATGCCGGAGATGCCCAGCAGTTCTTCGCGCAGACGCCGGGTCTCGACGGCGTCCAAGGCGTCGAGGTTCGCCCCATACTCATCGGACAGCCACTGGGTAAAATTGCGCAACCGTTTGGCTTTGAGACGGAAATACCCCGCCGGACGGATCAGCGGTTCCAACTCCGCCAGATCGAGTGCATGCAGTCTGTCCGGATCCAGCAGCGCCGCCGCCTGGAGATTGGCGATGGCCCTGGCGACATTGGTCCAACTGGTGTTCTGGGTCAGGATCGCGCCGACCATGATCTCGAATCGGCTCTCGCCAGGCCACCAGTGCTGAGGCCCGAAGGCGTCGAACAGATGCTCGTAGATGTCCATCAACTGCTGTCGTGTCGTCGTCATCCGGTGCCGCTTTCCACTGCATCGCATTTCAGTTGGGCCGTGCTGCTGCGTCATCGTCGTGGCAGGTCAGATAAAGTGACCGCCCACGCTATTGTAATCCGATCCGTGTTGAAGTAAACTGCCCGATAGCATCACCCGGCCGTTTGAACGGCGGCCGGGGAGGGGGCAGACGGAACAAGGATGTACAGGTCCGCACGGATGGCCGGCCGAAAGAAGAAGAACAACAAGCGCGAGTACTCCACGAGTCAGTTACTCAACTACGCGCCCAATTCGTATCTGGAGCGCACGAGCCGTCCGGTGTACGCGATCGTCTTCCTGTTGCCGTTCATCGTGTTCTACGAGATCGGCACGATTCTGATCAATACGGACGTCCTGAACCGGTCGCAGGTTCGGGTGGTGGCGTTCGTCTGGCTCCAGCAACTGCTCGAGTACTTCGGCACCAGCAGCCGCATTGTCTGGATCGCCCCGCCCTTGGTCGTGATTCTGATTCTTATCGGTCTGCAACTGGCTTCGCGCAAGGGCTGGCAGTTCAAACTGGGTGACTACATCCCCATGGTGATCGAATGCACGCTGCTGGCGGTGCCGCTGATCGTGTTGAGCCTGTTCTTCAACGGTCAGTCCGGTGCGCCGCCCCGAACGCCGGGGCCGGAGGGCAACGCGCCGGCGACGGCCGTTTGTCCGTCGGATGCCGAGCCGGCCGCATGGAACCAGCCAGCGCGGGAACCGGCGGTGCGGCTGGCCGCCGAATCCGAGGATTCGGCCCGCTCCCTGATGGCCAATATCGTGACCGGCGTCGGCGCCGGGATCTATGAGGAACTGGTTTTCCGCCTGATCCTGATCTGCCTGCTGATGATGTTCTTTCAGGACCTGATCGGCCTGAGCCACTCCAACGCGATCGTCTCCAGCGTGCTGATCTCGGCCGCGTTGTTCAGCGCCCATCACCATATCATCGTCCTGGATGGACAGCTCGGTCGCAGCGCGCCGTTCAACTGGACCGAGTTCAGTTTTCGGACGATGGCCGGGGTCTACTTTGCCGGCCTTTTCGCCCTCCGCGGGTTCGGGATCACGGCCGGTACGCACGCCTTCTATGATATTATCGCCACCCTGATCAACGCGCTGTTCTTCGACCATTGAGCGGGCCGAAGGTTCCGTTTTTTTTCGAACCCGCCGGCGAAAAAATCCATACCGTTATTAGTCTTGCTCTGTCCTAAACTTGTGAAACAATCGTCCCATAAGGGGTCCCTAACGGCTTATCAGTGCTGATATTGCGCTTGAACGGCTGAAGCGGTTTTGCTATAATACCTGGAAATAGATAGCCGCGTTTTTGGGGTTTTTCGTAATGGAATCGCCACAAACCAATGTCGCTGTTGATCAACTGACGTTCAGCCTCTTTCAGAGACCCTTGCACCCTGAGCTTTTCCAGCTCTATGCCTGCCGTCAGCTCAAGACGGAGAAGTACGAGGCCCAGATCTGGGTGACCGGTTGTACCCATGTGGTGAGCGTCTTTTCGGGCGACGTGTGCCTCAGCGAAGTGGTGAGCACGCCGGGACAGTTGCTTCCGCACCGGGGGCTGGTAGAGCGATTCCAATTCCGTGGCCCGCGCACGCACAAGTGCACGCTCAGCCGCGGGGTCAGCTACATGACCGATTTCCAGGTCGAGAAGATGAGCCCCAATCTGTATCGCCAGAGCTACGCCGATCTGGAGCGTTTCGCCCGCAATCGCGGGGTGTTCGTGAAGTTCCCGGAGCTGGAGATGGACGGGTTGCAGCCGTTCTGCTACGTGGATTTCGAGGCGCGCCGCAGCGAACTGCACATTCACACGTTCGCCGCCTATCCCGATCAGGTGACCATGATCAAGACGCAGTCGCTGTTCGACTTCCAGTAGTCGTCCTCAGGCGTGCTGCACCTCGACGTTCTGGCGAAGGACATCGAGTTTGTCCTGGATTTCCATGGACATCCGGCTGTTCGGAAAGTCGCGCATGATCTGCTGACCGATCTCCAGCGCCTCGTCCCACTGTTTGTTCGAAATGGCCATTGCAAACTGCACGCCCAGATTGTGCAGCTTGGTCTTGAAGACGTCCTTGGCCGCCTCCTGCAAGGCCAGGCCTTCGTTGGGCGTCAGATACATGTCCAGTTCGCGGAGAATCTCCAGGCTGCGGTCCGTCTCTCCTTGCTGGACCGCGTCATCCCAGGCCGCCAGCAGGATTTTTTTGCGTTCTTCCTTGGTCTCGATCAGCTCCTGGCGTAGGGCCTTGGCCTGGTCCGAAGAGGGATATTCCTTGATCAGCGATTCGATCTGGATGCTGGCCCGCGCCCAGTGGCAGTTTCGCAGCAGCGTCCTGATGTGCTCGATGGCCTGATCGATCCGTTCGTCCTCCGTCGCGTTGCGGTAGCTGTCCACCTGCGTGCGGAGCTCGCCGGCGAGAACGCGATAGCCTGAGTGGATGCCGATCTCGTCGATGATCTCGTAGGCCCCCTCGAAGTCCTTCTGTTTGAGCTTCTCGAAAACGGCCTCGCGGAGGGATTGACGGTCTTCATCGCGAAAGGCAATGGCCTTGACCGCGTCGCTGACCCGGGTGCTGTGATTGATCTGAATCAGATCGCTGCGGATGTCCTCCAGCGCCTTGGCGGCCTCCGCCATCTTGGCGCTGTTGTCGCGCAAGGTCTCGACGATTCCCGAAACGCGCGAGAGCATCGCCAGCAGAGCGCCGAGGAAGATCAACGAACCGAGCAGGAGTACGAGGTCGCGCAGCGCCTCGGTGTTCTCGAAGAGGCGGGTGAATACCGCCAGGAACACGACGACGACAAGCGTGGCGCCGACGAGGACGAAATGCCATTTGTACTGCTGTATTTGGCTGTCTTTCTCGGAGTCCATCGGCCTTGTCTCCAACAGAACAAAGAACGCTCGACGAGCCAACGTTATTCATTATATCTATCGGCTACTGCCGGGTCAACGGAACAGGCATTTACGCCGGGGTTTGCAGTGCGATCCGAACGAATGACCGCGGTCGATTTGCCGGGTCGGGCCGGCGGGGACGGTTGGGCTCCCTGTCGGGCGGATCCTGGCAGCATCTCCTTGGTGGCGAATCGGCACCGCGACCGGCACTAGAAGGCAATAGACGCTCGGGGTCGTGATTTTATTGCCGAAAGGACGGATTTCTTCGGTCGCCACCGATCGGCAAGATGCTTGGAGCGTACGCTGGGAACGCCTGCGGATTCACCGGTTCTCCGAGGGCCAAAAAAAGAACCGAAGCGGTGAGGCTTCGGCTCTTTGGAGACGGCTTTTGCATTACCGGATATAGAGCAGAAGTATGATCTATACAGCCGTCCCAGAAACAAAACCAAGATATGGAAGAAAAGAGCGTACGCTAGCAACACCCATTATACCAGGAAGCCCGCGTTTGGCAAGGGTTTCGCGCGGAAAAGCGGGATCTGTCGGCGGATCCAAGGCATTTCATGAGGTTACTCGACGGCGGCGGGGGCAACACAGTAGATATAGGCGAGAGCCTCGGTTCCCGTGTTCTCGACGTCATGCAGGGTCCTGGGGGGGATATAGGCGACGTTGCCGGCGCCAACCGCCAGATCCATGTCCTCGCCGATATGGACGACGCCCTGGCCAGCG
>CAZTGH010000166.1:0-10927 GCA_964612985.1 uncultured Pirellulales bacterium
AGGTGGGTATTGAATCCATCAGAGCTCTGCTGGCCGGGGTGTCATACGAACTCCCCACAGGCGCGCAGATGTCGGTTCACTACAATATGGTGATGGGGGTTGCGGACAGGCACGGTATAGGAGAGATGGCCAAGGCCGCGCTTTCTGAGATGGCTCATGGTCCTTTCGGCGATCGACTTTTGAGAGAGGCTCTTATACGCAAGCTTCAGCAGGACTCGCCGCCTGCCACATTGAGAAAGGGGAATTCGGATGAAGGACCCGTTTGATGCAGAGGGAATGGAGGGCTTGCGGTACTAGCCAAATACATCGCCATGGTGATCCGCAACGCGATGGAGGACTTCCACTGCCGGCATCTCCCCGGCGAGCAGATGGCGGAATCGAACCCGATCATCCGCACCGCCAGCTACACGGCCCTGTATGCCAACCACAGTGGGAAGCACTCGAAGGGCGCCGTGTGATTCGCGGCAACCGTTCACAGATTTTGTCAGCGGAATAGAGACGGGGCCGTGTCTTGTTTGAAATCGAAGTTGATAGCCTCGAAGAGGAATTCAAAGCCCCGGCGACTCTGCTGGCGGCAGGTGCAAATCATGGTCCAGACGCGCTCGCACCAACGCTGCCCACGTTCACTACGCGTTCCCTGGATGATGAGACGGTCAATCCTGATCTGACGAATCGCCTGTTCTGTCTGGTTGTTCGTCGGTTTGATTCCCCGCGTCGTCACAAAACGGAAGCAGTTGTCCGCCCTGTGACCAAAGAAGCTCGCCGCCAGTGTCTGGGCCTCGCTATGGGAACCCGTTGGTCTCCCGACTGCTTTGCTCGGCGTCTTCCAGACCAGCCTCTGTAGTTGAATCTGCTGGGCCTCTGATGTACGTCTACTACTGACGTAGTGTTGGCCAGCCTCTGTGCACAATGGATTTGTCGGGCCTGCATATTCCCTCCCATTCACCTGCCAAACGGCGGGTTATGTCCTCTGCTCGGTGACTCACGGAATGTCCCATGGCAATTCGCAGGCCATCCAGAAATCATGAGCTCACAAGTGTGTTGTCACTCCTCATGCGCGGTGTTCTGCAATAATACCGAGGTAAGGGGAGGAATGAAAGATGTGTGGAGTCGGATATGTCAGATGGCAGACGACAACGCAACTCGGCGCGAAGCGCTGTAGTGCCGCGTGAACCTCACAGCAGTGCAGGTAGTCCGGGTGGCGGATTGGTTGACTCGGACTGCCCGGTGATAAGTCCTGTCCGGGACAGCTTTCCTGAGCTCATGACTGAGTCGGAGTTGATTCAGTACCTGCGTATACCTGAACTCTCGAATTCAAAGAGCTATCGAAATGTCATTGAACACCTCAAGAGGTTCAGAGGCTTGCCGAGGATTCACATCTGCAACAGGGCATTGTACCCCAAGAGAGCCATCCAGAATTGGATAGATCAGGAGACTTCCAGAGAAGATTGAAACTTGCGCTCCTCTGGACGGCTGGTTATAATCTGGCTTGGATTACATGAGCCAGATGCCAGCATCGGAAAGGAGGTCAAATATGAAGCAGCTGGTGAGGCTCAACGCAAGGCCATCAAGTGATGGTGAGTCGTTCACATACGTTCTGCGTTACGTTGACATCAATGGCAAACGCCGCTGGAAGACCCTTGGCCATGCTGACCGGCGCAAAGCCGAGAAACAAAGGGCGGCAAAGGAAAAGGAACTCAGGTTGGGACAGGTGGAACCAGACTCCATGCAGCTGCGCGATTTTGCTCACGACAGCCTGCTTCGGACCGGTGATCAGATTCGCGAGAGCACCCGAATTGATTATCGATCCGCTATGGAGGATTTGATTGCTCACGTCGGAAATCTCGACTTCCGGCGCATCCGCCTGACGCATGGTGAGCAGTTTCGGCAAGCAAGATTGGACTTGGGCGACAGTCCGGCTACGGTAGCGAAGAAGCTTCGCAGTCTCAAGAGAATATTCCAGTTGGCCGTCGAGCGGAAGCAGCTTGATGAGAATCCTTTCAAGTATGTCAAGCTCCCGAGGGTCCCCAAGCAGAAGATCAGGGTGTACACCAGTGAAGAGTGCGACCGATTGGTCAAGGTTGCATCCGAGGTGCAGGACGACTCCATTCTCGAATGGGATCTGGTCATTACACTGGCGCTGACGACAGGTATGCGTAAGAGTGAACTGCTCAATCTGGTCTGGAGCGACATCGACTTCGCAGAAATGGTGGTGGAGGTCAACCCTAAACCATGTAGCGTCCAGACTTGGGAGTGGCGGATCAAGGATACAGACCGTCGGCTGTTACCCTTGAAAGAAGATGTCTGTCGCCTACTGATTGCGTTGCAGGAAGCGAAACCCGAAGGTTACCCCTACGTGTTCGTGCCGCCGGAGCGCTATGACCACATTCAGCAAGTGCTGCGTCCCAAGGGGATGTGGAGTTTGTCCAGTGCCAGGAACAAGGTCATTCACAATTTCTCCAGACAGTTCGAGCAGATACTCGCTGGGGCCAAGGTGCCAGCCGGGACGTTCCATGATTTACGGAAGACGGCTATCACCAACTGGTTTCGCCAAGGGCTGAGTGAATATGACGTGATGGTACTGGCTGGCCATGCCAACTTCCAGACGACACACCGGTTTTATCTGGCTGTCGCGGACGATCTGATTCCTCGGGCACGGCGTGCGATTTCACACGAAGTCAGGCCGGAGTTGATGGAGAAATGTCGCCTGAGGCGCCCACATCCAGTCCAGTGACGTGTCGGGAATTGGTGCAAAATGGTGCAGAGGCGATTCTGGGCCATAAAACGAAGAAGGCTGGCAAGCGTAAGTGCTTGACAGCCTTCAACTTACGGAACGAGGCCGAAGGGACTCGAACCCTCAACCTTCGGATCGACAGTCCGATGCTCTAACCAATTGAGCTACGGCCCCAACCGATAGAAGGAGCACTATAGCGATCGGGCCGGAATGCTGTCAAATCTTTTTTGCGGCAATTCGATTGAAATTATGGCGGGTGGCAGCCGGGATTGTCACGTTAGGGGAACAGCGGGGCTGGGGATGATGGGATGGTCAGGGGGCAATTGACACCAGTTCGCCATTGATTTTTCAAACAGGTGTTTTAAACTGGTGTATGAAACGGCTGTCTCCTGATCGGCAGAAGCCAGCCGATGTGGTTGTTGCGCCATATGGACCCGAAAAGGATGAACGAAAAGGGAGTACAGGATCGACTGATCGAGGCGGCCGAAGAGCTGTTCTGCCGGCGGGGCTTCAAGGATGCAGGTGTTCGCGAGATTGCCTCGGCAGCCGAGTGCAACGTGGCTGCGATCAACTACTATTTCGGAGGCAAGGACAAGCTCTACGTCGAGGTCTGGCGTCGCCGCTTGGCCGCCATGCGAGAGAGCCGCATTGCCAGTATCCGCGAGGTCATGGACAGCGATCAGCCGCCGGCTCTGGAAGAGTTGCTGAGTTCCTATGCGCAGTCGTTCCTCGAACCCCTGATCGAAGGGGACGGGCGGTGCCGATTTGTGGATCTGATGGTCCGCGAGATGACCGATCCACACCTGCCGACGGGGACGTTCGTCAACGAAATGGCTTTGCCCGTGATGAACGCGTTGGCCGAGGCTCTCCGGCGCCTGTGTCCGTGGTTGAAACCGTCGACCGTTCCGTATATTATCCTGTCCATCGTCGGACAACTCGCGCACGCAGTTGCGGTCCGGCAGATGTTCGAACAGTGCGCCGGTTGCGACATCCCTCGACTCGATGCGGAGGAGATGATCCACCATATCGTAGCGTTTTCGGCCGCGGGGATTCGCGGCTACCCGGATGGAGAGAGAAAATGAAATCCGACGGCAGTTTGACTCTGCGTTTCGTGACTTATCTTGCCGTGGCCACCTTGGTGGGCGGTTGCACGCTGGGCCCGGACTATTCCCGGCCCGAGACGCCGGCGGACGAGGCGGCAGCCTTCGTTCATGCCGATCAACCGGTCCAGGACGCTAACGACTGGCAGCAGATGGACCGCTGGTGGGAGCGCTTTGGCGATCCGTTGACTGCGGATCTGGTCCGGCAGGCCTTGGAGAACAACTACGATCTGAAGGCCTCGGCCGCTCGGGTCCTCCAGGCCCGAGAGGGTCTGGTCGAGGCAAGGGGACGTCTGTGGCCCGAAGTCTCGTACAATCTGACTCGGAACCGCAGCAAAACGTACTTCAACTTCGGCGGCGGGGGAGCCGAAGACCCCAACAACCCGTTTCTGTCGGCGTTCAGCGGCGGATTCAGTCCGCTGACGACGACGTGGTCGCAGGATATCTCGGTATCCTACCTGGTGGACTTCTGGGGCCAGTTGCGCCGGGCCAAGCGTGCGGCCTGGGAAGAATTGTTGGCGTCGGAGGCCAACCGGCAGGCCTTGACCAACTCGACGATCGCCACGGTCATCCGGGCACGGGTCGATGTGGCCATCGCGCAGCGGCGACTAGCGCTGGCGAAGGCCAACGTCGAAAGCCTTCAACAGACGTTGGAGATCACGGAACGGCGGTACCAAGGAGGCTTGGTCGGGCCGGTCGAGGTGCGTCTCGCCCGTGCGAGCCTCGAGGGGGCCAAGGCGCAGGAACCGGCCATTGCGTCGGGGCTGGCCGTGGCGCGTCACTCGCTGGATGTGCTCGTAGGCGATAGCCCGGGAACATCGGCGGTTCTGCCGGAAACGCTGCCCGAGTTGCCCGAATTGCCGGTGCCGCCAGCCGGGGTGCCTGGCGCCTTGCTGGACCGACGGCCGGATGTAAGAGCGGCCGAGTTTGCGCTGCGCGCCGCCAACGAACGCGTCGGGGTCAGCGTTGCCCAGCTTTACCCCAACTTGGTCCTGACCGCCAGCTACGGTCGCAGTTCCGACCAGTGGGAGGATATCTGGCAGGATTTCTCGGAAACCTACGCTGCCATAGGCAATCTCACCCAGCCTCTGTTTCGCGGTGGCCAGCTTCGCGCCCAGGTCCGGGCCGCTAAAGCCCGCTACGAGGAAGCTGCCGCCACTTATGGTGGTGTCGTCCTGGTCGCCATGCGGGAGGTCGAAGACGCCCTGGTCAACGAAGAGCTGTTGCAGATGCAACTGGAACACACCCAACTGCAACTGACGGAGTCCGAAGCGGCCGAGGAATTGTCCAGGCTGCGCTATGAGCAGGGGGTCGAGAGTCTGCTGACCGTGCTCGAATCGGAACGCCGCCGGCGGACGGCCGAAGAGCAGTTGGCCATTCTTGAGGGGCGAGTCTGGATGAATCGCATCGATCTGCACCTGGCGCTGGGTGGAGACTGGGCGGGCGCCGACATCACGGAGTCGCAGATGGTGAAGAAATGACCGAACTGCAGACGAATGCAGAGAGCCATGGAATAGGCGAGGGCGACGAGGCCACATCCCGACGGACCGGACTGCATGTTCTGCTTTCGCTACTCGTGCTGACTGCGGGCCTGGCGGCGATTGTGATCCTGATCGTGTTCCGCAAGCCGCCTGGGCGGAGCGAACCGGAGGTTGCGGCGCCTCTGGTCCAGGTACGCAAGCTCACCGCCGGCGATGTCCGAATCGTCGTTCACGGTCATGGCACCGTAGAGCCCAAGGTGAAAGTGGAGATCATCCCGGAGGTGGCCGGCAGGGTGGTGTTCGTCCATTCCGAACTCAAGGCCGGCGGCATCATCGGGGCCAACGAGAAGGTCGTCCAAATCGATCCGCGTGACTATGAATTGGCGGTCCGGGAGGCGGAAGCAGCGGTTGCCGAGGCCCAGGCCGGCCTCGATGCGGAGATTGCCGAGGCAGATGCGGTCCGTCGCGAATGGCGCCGGCGGCACCCGGAGACCGAGCCCGACTCGCCGCTGGCGCTGCGTGAGCTGCAGATCCGGCGGGCGCGGGCAGCGCTCGAATCGGCCAAAGCGCAACTGGCGATCGCTGAATTGCATCTGGAAAGGACGGTCATCTCCTTGCCCTTTGACGTTTTGGTGGCCGGCGAAACGGTGGACCTTGGGCAGTACATCGGTGTAGGCCAACTCTTGGCGACGGCGTACGGTGTCGACGCCTTCGAGATCGAGGTGCCGCTCGATGACGATGATCTGGCTTGGTTCGATGTATTCAGCGACCCGAGGTCGCTTACCGGGGGAATGGATATTTTGCAGGTGCCGGCAGAGGTACACGCGGAATTTGCCGGAGCCCGGCATACCTGGAGCGGACACGTCACGCGGACGACCGGACGGGTGGACCCCGCCAGCCGGATGGTGCCGGTGGTGGTTGAGGTCGCGCGTCCGTTAGATACCTCCGGCGGCAAACCGCCGCTGTTACCCGGAGCTTTCGTTCAGGTCGCCATCGCAGGCAAGACGCTGTCCGATGCCGTAGCTGTGCCGCGCGAGGCCATTCACGATCCCAATCGCGTCTGGGTCGTTGAAGAGGGCGAGTTGGCGATTCGCTCGATCGAGATCGTCCGCAGCGACGAGGAATATGCTTACGTCGTTGCAGGTCTGTCCGACGGTGATCTGATTGTCACCGGTGCGCTCGACGGACCCGTGGAAGGCATGGCGGTCCGTACCTCGGATACATCGGTCGCCGGGGTGCCCAAGTCTACGGAGGCACCCTCCGAGCCCGGAGGAGGAGGCCGCTAGGTGGACGAGCAAGGCCGTCTGCCTGGCTTGCGAGGTGATGTGCGCCATATGTATCACGCGGCTACCGGCTCCGTCGCTCCATATGAGCCAGCAAGACGTCCAGAACTGGCTTGAGAACCGGCGTCCGAGGCGGGCACAACATAGGAAGCGATGTACGGATCCCCGTTTGTTTGGATTTCTCTGGAAGTCGTGGCCCGAACGTCGGATAATACTGGCGTGGTTCAATTGTGAAGGATGTGGCGGGGCTCAGACCCTGGACCGATGGTGATGTCCCCGCCCGGGGGTTCGATTATGGAGACCACGGCAAAATACAGGCCGAATATTGAGATCACGAACGACGCCGAGGAGTTGGCGTCCCGAACGGTCAGTCTGTTTGTTTCCGCTGCCCGCGAGGCCCTCGAGTCGAAAGGCACGTTCTATGTGGCGCTTTCGGGCGGGAACACCCCCAGGCGTGCTTTCGAGAAACTGGCGGCCAATCCGGCCGCACAGGCGCTGCCTTGGCACCATATCCACGTCTTCTGGGCCGACGAGCGGTACGTTCCTGCCGATTCTCCCCACAGCAACTACCGCCTGGCCGCCGAGGCGCTGCTCCGCAAGGTCGCGATTCCGCCGGACAACATCCACCGGATTCCCACGGAGCAGGAAGATATTTGCCTCGCTGCTCGCGCCTACGAAGCGATTCTTCGAGAGGTGTTCGGTATCGACGAGAATCATGTGCCGCAATTCGACCTGATCGTGCTGGGAATGGGGGCCGACGGGCACACCGCTTCATTGTTGCCCAACTCGTTTGCCACGTTCGACACGGACGACCTGGCGTGCGTCGTGTATGTGATGGATGACCGTTTCAACCGAATCACGCTGACCCACCCGGTTCTGCATGCCGCCCGTCGCCTGGTCGTCCTGGTTTCGGGCGCGGAGAAGGCCGGTACCTTGAGAGAGGTTCTGGCCAGCGAGCCCGATGAGGTCCGCTATCCCATCCACGTGCTGTGGCCGGTGTTGAACAAAGTGGTCTGGTATGTGGATCGCGATGCGGCCGCCGCGATCACGGAATGATCAACTTCGTCCCGGGGCGGATCTTGTTCGCATCTTTGACCGTCAGCTTGTTTGCCTCCAGGATCCGCTGCCAGCGGTTGGCGGTCCCGTAGTACTGCTGCGAAATGGCGGAGAGGGTCTCGTCCTTCTGCACGATATGGAAACGCGTGGTGGTGATCTTCTCGTCCTTCTCGAACACCGTCAGATCGGGCGGTGGCGTAGCGGCGGCCGAGTCGCTCGTCCGCTCAGGCTGCCCCGGAGCCTTGTCCGCGACATCAGACAGCAGGGGCGAATCCTCCTTCGCCTGCTTTGGCGGCGCGGGATCATCGGGCTCTAGCTCCGGCGCCGGCCCCGTTTCTCGCGGCGCCGGCGAATCGTCGTCTGCCCCGACGGCGGTCGACGGGCTGAACATGCGGGCCTGCGTGCTCAGGGTCGGCCGCGTCACCACCCAGAGCAGAGCGATGCCCGCCAGGACCACGCCGCAGATCATTCCGATCTTGAAGTCTCTTTCCACTCTGCACCCCGCGGTGTACAGAGGCGAACCATCATTCGCCTCTGCTGCCGGCGAATCCTGGCTTGCCCCGGTCGGGTCGACGATGATTCGCCCCTACTTGGATTTGCCCTGCTGTTTCTGCGCGCCGATCAAGAGCAGCGGAGCCGCGATAGCGATCGACGAATAAGTACCGATGATCACGCCGAAGCCGATGGCGAAGGTGAAGCCTCTCAGGCCCTGGCCGCCGAAGAGGTACATTACCAGGATGACGACGAACGTGGTGAACGAGGTCATCAACGTTCGTGAGATCGTCTGATTGATACTGTTGGTGATGGTCTGCGGCGTGAGCTGGGCCTTGTGTCGGTTTTCACGGATCCGGTCGAACACGACGATCGTGTCGTTGAGCGAGTATCCAATCAGAGTCAGGAACGCCGCGATCATTGCCAGGTCGATCTTGAAATCCCCGATCAGCAGAGCCTGTCCGATCGGCGTGCCCGCGATATAGGTGCACGCGGTCACGGCGCCCACGGTGATAATGACGTCGTGCACCAGAGCGGCGATGGCGGTCAGGCCGTAGCGGACGTTGCCGAACCGCAGCCAGACGTAGGCGACGATGGCGGACAGCGAAAGTACGATCGCGATCAAGGCGCGCGTCTTGGATTCCGAGCCGACCGACGGGTCGATCTGAGTGACGCGCGGAAGCGACGTCTCCAACTGGGTGGCCGCCAGAACGCGGGCCTTCTCATTTTCCGCGAAGCGATTCCACTCGTCCTCACTGAGTTCTCGCAGGCCTGCCTCGGGCTCGACGCTGGCGTAGATGAAGCTGTTCAGCGGGGTATTGGAGTCGACCGGTTTCATGTCTGGGCCAAAGAGGCTGTAGTTGTACCAGATCAGCCTTTGCGTATCCGGCTTGAACCGCAGATCCTTGATCCGGCGGTCGATTTCGCCCAATGAAGCGGGGTGGTCGATCTGTACCTCGACCCTCAGACCGCCCAGGTAACCGGCCAACTCGGGGTAGGTCTCGACCATCTGCGCCGTGATCCTCTCCTCGGACTGGATCGTCGGTTCGAGGTTCTGCTGGATTTCCAACTGATCTTCGAACGCGGTGCGAATCGCGCCGGTGACGACCTCGTCCACCTCGGGCTCGGCGATCCGGGCCTGAGGGAAGGCCTCTTCCAGAACGTTCTGCACGATAGAGGGATTGACTCGGCTTGTGGTGACGATAAAGGCGTTGGCATGGTCCGGATCGGCCATCACCTCGAGGCTGGACAGTTGGCGATGGAGTTCCGCCTGCTTGGCGCGGATGGCGGCCAGCACGGCGTCGGCGGTCTGCGACTGGTCCTCCGGGAACGTGACGACCGCTCGTGTCTTGTTGGTGGCGGTGGTGGTGATTTCATACTGCCGGCCGGACTCGCCGACGGCATAAACGTTGGCTGCTTGCAGCGCGGGGTTGCCGAGTTCCTGCCCGATGGCGATCACGCGATCCTGCACGTCCTGTCGAGACAGCGCGACATCTTCCTTCAGGTTGATTTGGACGCTGGTGCCGCCGGTGAACTCGATGTCGTACTTGTTATTCCTGGCGTCGTCGCGGGTCAAGAACACCAGCAGGCCGCCGACCATCAGAATCGCGGAGATGGCAAAGAACACCTTCCGCATCCCCATCCAGTTGATGTTGGGCTCGTGAATCAGACGCAGCATCACGATGCGGTCCTTGATCAGCCGCTTGGAGACGAGGAAGTCGAAAATCATTCGGGTGACGAACAGGGCGGTGAACATACTCGATGCGATACCGAGCATCAGGACGATCGCGAAGCCTTTGATCTCCTCGGACGCGACGTAATACAGAATCGCGGCGGTGATGAATGTGGTCAGGTTCGCGTCGAAAATGGTTCGGAACGCCCGTTGATATCCATTGCGGATCGCGGTGGCCAGGCCGGTGCCTCTGGCCTGCTCCTCGCGGATACGCTCGAAGATGAGCACGTTGGCGTCGACGCTCATACCGATGGTCAGGATGATGCCTGCGATACCGGGCAGGGTGAACGTCGCCCGAAGTCCGGCCATGATCGCCAGCACGAAGAAGATGTTCAACAGCAGCGCCACGTCGGCGATCGCCCCGGCCAGCAGGTAATAGACCAGCATGACGAGAATGACGACGATCAGTCCGACGATGCCGGCGACGATGCCGCGGTCACGGTTATCGGCGCCGATGGACGGGCCGATCGTCTTTTCGGAGATCGGCTGCTCAATCAGACGGGCGGGCAGCGAACCGGCATTGAGCTTGTTGACCATGTTGGTGATTTCGGTCGCGGTGAAGCTGCCTGTGATAATGCCCTCGCTGCCGATCGGATTGTCCTCGTCGATCTTGGGAGCGGAGATCACCATATCGTCGAGCAGAATCGCCAGAGGGCGCCCGGGATTTTCGGCGGTGACGTTGTAGAACAGCATTCCGCCCCGGTCGTCCAGCCGGAAGCCGATGGCCCTTCGCCCCATCTGGTCGGAAGAGGGAAAGGCCTTCTCCAATTTCCAGTCGCGTGCGCTGGTGGTATGCAGGATCGCCTCATTGGGCCGGTTGCTCGCCAGGACATATGCCTTGTCGCCGAACTCGGCCACGATGGCGCCGGGAACGACAAACTGCGTCGGATCTTCAATCTCGAGCCAGACGTACTGGCTGTCCGAGGCGTAGGTCGGGCCCTTCTCGGTCAGCGCCTCGATGTAGCGTTCGATTTCCGCTTCGGTCAGTTCTGCCCGGCCCCGGGTCGGCAGGATGCGCCATTCCAGAATGCCGGCGCCCTTGAGCATGC
>CAZTGH010000167.1:0-10901 GCA_964612985.1 uncultured Pirellulales bacterium
ACCGTCGTCGCCGGATGCGGAAAAAAAGCGGGGCAAACACCACAAGGAACGCACGCACGGTCGCCGAAAAGAGGGAGCCGAGGAAGAGGGCACCAAGAAGAAAGCCCGCGGCAAGTGGCGTCAGCGGGACCTTGACGAGCGACAGGCTCGACTCAGCGCCGCCGGTGGCGAGGGGCTGCGATTGCGCCCATCCCGCAAGATCACCTCGAAGGCGCAGCGCGAGGCCGCAGCGGCCGGACGCCCCAGGAAGGCGACGGTCAGCGAGCCGATTACGGTAAAGGATCTGTCGGCGGCGTTGGCTGTCAAGGCCGCAGACATCATTGGCAGGTTGTTGCAGCAGGGGACCATGGTGACGGCCAATCAGGTGATTTCCAGTGAAGTGGCCGAACTCGTGGCCTTGGAGTTCGAGACGGAATTGGAGATCGAGCGGAAAAGCTCGGCCGACGAAGAGATTCGAAAGGAATTCGACGCGCGGGAACGAAAGCATCTCAAGCGCCGTCCGGTGGTCGCCGCCATGCTGGGCCACGTCGACCATGGAAAGACCAGCCTCCTGGACAAGATTCGGTCCACGCAGGTGGCCGCCGGCGAGGCCGGCGGCATCACCCAGCATATCGGCGCCTCGCAGGTGACGTGGAACAACAAGACGGTCACCTTCCTCGACACCCCCGGTCACGAGGCGTTTACCGCCATGCGGGCCCGAGGGGCGAACATGACCGACATTGTGGTTCTGGTCGTTGCGGCCGACGACGGCGTCATGCCCCAGACGGTCGAAGCCATCGCGCACAGCAAGGCGGCCGGCGTCTCCATCGTCGTGGCGTTGAACAAGATCGACCTGCCCGGCTGTGACATCAACCGCATCTACGCCCAACTGTCCGAGCACGAACTGACGCCGACCGAGTGGGGCGGGCAGACCGAAGTGGTCAAGACCAGCGCTTCCACGGGGCAGGGCATCGATGATCTGCTCGAAGCCCTCGACTATACCGCCGAACTGATGGACCTCAAGGCCGACGACACCATTCCCGCCACCGGATGGGTGGTCGAAGCGAAGATGTCGCCGCAGCAGGGGCCCGTGGCCACCGTCTTGGTCAAGGAAGGCCAGCTCAACAAGGGCGATGTAATCCTGGCCGGCGATACGTACGGCCGCATCAAGATGATGAAGAACAGCTACGCCAAGAAGATCAAGACCGCCGTCAGTTCCATGCCCGTCGAGATCATTGGCCTCAATGATGTCCCTCAGGCGGGAGATCGGTTCTTCTGTCTCGACGACATCAACCAGGCCAAAGACGCCGCCGAAGAGAGCCGCCTCCGCGCTCGCGAGAAGTCGCTGGCCGAGCGGACCCAGGTGACGATGGACAATCTGTTCAGTCAGATTGCCGCCGGCAACGTCAAGGACTTGAATCTGATCGTTCGAGCCGATGTACAGGGCTCGGTCGACGTGCTTAAGAAATACCTGTCCGAGTTGAGTGTGGACGAAGTCCGCATCAATATTCTCCAGGCCATGCCCGGCGGCATCACGGAAGGCGACGTGCTGCTGGCCGAGGCCTCCAACGCGATCATCATCGGCTTCAACGTCGTGGCCGACGAACGCGCCGCCAAGACGGCCGAGGCCGAAGGGGTGGACATCCGGCTTTACAGCGTGATCTACCGCATCACCGAGGACCTCAAAAAGTCCATGGTCGGCATGCTCGAACCGGAAGAGCAGGAAAAGGTCCTCGGACGCGCCGTGGTCCGCGCCACCTTCAAGGTCTCACGCATCGGCACCGTCATCGGCTGTTACGTCACCAACGGCGTCGTCCTCAAGAGCGCCAAGGCCCGGCTCATTCGCAACAACATCGTCGTTCGGGACAATCTGTCTCTGGAGTCGCTCAAGCACTTCAAGGATGACGTACGTGAGGTCAAGGCCGGATTCGAGTGTGGGATCAAGCTGGCCGGGTTCGATGACTTGAAGATCGACGACACCCTCGAGTTTTACGAGATCGTCAAGGTGGCCCGGACCCTCGAGTCCTGAGCCCTGCGTCGAGACTTCGGATAGGAAAAAACGCCTTATGCCCACCCGAAGGCAGGAAAAAGTGGCCCGCGTGGTGAAAGAGGTGGTCAGCGATGCTATCGCCAATCATCTGAACGATCCCCGCATTTCGGGACTCGTCACCGTCACGCGGGTCGAGACCGCGCCCGATCTGCGCGGCGCCGACGTCTATCTGAGCGTGCTGGCGCCGAGCGAGGCCGCCAAGAACAAGACGTTTACCGCGATCGAACATGCGGCCAAACGCATTCAGTCGCTGCTGGGTGCCTCCATGGAAAGCAAGTTCTGTCCGGTGCTGCATTTTCATAAAGACGAACATTTCCACAAGACACTGGAAACGATGAGATTGATCGAGGAGGTGGCCAACGAGTGGCGAAGCCGCGAGCCGGAATCGGGCGAACCGGACCAGACGGAGGGGCCGGAGGAGACTTCGGAGGTCTGACGCAGGATGCGAGGGGTTGTATATCTGTCCTTTTGTACGCGGCGCTTTGTAGGGCGGCTCGCCGACCGCAGCATCATCTGGAAGGGCCATGAAGAATAGCAAGGAATACGCACAACGACTGCAAAAGCTCTATCGAGGGCTCAAACGCGTCCATCCGAAAGTCGAGAAGGTCAGCTACGAGGATCCGATCGATGCCCTGATCTACGGCATCGTCAGTGAACGTGTCAGCGAAACGGCCACCCAGCGGGCCATGAAAGGGTTCCGGGACACGTTCGTCGACTGGAACGATCTGCGTGTCTCACGCGTGGAGGAGATCGTGGAAGTGTTGCACGAGGACACCGCCGCCAGCCGGGCTACCGCCTTTGCCCTGACCACGGCGTTGCGTGCCATCTTCGACGAGTATCATACGTTGAGCCTTCAGAATCTCAAGAAGATCGGAAAGCGTCCCGCCAAGCAGGCTCTCGAGCAGCTCGACGGCATGGACCCCTATGTGGTCGGCTATTGCATGCTGACCTCTTTGCAGGGCCATGCCATCCCGCTCACCGGCCAGATGGCCGACTACCTCAAGCAGCACGAGGTGGTCGATCCCGACGCCGATGAGCAGGATATCGAGGGATTCCTGACCCGCCAGATCGCCGCCAAGAACGCCTACGAGTTTTACGAGCTGCTGCGCCGCGAGAGCGAATCGCCCAAGGTCGCCAAGAAGAAGACGACCACGCGCAAAACGGCCGGGACGCGAAAGGTCGCCAAAGCCAAGAAATGACACGTGCGATCGGGACCGGGCGAACGGCCGGGTCCAACGAGCGCTTATTCACGGATCGATTCAATGAGTTCAAAGAAAGTGTTGAAGTTGGGGATTCCCGCCGGGAGTCTGCAAAAAGCCACCGTGGATCTGTTTGCCAAGGCCGGATTCGATATCGCCGATTCGAGACGGAGCTACCTGCCGGCCATCGACGACGACGAAATCCACCCGATCTGCCTGCGGGCCCAGGAGATGGGACGCTACGTCGGCGACGGCGTGCTCGACGCGGGGATCACCGGGTTCGACTGGATCACCGAGAACAACTGCGACGTGGTCGAGGTCTGCGAGCTGGCCTATAGCAAGGTGACGAGCAATCCCGCCCGGTGGGTGCTGGCCGTGCCCAACGAGTCCAAGGTGACGCGCCCCGAGGATTTGCAGGGCGGCATCGTCGCCACCGAACTCGTCGGTGTCACGCAGCGCTACTTCGCGGATCGCCAAATCGACGTCAAAGTGGAATTCAGTTGGGGCGCCACCGAGGTCAAGGCCCGCCTCGTCGATGCCATCGTCGAGTTGACCGAGACGGGGACCTCGCTGCGGGCCAACAATCTCCGCATCCTCGACACCGTGATTGTCTCGACTACGCGCCTGATCGCCAACCGCCACGCCTGGCAAGACGATTTCAAACGCGAGAAGATCGAAAACATTGCGATCTTGCTCAAGGCCGCCATCGAAGCCCGCAGCAAAGTGGGCCTGAAGATGAACGTTCGCAAGGAAGACTTGGACGCCGTGCTCCAGGTGCTGCCGGCCGAGAAGAGCCCGACGGTTTCCAGTCTGGCCGATTCCGGGTACCTGGCCATCGAAGTCATTGTCGACGATAAGATCGAGCGGGCCCTGGTCCCCGCCCTCAAACGCGCGGGTGCCTCGGGTATTATCACGTATCCGCTGAACAAAGTCATTCACTGAGGAACCGGGCGATGAAGACCAAACACGTACCGCTTGTCTTTTCGTTTGCCGCCCTGTGGAGTATGGTGGCCCTTCTTACGGGCTGCCGCGAATCGGGCGTCACACCAATGGCCGACGATTCCGCCGATGCGACGGTCGTGGTGGCCACCGTCGGCGACGATGCGATCACCCAAGGTGAACTGATCGAGCGACTGGCCCAGGAGGTCCGTCCCCAGCGCGACAGCTATGGGGGGGCGCAGGAGCCGGTCACTGCCGAAAGCGTGCTCCGCGATATGATGATCGAAAAGGCCATGATCCTGGAAGGACGCCGGCTGGGCTATACCGAAGATGATTCGGTCACCACCAGCGTGGGCCGGTTCCGAAGGGGCAGGCTCCTCCAGGCGTTCATGAACGACTACATCGAAGAGAATGTTCCCGTCGAGCAGGTGGAAATCGATCGGAAAATCGCCGCGGACCCGAACCTGAGCCCGGAACAGGCCCGGATGCAGGTGCTGCGCGAGAAGGTCCCGCCCGTCTACAAGACGCTCTATGCCGAGCTGCTCGAGAAGTTCGACGTCCAGAAGGTCGAAAAAAACTTCGCGCGGGCCGCCCAGATCCATCAGCGCCTGCTCACCCAGCCCGCCGAGCCGAGAGGCCGCACCATCTTCTGGATCACGAACCACCAGATCCAGAACGAGTTAAGTCGGGACGAACGGGACATCGTCCTGGCCACCTACACGGGAGGGCAGTTCACGCTCTATGACTGGTTCAAAACGCTCAACGAGATCGCGCCGCCCGGACGTTCGAAGGACCTGAGCACGCCGGCCGGCGTCGAGAAGCTGCTCGACCGCGGACTGGAGCCGACGATTCTGGAGGCCGAGGCGATCGCCCGAGGCTACGACCAGAAAGAAGAGCTGGTCCGTGAGATCCGCGCCCGCGAGGATATGACCGTCCTGGGCAAGATTCGGATGGAAAAGTATAAGGAGGTACCCCCGCCCACCGACGAAGAAATCCGCGCTTTCTTCGACCAGAACCCCGAGAGGTTCGCCCAGCAGGCCACCGCGAAGATCGACCAGATCTGGTGTAAGGACCTCGAAACCGCCCAACGGGTCAAGAAAGCCTTGGAAGACGGAGCGGTGTTCGAGACGCTCAAGGCCGACGAGTCGCTCCGTCCCGAAGAGCCTGCGCACAACGCTTCAGCGTTCAGCGAAGGCGTCTTCTGGGACGACCTTTCCAGGGGCGAACCGAACGACATCGTCGGACCGGTCAAAGGATTCTTCGACACCGGAATCAAGTGGCGCGTGGTGAAGATCCTGGAAAAGACGCCGGCCCAGATACGGCCATACTCCGACGCCATGAAGAACCAGGTTCAGTCGGCCATCACGTCCCAGCGTTCCGGAGAACACCTCGAACGCTACGGCGCGTCGCTGCTCGAGAAGTACCCCCACAAGGTCTATGCGGACCGGATCGAGGACATCGATCCGCTTGAGGCCACGCCGGCAGAAGCCGACCCGACGCCGTGAGTTTGCGGTCGGTCCGACGTCCTGTCGCGGAACCACAGCCATGAAGGGAATGATGGATAAGCGGTTCTGATTATGGTCTTTACGCTGCAACGATATGTCTTCCGCGAGCTGTTCCGCGTCTTCCTGCTGGCGACCATCGGCCTGACGCTGATCCTCAGCCTCGGCGGCGTCCTGGCCCCGATCCAGGAGTACGGCGTCGGACCCCGCCAGGTGGTCCATATCCTGCTGTACTTCATGCCGATTACGCTGACCTTCGTGCTGCCCATGGCGGCCCTGTTCGCTTCGTCCCTGACCTACGGACGCTTCGCCAGCGACAACGAACTGGACGCCTGTCGCGCCAGCGGAGTCAGTCTCTACACCATGGTCTATCCCGGACTGATCCTGGCGATCCTCGTCGCCATCGCCAATCTGCTCTTGAGCTTCCATGTCATGCCCTATTTCGTCCATCGCGCCGAAGAGTCGCTCAAGTCCGACGCCAAGCAGATTTTCTTCCGCAACATCCAGCGACGAGGATTTTACAAGCTGCCTCCCGACGGGAGGCTCCTGATCTACGCCGACCACGTCGATCCGCAGCGGGACACGCTCTCGGGCATCATCGTCGTCGAAGCGGACCGAGGCGTCGTCAATGACATCCGCACGGTCGATGCCGCGCGGGTGCGTTTCGATCCGCATGAGAACGTCAACGAGGTCACTCTGGAGGTGTTCGGACTCCATCAGATGTCTCAGTCCGGCAGCTTCGGCGGCCGGATGGAGCGCGGCCTTTTCACTGTTCCCTTCGGCTCTCTGCTGGGCGACGACATCAAGTTCAAACGGGTCCACGAAATGAAGCAGATCCGCGCCGATTTGATGCTCTTCGATCCCGTCGCCCAAGTGGCCCGCCAGGCGTTCACCCAGTTGGCGGCCGAGGCCCTGGCGCAGGATCTCGGCGGTCGTCTTCCCAATTCCATCGACGAACCCTATGAGCTGTGTGGCAGCCGCAAACGCATCCGGTTCACGGCCCAACGCTGCGCGCTGGACGACGAAGGCGAGATCGATCTCATCGGTCCGATTCGCGTCGAGGAATACGATGCGGTTTCCGGCCTGCACCTTCAGACTCTGACCTGCGACAACGCCGCCCTCCGGGTCGACGGCGATCTGTCCGGTCCCGGGCTGAGCCTGGATCTGTACAGTCCGCGTGTCGAAGGAACGGGCCAACAGGTCGTGCGTCACACCGTGCGTCACACCATCTGGGACCTGAGGCTGCCGCCGCCGCTGGAACAGGGCCTCCACCGTGCCGGCGTTCTGCAGACCGTCACCCCGGACGGGGCCGGCGGTGTCCTCAAGGCGCCACCCACCTCGATGCTGGCGGCCCTGCAGAAAGAACTCCAGAAAGAGATTGATCGAACGGTGGTGGACATCGAGGCGGAAATGAACTCGCGACTCGTGTTTGGCATCGGTTGTGTGCCGATGATCATGATTGGTATTGGCTTGGGGATCATCAATCGAGGCGGGCACCTGCTCAGCGCCTTCGGAGCCAGTTGCGTGCCCGCGGCCGTATTGGTCGTAATCATCATCAGCGGCAAGCGACTCACCGGGAATATGGCTTCCGAAGGGCTTTCCGGCGTCGGAATCATGTGGGCCGGCCTGGCGGCCCTGACGGTGCTGGCGGCTTGCATGTACCGACGTCTGGCCAAAACCTGAACGAGAGCGACGGGGCCGCGCGCTGACGCGGCGGTGAGATACACAACGATGAAGATTCTGGATCGCTACATCGCAAAGAACTTCATGATCGGCTATGTGATCGCGTTCTGCGTGCTGATCGGGCTGCGCATCATCATCGAGCTGTTTGTGAATATCGATGAGTTCGCCGAGCACGCCTCGCTCGGTACATGGATGGTGACCCGTCACATTATCATGTTCTACGCCACGAGAATGACGCTCTACTTCCGCGATACCGCCGGCGTCATCACCGTCGTCGCCGCCGCATTTTCCCTCGGGCGGATGGTACGGTCGAACGAACTGGTCGCCATGATCGCCTCCGGGGTCAGCGCCAAACGCATTGTCGGCCCCATTCTCGTGCTGGCCATCCTCTTCAGCGGCTTGTCCGTCGCCAACCAGGAATGGTTGATCCCGACGATCAGCGAGGAATTGGTGCGCGACGAGGACGAACTGCCCGGACAGGGCTCGTTCTCCGTGTGGTTCCTCACGGACGGCAAGGGCTCGCTCATCTGTTCCAGGCGGTACTCCGTGGAAACGCAGACGCTCGATTCACCGACGATTCTCACCCGGCGGGCCGATCCGAACCGTCCCGGCATCTGGAAGGTGACCGGACGCATCTCCGCCGATGCCGCGGTCTACAACAACGCGACGGAAACGTGGGATCTCGTCAACGGCCAGTTCATCGGGATCGACATGGTCGATGCCGCGCAGGCCCAGCCGGTCGCTACCTATCGGGCGCCGGACCTGCTGCCCAAGGACATCGCCATCCGCCAGATGTCCGGCTACGACACGCTGCTCAGCTCCCGGCAATTGACTGCGCTGGCCGCCCAGAAGACCAAGATCAAGGATGTCGCCCAGTTGACCAGCCAGAAGCACTTCCGGATCACGGATCCCCTGATCAATCTGACCATGCTCATGGTCAGTCTGCCGGTCCTGATCTGCCGCGATCCCCGGAATATGAAGTCCGCCATCGCGATCAGCTTTGCCCTGACGGCCGCGTGCTTCGTCACCACGTTCGTGTGCAAGATGCTGGCGACCGAAGTGGTGTTCGCCCGCATCATGCCGGAGTTCTGGCCCTGGGTGCCGCTGTTCATCTTCCTGCCGATCGCGATCATCGAACTGGATTCGATGCGCACCTAATGTCGCCCGACTCCATGCCGCGCGCCGGATCGGCCGAGCCTACGATGTCTTGATCGCCTCGCGCACCTGCCGGTTGATCCGCACGCTGCACCAGTGCTGTCCGCACATCGAGCAATAATCCGCCGAAGCCGCCCGGCCTCCTTCGATTGCGCCGCATGCCTCCCGGTGCATCCGCGCCGCCGTGTCCGGATCCAGCGATTCGCCCAGATGCGTCTCCCAGTTCAGATTCGCGCGGGCCATGCTCAGTTTTCGATCACGATCCGCCGCTCCAGGCAGCCCCCGCGCCACGTCCGCCCCGTGGGCCGCGATCTTGGCCGCCACCACGCCGGCACGAACGTCGTCCGCGTTCGGCAACCCCAGGTGCTCGCGCGGCGTCACGTAGCACAGGTACGAAGCCCCGTAAAACGCAGCGGCGCAGCCCCCGATGGCGCTGGTGATGTGGTCGTAGCCCGCCGCGATATCCGTCACCAGCGGACCGAGCACGTAGAACGGCGCCCCATGGCAGATCTGCTGCTGAAGCTCCATGTTGTACTGGATCTGATCGTAGGGGACGTGCCCCGGGCCCTCCACCATCACCTGGCAGCCTTTCTCCTGGGCCCGCTGGGTCAGCTCTCCCAGCGTCCTCAATTCCGCGAGCTGGGCCGCATCGGTCGCGTCCGCAATAGCGCCGGGCCGCAGTCCGTCACCCAGAGAAAAACACACGTCGTATTCGACCATGATCGCGCACAGGTCGTCGAACAGCTCGTACAGCGGATTCTGCCGGTCGTGATGGAGCATCCACTTGGCCAGCAGGGCCCCGCCCCGACTGACGATTCCCGCCACCCGGTCTTTGAGCAGCGGCAGGTGCTCGCGAAGCAGCCCCGCGTGGATCGTAAAGAAATCCACCCCTTGGCGGGCCTGCTTCTCGATCGTCTCCAGCAGAATATCGTTGTCGATGTCCTCCACCTCTCGCCCCTGGATCACCTGATAGATCGGCACCGTTCCGAACGCCACCGGACAGTGAGCCAGCAACCGCCGACGCACCTCGTCGAGGTCGCCGCCCGTGCTCAGGTCCATGATCGTATCGGCGCCCACTGCCAGCGCGGCATCCATCTTCTCGATCTCTTCCTGCACGCTCGACCGGGCGCTGCTGGTGCCGATATTCGCGTTCACCTTCGTGGTCACCGCGCGTCCGATCCCCGTCGGCCTGAGGTTGTCTTTCAGGTGCAACGTGTTGGCGGGGATGACCAGTCGCCCCGCGGCGGTCTCGGTGCGGATCGTCTCGACGTCCAACCCTTCGACCTTGGCGATGTATTCCATGGCCTCGGTGACCACTCCGGCCCGAGCTTGCTGCAATTGCGTTGCCATCTCTGTGCTCCTGTGCGCCAACAAAAAAATCGCTCCCGCAGGAAGCGATTCGTCGCACGTCAATCACCGTGTCTTGTCCATCGCTTTCCTACGCAGGCGTCCCCGTCCGGTTCATCGAAGCCGCACGGCTGTCCTGATCAGGTTCGAAGGGTTTCTTCTCAGATCCGCATGCCCCGCGGATCACCCCTAGCGACCGCCGCCATTATACCGCACCCCACCTCCACTTCAAGCAGATAACCCCGGATCCCCCGCGAACCAGCACCATCCGCTCTTGCGGATTCCACCGCCTGCCGGTCCTTCCAATACACCCGCGCGTAGGGGCGAGGCCGGCTCGGGCTCCGAGCATATGCCGATCCACCGGCGCGTAGGGGCGAGGCATGCCTCGCCCATGACGGCATCCCCCATTCCCCTGACCGACCCTCTCTCCCACGCGCCCGGCCCATCGCGTCAAAGGCTGCCCTTCCAGGGGCAGAGCCCTTCCTACTCACCGACCTTGCCGACACCGACACCATCGATGTCGGCCGTCACACACCCCGGAAGGGCAACACCGGGCAAGCATTCCCGCCCAACCCCGCCAGCACCATCGCCATTCGTGTCATAAGTGGTCCCGTGAGCAACGAACTGCGTCGATGTAGACTTCCATGAGGTCTAAGAATGCCGAATCATGTTTGGCCTCAATGTGCTTCACATTCCACAATCCGCTGTCGCAAATCTCTGGAACGTGGCTGAAATGGCCCAGCCACGTGTTGCTTGGAGCGTCGAATGGATTGCCGCCATTGGACAGCAGTCCAATCGCGTTCCTCTCAAAGCAGGCTCTGTGGCTTTCAGACCAACGCATGAAACGAGGCATATCCTGTTCATAGAGGACTCCACCGGAAATCAAAGGCCTGTCCCACATTCTCTGTCGCGAATCGATATGGTACGCCGCCGCAAGTGGCGTTGGGTCTATCGATCGGGTCATTGACGCTTCTCTGTGCATAGCTTTTCCTGAGCCTGTCCTGAGCGTTGTCGAAGGGCAAGGAGATGTAACTCTATCTATGAGCG
>CAZTGH010000168.1:0-10900 GCA_964612985.1 uncultured Pirellulales bacterium
AACACGTTCATGGCGTCCATCTCTCCGGATGGTGAGACGTGGCAGCAGGCCGGCGACACCGCGACGGTGGCGATGAACGATCCGGTTCTGATCGGCCTGGCGGTGACCAGCCACAATGCCGATCAGGCCACCAGCGTCGAGTTCTCGGACATCAGCTTCAGCGGCAACGTGACTGGTAGCTGGCAGGTGGCCGAGGTCGGCGCCGAGCAGCCGGAAGGCAATGCGGTGGCGCCGCTGTACGTCGTGCTGGAAGATACGACCGGCAAGGTCGCGGTCGTGACGCATCCGGATGAGAACCTCGTCGGCAAGTCCGGCTGGAACGAATGGCAGATCCCACTGAGCGAGTTCGCGGGCGTCAACCTGACGAGGATCGAGACGATGTACATCGGCGTCGGAAACCGCAACAATCCGACCGCCGGAGGCACTGGCATCGTCTTTATCGACGACGTTTCGTTCGGCAAGCCGGTTGTTGAATAAGGCAAACTCGTTGTCATCCACTGACGACGAATCGTAGATTACCCGGCGGGGTTCCCATCCTTGGGATGGGAGCCCCGCTTTCCTTTTATCGACGGCGAGCCTGCGGATTCGTCTATGTTGCGGCCGAGCCGGGTGGCCAGGCCGGGCAGGGTGGGGCGAACTGCCACTTCCCCAGGCTCGTATGTGGCATGCGTTCCATATGCGTGATCCGGGGCGGCCGAGCACGGTTGACAACGACGCGCAAGGGCACTATAGGATAGTGCCAATTCCGACGTCGGCGTAGGGAATCGTGTGTTATGACCGGAGCAGGCTAACGTCGGCAGGTAATGAGAGCTACCGAAGGAGATGTTATGGGCAAGCTGAATACCGTTGCGATGTTGTCCCCAGTGATCGTGTTCTGTCTGTCGGAGGCGGTTTCGGGACAGATGCGCCAGCGTTCGGAGATCCCTCCGGCCCATACGTGGCGGCTGGAGGATCTCTATCCGTCCGATGAGGCGTGGGAGCAGGCGAAGGAGGAACTGGCGGGCCGACTGGACGAGATCACGACGTTCCAGGGCAAGCTGGATGACGCCGAGACGCTGCTGGCCTGCCTGGAACTGGACAGCGACATCTCCAAGGCGTTCGGGCGCCTGTACAGCTACGCTTCGATGAAGTCGGACCAGGACACGCGGGTCTCGAAGTACCTGGCGATGCGGCAGTCGGTCGAGCAGATCATGACCGAATACGGCAGCAAGGCTGCCTATATCGAGCCGGAGATTCTCAAGCTGGATCGTGCGACGATCGATCAGTTCATCGACGTCCAGCCCGGCCTGAAGGTCTACCGGATGTACCTGATGGACATCCTCCGGCGGAAGGCCCACAAGCTCAGCGCCGAGGAGGAGAAGATTCTCGCCCAGGCGGCTCTGCTGGCCGAGGGGCCCGGCTCGATCTACTCGGTCTTCAGCAACGCGGAGATGCCGTATCCGGAGATCACGCTCAGCGACGGGACGAAGGTGACGATCAACAAGGCGGGATACGCGCGCCATCGCAGCAGCACCGTTCGCGAGGACCGCGAGGCCGTCTTCCAGGCTTTTTGGAGTGCCTTCAACACGTTCAAACAGACCTTCGGCGTCAAGCTGTACTCCCACCTGCAAACCCACGTTTTCACGATGCGGACGAGGAATTACGATTCCTGCCTTCAGCAGGCGCTGGATCGCAACAACATCCCCGTCGAGGTCTATCACAGTCTCATCGGGAACGTCCGCGCGAATCTCGACACGTTCCATCGCTACCTGAAGCTCAAGCAGCGGATGTTGGGCGTTGAGACGCTGAAGTACTCCGATCTCTACGCTCCGGTCGTCAAGGACGTGGATCTGGAGTACACCTTCGAGGAGGCCAAGGCCCTGTATCTGGACGCAGTCAAGCCGCTCGGACCTGAGTACGCCAAGGTGGTCGAAAAGGCATTGAACGAGCGGTGGATCGACGTCTATCCCACGCCGGGCAAGCGCTCCGGCGCGTATTCCAGCGGCAACGCCTACGACGTGCATCCCTACATCCTGCTCAACTACAACGGGCGATATGACGACGTCAGCACGCTGGCACACGAGATGGGCCACACGATGCACAGCTACTACAGCAACACGACGCAGCCCTATCCGCTGGCGGACTACTCGATCTTCGTCGCGGAGGTGGCGTCGACCTTCAACGAAGCCCTGCTGATTCACAAGATGCTCAACGAGATCAAGGAAGACGACGTGCGTCTGTCGCTGCTGATGAACTACCTCGACGGGATCAAGGGGACCGTGTTTCGTCAGACGCAGTTCGCGGAGTTCGAACTGCGGATGCACGAGAGGGCAGAGCAGCGCGAGCCGGTGACGGGCGATTCCCTCACCGAACTCTACGGGAGCATCCTGAAGGGCTACTACGGACACGACCAGGGCGTCTGCCATATCGACGACCTGTACACCGTCGAGTGGGCCTATATCCCGCATTTCTATTACAACTTCTACGTGTATCAATATTCGACGTCGTTCACCGCGGCGACCGCACTCGCGGAGGAGGTCTTCAGTGGCGACAAAGGGGCGGTCCCACGGTATCTCGACTTCATCTCGGCCGGCGGCTCGGATTATCCGGTGGAGATCCTGAAGAAGGCCGGCGTCGACATGACGACCTCCGGGCCTTTCGAGAAGACCATGGCCACTATGAATCGCACGATGGACGAGATCGAGGCCATTCTGGGCCGCCAGGGCAAATAGGGGCGCTCCTGGGCCCCACAGGGAGGCGGGCCGGATTGTTGGAATGAAGGAGATTACCCGGAAAGTTGTTGGAGTTATACTGATCCTGGTCGGATTCTTCTCGCTGGTAACGCCGGCAACCCCTGGCGCGTGGCTGATCCTGGTCGGACTCGAGCTTCTGGGCTTGCGATTGCTGCTGCACGACAAGTTGATCGCCTGGGCTAAAGCGCATCCGGGCACCCGTCTGGAACGAGCCATCCGGGCTGTTTTGCGGGCGGAAGACCGTGTGCTCCGCCGCTGGAAACAGCGTAAAGCGAAGAACAAGACGTAGAGGCTTGTCCCGGTGGTCTCGATGCGAAGGAGTTTGGCCTTGATTTTGTGCGTCACAAACAGCATATAGGAAAGCACGGCCGCGGGCCGCTCGGGGTCATTCCGACAGGTGCGCAGGTATACTGCGGATGAGGCCCCTCGACGAGTTGGCCTGAAGCGAAGGTGCCAGAATGGATTGGGGACGAATTAGTGAGGGCAGAATGATGGGGCGAATGGCAGACAGGATCGGAATCGGGGCGTTGGCGGGGATGATGCTGGTGGGCCTGTTTGGCTGCCAGGGCGGGATCGGATCGGGCTCGAACGGCAGAAAGACCGTCTTATGGAACGGGGAGGACTTCTCCGGCTGGGAGCGGGTCCTCGCCGATCCGATGGTCGACGCCAACGACGTCTGGTGGGTCCGGGACGGCGCGATCTACTGCACGGGGCAGCCGACCGGGTATCTGCGGACAAAGAGCCGGTACGACGACTACCACCTGCACGTGGAGTGGCGGTGGCCCGAGAGGCCGAGCAACAGCGGGGTGCTGCTGCATATGAACGGCCCCGACAAGATCTGGCCCGAATGCATCGAGTGCCAGCTCAAGGCCGGCAGCGCCGGGGATTTCGTGCTGATGAACGGCACCGGGCTGACCGTCAACGGAACGGACTACCAGGACATCTCGAAGCAGTTCGTGGTGATTCCGAAGCAGGCGGCGACCAGCGAAAAGCCCGCCGGGCAGTGGAACAGCTACGACATCCACTGCAAAGGCAGCTCGATCCGGGTCTACGTCAACGGCGTGCTCCAGAACGAGGGCACGAAGGCCTCTCCCAGCACCGGTTATATCGGCCTTCAGAGCGAAGGCGGGCCGATCGAGTTTCGCAATATCTACCTGCTGCCGGCTGACTGAGTCCGTCGCGGCATCCCTGCAACCTGAATGGATTGGCGGCCGAGCCCCGGCGTGGGTCGGGATCGGCCGCCTTTTTCGCCCGTCGCCGCCTGCGGATGCCCGATCGTGTTCTGTCCTGGGCTCCCGGCGGTCCACATCTGGAGTGAGCCGGAATGTCCCAGAATGCCCTTGCGGGCCGGCGGGGAATCTGGTATAAAAGACGTGAGCTGCAAGGTCCGTCATCGGTAACATGCAGCCTTCTGGACTGTGGGATTCTGTATAGAACGGATCGTGAAGTGCGGTTGTGGCGCTAGTCGGAATCGGAGGCCCGGGCACAGTGGTACTCTTTTCGAGCATATGGCTGGCGGGGGGGCAGGCAGTTTTTGCGCACTTCCGGCATTCTTGATCCTGGATTTCTACGGTAGGACGATCCGTCTGCATTTCGGGAAGGAGGTGTTTTCGGCCAGAGGAAGGGTCAGACGCGCTGCATAGTGTCCGCCCGGACATCGGGGTGTATCCGGGCACAGCCGAAACATAAGAATCAATATCATTGCGAGGAGACTGTCATCATGAGAAGAACAGTGCTGTGGATTGTGGCTGCGGTCCTGCTGGCTGGCGGGACGGCGCAGGCACAGATGTTCGATATCACCAATCCGGGCGATCCGGTCGTGGGCGTTCCCGACGACGGCAACTGGCCGGCTGCGGAGACCCCTCCCAACGCGATTGATGACGACGTCGCCGTCAAATACCTGTGCTTCGAGACGTCTTTCGTCGACGTGGACGGCAATCCCGACGCAGCGAACGGAGGTGCAGGCTTCCGCGTGACTCCCTCGGGTCCGAAGGTCGTGATCAAGGCCCTGAATTTTGCGACGGCCAACGATGCGGCCGAACGCGATCCGGTCGCCTTCCGGCTGAGTGGCTCCGATGAGAGCATCGACGGTCCCTATACGCTGATTGCCGAGGGCACCATCGATGAGTTCGACCAGGCGACCGCCTATCCCCGCCTCACGTGGCTGACGGCTCCTATTGCGATCAACAATCGGAAGGCGTTCGCGCATTACGAGGTGTTCTTTACCGACATCCGTGATCGGGCTCCGGCCAACAGCATGCAGATCGGCGAGGTGGAACTTCTTTCCGACGGCAGTCTGGCTGGATCAGCCGGCGGCCCTGTTCCGGAGGATGATGCGATCGACGTGGCTCGCGACGTGGTTCTTTCCTGGACACCGGGCGAGATGGCGGCGACCCATGACGTTTATTTCGGGACCGTCTTCGAGGATGTCAACGCGGCCAGTCGTAACAATCCGATGGGCGTGCTGGTCAGCCAGGCCCAGACCGAGGTAGGTTACGATCCGGCTGGCCTGCTGGAGTTCGGCCAGACGTACTACTGGCGTATCGATGAAGTCAATTCCGCTCCCGACTTCACCATCTTCAAGGGCGACGTTTGGAGTTTCACCACCGAGTTGTTCGCCTACCCGATCGAGAACGTGGTCGCGACCACCACGGGGGTTTCCGACGAAGGTTCGGGGATCGTCAAGACAGTCGACGGCTCCGGTCTCAACGCCGACGATCAGCATTCCACCGAGAGCGGCGACATGTGGCTGGCCAGTGCGCCGACCGAGGGGCCGCTTACGATTCAGTATGAATTCGATCGCGTGTACAAGCTCCATGAACTGCTGGTCTGGAACTACAACGTCCAATTCGAACCGATCCTGGGCTTCGGGCTCAAGGACGTAACGGTGGACTATTCCACTGACGGCCAGGAGTGGGTGACCCTGAGCGACGTGCAGTTCGCGCAGGCGCAGGCTACGAGTACGTACACGGCCAACACGACGGTGCCGTTCGACGGCGTCCCGGCCAAGTACGTTCGCTTCACCGTCAACAGCGCTTGGGGCACGATGGGGCAGTACGGCCTGAGCGAAGTGCGGTTCACCTACATTCCGGCGCAGGCCCGTGAGCCCGAGCCGGCCGATGACGCCACCGACGTGGACGTCGAGACGAGCCTGAGCTGGCGCGCCGGCCGCGAGGCGGTTTCGCATGAAGTGTACTTTGCCACCGACCCCAACGCGCTGGAGCTGGTAGACACGACGAGCGCCACCAGCTATGAGCCCGGTGAGTTGAACCTGGCGACGACCTACTACTGGAGGGTCGACGAGGTCAACGAGGCCGACGCCGTGGCGGTCTGGGAAGGCCAAGTATGGAGTTTCACGGTGCAGGAATACATCGTGGTGGACGATTTCGAGAGTTACACGGACGACATCGAGGCGGGCGAGGCCATCTTCGACAGTTGGCTCGATGGCTGGGTGAACGAAACCGGTTCGACGGTCGGCTACTTCGACGCGCCGTTTGCTGAGACGAACATCGTTCATAGCGGCGGTCAGGCCATGCCGTTGTTCTATGACAACATGGATGCCTCGGTCGCTGAAGCCGAATACGAGTTGTCCGGTGATTGGACAGCCCACGGGATCAAGAGCCTCTCGCTGTATTTCCATGGCGATTCGGACAACACCGGCAGTTTGTATGTGAAGATCAACGATACCAAGGTCGGTTATGACGGCGATCCGGCTGACATCAGCCGTCCGGCCTGGCAGGTTTGGAACATCGATCTGTCGACGGTCGCGACGAACCTGAGCAATGTCAGCGAGCTAACGATCGGCATCGAGGGGGCCGGGGCGTCGGGTGTCGTCTATATCGACGATGTTCGCCTGTACCCTGAGACGCCGGAGTTCATTGAGCCGGTCGAACCGGATGCCACAGGTCTGGTGGCCCACTACACCTTCGACGGCAACGTCAACGACAGTTCCGGAAACGGCAACGACGGCGCGCTCAATGGCGGGCCGACCTATGTGAACGGAGTGGTGGGTAGTGCGATCGATCTCGACGGGACCGACGACTACGTCTCGACGGGCAAGAACGCCTCGGCCCTGGGCATCGCGGGGAACAGCCCGAGAACTGTTACGGTCTGGGTCTACACCCGCAGTTTCGGCAATGGTGGCATCTATGATGTCGGCGCTCGCCAAACCGGTCAGGATTTCTGTCTTCGGACGCTGGATAATACCGAGAATCGATGGCGAATCCAGTACTGGGGCGGCGACATGGACTTCACGTATGATACCGCCAATCGATGGGTCCACTTCGCCCACGTGCATGATGGCACACATACGAAGGTTTACGCGGACGGTGTGCTTATCGTGGATTGGGAGAAGACCATTGATACGGCCGACACCAACCCGTGGCAGATCGGCCTCTATGGGTGGCCGGGGAACTACTTTGATGGCCTGATCGACGAGCTGTATCTGTACAACCGGGCGCTTTCGGCCGAAGAGGTCCTCGGCGCCGCCGGGCAGACGGCTCCGAGGCATAAGCCCTTCTAGGCCTTGGTATCCGTAATGAGGCTGCGCTACGATCGGCGTCGCCCGCATAACAAGGCAGTCAACGTGGCCCCGGAGGCTATCCTCCGGGGCCACGGTTCTTTGGCCTGGGCCCTCAGCGGACCAGGCGTGCATCGTCTCCGCTCCCGGACGAACGGGCAGGACGTCGAGGCCCGCTGACAGGCGTTTCTCGGGCGGTACGTGCCATTTTCCTGTTTTTTTGGGTGAGCGATCCTGCGTTCTCTTCCAAATCGGCCGCTTGGGGGCTATTTCCTTTAGAGGTGCGCCCTGTCGGACGTGGGGTCGGCGCATACGGACGGTTGCGCCAGACGGAACCGTCGGCAGCCGTAGACCATGATGAGGCAGTGTCAAGGGGTCTGCTTTGAGATCGAGATGAACGAAGGCCAGATGAGTGACCGTTTGCCCGATAGGGCCCGAGGACGCGAGTTCCTTCGGTTGTACCAGGCCAACGAGCGGAGGATCTTCGGATTCATCCTCACGCTGGTCCCGCAATGGTCCGAAGCCGAGGATCTGCTCCAGGAGAGCACGATGACCATGTGGTCCAAGTTCGACACGTTTGAAGCGGGTACGGACTTCGCTGCCTGGGCGCTGTGTATCGCCCGTTACCGCGTGATGAATCATCGGCGGAAGCAGCGCAATCAGCGGGTCCAGTTCAGCGACGAGGTTCTGGAAGCGCTGGACGAGCGGGTTCGCCGCGCGACCACGGAGTTGGATACGCTGCGCGAGGCGCTGGGAAGCTGTCTGCGGAAGCTGCCCGATCGCGATCGCGACTTGATTCAACTGCGGTATGAGTACGGGGCCACGACCAGGTCGGTGGCGCAGCGTATCGGACGCAGCACCGACGCCGTGTACAAGGCGTTAAATCGCATTCACGTCCAGTTGCTTTATTGTATTCGCCGTACGCTGGCGCTGGAGAGATCGGCATGAAGAACGGGCCGACAGGTCGTTCCGAGTTTCTGGATTTGCTTGGTGCGTTACGCGAAGGAACGCTGGCGGATGAGCAGTTTGCGCGGCTGGAATGTTGTCTGGCCGATGATTCGGCCGCCCAGCAACTCTATGTGGAGTACATGGTGCTCTCTGCGGAATTGCACCGCTACCACGGGATGCGCGAGGCCTGCGAACCGTCCGAGCCAGGCGCCGAGCTATGGTCAGATCTGTGGTCCCTTGCAGAACCGATGGCACCCGGTGAGCGCCCGACGGTACTCGGCGAGTTGGTGGAGCGAGACCAGATCACGGCTGCCAGACGGGCCGCCGAAGAGGTGCAGCGTCAGGCGGAAGCGCATCGAGAGGCCATTCGGAAAGCGGCCGACGATGCCTTCGCTCGCTTCCAGGAACAGGAGCGTTTGCGGCGCGAAGAGCTGGCTTACCGCCAGTACCTGGCCCGAAGGCGCCGGATGGCGGTCAGCGTGCTGGCAGTCGCGGTCCTGCTGACCAGCGCCATACTGGTCTGGGTGTCAAGACGGCCGGCTCGCACGGCGTCGGCGCCTGCGCCGGTGGCAGCCGCACCGGTGATTCCCCCGGTGGTTGCCAGGATCACGAGATCCAGTAACGCACAATGGGCTCAGGAGGATCTCTCGACGGCTCGAGGTACGGCGCTGCGAGCGTCGTCCATGTTCCTGAGGCAAGGACTGGTCGAGATGGCCTTCGAAGCGGGTTCGCTGGTGCTTCTGCAGGCGCCGGCCCTCGTGCGACTGGAGAGCGACGAGCAGATCTTTCTCCGTTCGGGAGCGGTCTCCGTGGCGATCGGCGAGGACTCAGCCGGCTTCATCGTGCGCACGCCCACCGGAACGGTGGTCGACTACGGGACTGAATTCGGCGTACTGGTCAGCGACCGCGGGGAGACCGAAGCGCTGGTGTACAAAGGCAAGATCGGCGTCCGCAGCGGTTCGGATCCGGTCCGCGCGGTGGCGTCGACCATTTTGGTCGAGGGGCAGGCTGGAGCGGTGGACACTGCCGGCAATGTGCTTGCCAGGCCGTATCAACCTGCCCAGATCGTGCGGGAGATGCCGGAGAGCCCGGTTTTCGGTATTCCGGGCAGACGTCTCGATCTGGCCGACGTGGTCGGCGGAGGCAACGGTTTCGGCACCGGGAAGCCAACTTCGGCTATCAGTCCCGTCAGCGGACGGTACGTCACGCCGATAGAAAGCGACCGCCATGGGGCCCATCACTACGTGTCGATTCCTTGGAGTCGCTACATCGACGGCGCCTTTGTGCCGAACGGGGCCGAACCGCAGATCGTCAGTTCGGCCGGACATCGGTTCGACGAGTGCCCGGCCACGAACAACATTTACTACATGGATGTCACCAACGTAGGTGACTCGAACATCGGCAAACAGGTGCTGGGCGGTCGTACCTATGGATCGCCCGACCAGCCATGCATTCTCATGCACGCCAACCTGGGCATCACGTTCGATCTGGCCGCAATCGCATCGTTGAACGCGGCATCGCGAATCGATCGATTCCGAGCCGTCTTCGGCGTTTCGGAGTCGGGTACCGAGCGGCCCTGCAATGCGGATTTCTGGGTCCTGGTCGACGGGCAGGTCCGTTTGAGTCGGACCGGCGTGAGGACGAAGGGCATTGCCGGAGAAGTCGACGTGGAATTGGCCGAGACGGATCGGTTCCTCACGTTGATCACGACGGACGGCGGAGATGTCGATGGGGTTCTGCGAGGGACCGACAGCGACTGGTGCCTCTTCGCCGAGCCTTATCTTGAATTGATCCCGCGGGAGAGCGGAATGCATGGCCCGTAGCAGGCAAGGTTGAAAACGGGGGAAAGTCACAGTTCAGGGTAAAGGAGGTATGTATGTGGCGGAAGAACTTGTGGTGGGTATCCCTGGCGGTGCTGTTTGCCGTCTGTACGGGTCCGGCGAGTGCGGCCGGTCCGGAGCCTTTGGTGTACTATCCATTTGACCAGTTGGGCGGCGTTGTCATGGATGCCTCGGGCAACGGTCTCGACGGCAGTCCGAACGGTGGACTGGAACTGGTTGCCGCCGGGTACGCCGGAGCGTGCTACTCTTTCAATGGCAGCGACAGCTACGTGGAACTGCAGCGTCCCGTCCAGGACAGCTTCACCCTGGCGGCCTGGATGAACACGGAGACCAGCGGCGCGGCCGGCACGCAAGCGTACCAGGGCCACGGTTTGTTCTGGTCCGATGTCGGCGGCACGGCGGACGATTTTGTAGTCGCGGTCCTCGGCACGAAGCTCTCATTCTTCAACGGCAACCCCGATGGCTCCGTCAATTCGAATGGCGACATCGTGACGGGAGAATGGGTGCACATCGCGGCGGTTCGTGATACCGAGGCTGGGACGATCAGCGTCTTCATCGACGGGGTGCTCGACAACAGTGCCGCCCACACGAACGCAGGCCCGCTGGATGCGCAGGATCTACTGGCTATCGGCGCCAACACCCTTGACTCGCGGTACTACACGGGGCTGATGGATGAGGTGAAGATCTACGACGTCGCTTTGACCGAAGCCCAGGTTCAGGGCGCAATGAAGGCAGGTCTCGGTGCCGGGCTTGCGGTTGATCCTGTACCGGCCGCTGAGGCGGTGGATGTGCCGCGGGATGTGGCGCTGGGCTGGACGGCGGGGGCGTTTGCGGCGACGCACGATGTGTATTTCGGGACG
>CAZTGH010000169.1:0-10890 GCA_964612985.1 uncultured Pirellulales bacterium
TGGGGGGCTCCAGGGCACCTACGCCCTGACCGCCTTCGTCACGATCGCGATGGCCGAGTATGGCATGGCCGATCCCCAGGGGCTCCAGGATGCCGCCCGCTATCTCCGCGACAACCTGTCCTCCGTCCAGGACGATGCCTATGCCACCGCAATCGCAGCCCTGGCCTTCGCCCGCCTGGACGACCCTGCCGTCGACGTGGCCCTGGACCGCCTGCTGGCGATCGCCACGACCGACGCCGATGGCCTCCACTGGCAGCCTCACCCCGTCGAAACCACCGCCTATGCCGCCTTGGCGATGATCGAGGGAGAATGGCCTCAGGCCAATGAAGCGGTCAAGTGGCTCTCTCTTCAGCGCAACAGCCTCGGTGGCTATGGCAGCACCCAGGATACCGTCATGGGACTCAAGGCCCTGATGATGGCTGCCCGCACTCAGAACCGCAGCGTCGATCTGACCGTGACCGCCAAGGCCCGCGACGGTCGCACGCTGGCGCAGTTCGACGTCAACGGGACCAATTTCGACGTCCTTCAGACCGCCGAACTGCCGCTCGAAAAGGGCGTGGAGATCGACGCCGCCGGATCGGGCCAGGTCCGCTTCCAACTGGTCCGCCGATTCAACGTCCTGCTCTCCGATGACATGGTCCAGAGAGACATGGCCCTGGAGGTCACCTACGACGCCGACCACGTCGAGGTCGATGACATCGTCAACGTCACCGCCACCGTTCGCTACGTCGGCTCCAAAGACTCTACCGGCATGATGATCGTCGACGTCGGCGTCCCCACCGGTTTCGCCACCGTCGCTGAATCTCTCGATGCCCTCCTCGCCGAAGGTCTGGTCACACGCTATGAGGTGGCCGGGCGCAAAGTGATCTTCTACCTCGATGGTCTCGAACGAGGCGAAGAGCGTGCCCTCCGTTTCCAGGTCAAAGCTCGATTCCCGGTGCGCGCAACCGTTCCCGACAGCCAGGCGTACTCCTATTACGAACCAGAGGTGCGCGCCGAGGCGTCGGGAAACGAGATCACCATTGCGTTTCCCCCGCAGCAGCAGTAGGGGCTTCGTAGTGTTCAATCCAATCGTACTGCTGCGGGCCGCTCACTGTCCGCAGCCGGCCAGGCGTCCGGACGGACCATCCGTTTCTCAGCAATGGGACTTGGCCTGACTACAACGTCCTGCGCTGCCTCAGCAGGCTGACCGCAACGGCGCCCAGACCTGCCAGAAGCAATGCGCCGGGAGCCGGGATCGGCGTCGTCGTTTCGGAGACCTCCGCCCATAGCCCTGCACACCTCTGGTTGTCCGACTGACAGAACCCCGGTTCCGGCGTCACGAGAGAGGAAACCGAACTGCCGGATCCATCGCGAAACCCGAGCAGGTGCAGTTGATAGGTCGTGCCGTTCACCTGAAACGACTGTGCCGGGAAAGCCGTCGGCAATGTGACGGTGTCCGACCCGTTCCCATTGGGCCCGGCAGTCTCCGTAATCCCGAGCGCCATCGAAGTCAAGACAGGGTCTGACCCGAAATCCATCGCCAGGTCCAGATCGACCGAGGTGACGCCGGTGTTGACGTTGATGGGGGTGTTGTAGTGACGCAGCCTACCCACCAGGAAGGGAGTGCCGCTGTTCACGGCAACGTCATTCTGGCCCCTGAACCCGAGGAACGTCTGGCCATAATTGGCCGTTGGCATCGGCACGCCCCACCGAATCAGATTCTCGGATCCCCAAGTAGGATACGTTGGGCTGGGCGTCAATCCCTGTGGTTTCGGATCGGTCCACGTTCCACTGGAACTGGAAAGAGTTAATGCACCACTTGCTGAGCCGACGACGGCCAGCAAAGCCAGCGTCGGCAAGAGGATGGGTAACCGTCTCATCTTGTGTCTCCTTACACTCCGTGCGTGACTCCTTTGGAAACCGTAAGCACGCCTCGTCTTCGTGGGGTCGCCGTGTCACCTCCTTTCCCGGGACTTCTCCCACTCGCCGCGAGGCCTACCCGTTGAATCGTCCGGAAAACAACGTCCGGACGACGCGCTTTCATCCCCTCGGCCTCCGTATCCACCTCGAGCCGCTTGGGCGAACTCGACGCAGAAAAACAACCGCGTGCATTCATCACCACCCCATCCGACCAGAATATACACACAATATAGGACCGCGTGCAACCAATTCTATCGAGGAAAATACTTATTCTGATGCAGGGGGATTAGGAGGAATGGGGAAGCCGTCGTCGCTCGCCTCTTTCTCCCCGAATCACCGGGCGAGTCCTGTCCATGTCACACGGTACGCCACGTGCGGATCACGAGCGGTCGTCTAAGGCCCGGCGGGTGGGATTCTGACGCGGGCGCCGCACAGCGGACACCGGCCGGATCGCCCGGCAAAACGGGCGGGCATCTTGATTCGCTTGCCACAGGTACAGGTCAAACGAATGAAATCGTCGTTGGCGTCCTTTGGAGGCAACGCTGCCTTCGCACGCGACATCGCAGCGCGTGGCACCGCCACCTCCGCCCGGCATTGCGGACACCGCACGGTCTGCCCGGCGTATTGCGCCGACAGTCGAAGCGTCCTTCCGCATGAGCATCCCACGAGAAGCCGACCGTCCTCCATTCGCGCCGCCGTGCCGTCGCGCAGCGAAAGAAGCGGAGCCGGCTTTGCCATCGGTGAAATGCCTTCTCGTTGCTCCGGGGCTCGCGGCGTGGACTTGGATCGGCCGAGATCGTGACCTCGCGTGACAGACCGGATATCCGCCGACTGTACGCCAGCCTGCGCTCGGTGCTGCTGCCACCACTGCCACAGCGACTTCTCGTACCGCTCCATCGTGATCCAGCCCTTCTGGCACATCACCCACGTGATCGCAAACCCCGCGCCGAAGCCGCCCAGGTGTGCGAAGTACGCCACGCCCGCGCCGCCCCGCAGTGCACCGTAGATGTCGAACGCAACCCACATCAGGATCATCCAGAAACTGCTCACCGTGAACTGACGCCAGTAGATCAAAATGGGCGCCCAATAGCAGGTGATGCTGTTCTCGTAAAACAGCACCAGGTACATGCCGACGACGCCGTTGACCGCTCCACTGGCCCCCAGCGCCGCGCCCCCGTCGAAGATCAGGTGCGTGACGCCTGCCGCGACGCCCAGGAATACGTAGAGCAGTAGGTAACGCAAGTTGCCGATCTTGGCACAAACCGCGTTGCCGAAGATCCAGAGAAACCACATATTGCCCAGCAGATGGAACAGCCCACCGTGAAGCCACATGTAACCGAGCAGACCGCTGAACTCCCAGCCGTCCAGAAGCAATCGGCCCGTGATGCCCGGAGCCGATGAACCGGCAGCGCCTGCCGCAGACGACGCTGGCCCCTGTGACAGGTCGGCAATCTGAAGAACGAATACGCCCACCGCCGCGACGACAATCAGCCAGTTCGCCACCGGCCATCGATCCTGCGGGACGTCAACACACCAGGGTAGAATCATCACTCGCCATCCATCTCTATCGTACGGCTACGTCACGACCTCGCCTGTCATTGTACCAGAAATTCCCGTGTAGGGAAACGCCCCTTATGACGGAATTGCTGAGTGGGGGCGGCCGCCAAATGGCGGCGGGTTTCGACCACGGCTCCCGATCGTCATTCTTGGGCCCGATCTACCCTCTCCGTCTCCGGCGGATCATCGCGACCGGAGCCTTCCCTCTTATGTCACCCCGAGCAGAACCTTCCCCTTTTTGTCACCCCGAGCGGAGCCCTCCCTTTCTTGTCATCCCGAGCGGAGCGAAGCGCAGTCGAGGGATCTGGCCCCGGAGAAGTCAGTCCCCCGCCCTGTATTGAGCCCTTCGAACCGCTGACGGATCACTGTATGCCGGGTACCGCTGCGAAACGCAGACAACAGCCTTTCCGATGCCAGATTTCTCCATTGCCCCGTTCGATTTCGCTCAGGGCTAGAGGCTTCGCTTCAGTCGGAATGACAATGCACACGCGCCCGACACAAGTGCCACCGTATTCCGACCGCACCCCGCTGAGTCGCGACAGCCCGTCAGGATCGCAGGGACGAGAGGACATCCGCCAGCGGCATCTCCGCGTAGCAGATCGTCGTATCGGCGGCGCCGTAGTAGATCTTCAGCAGGTTCTCCTCGAACAGCAGCCCGCACGTGAAGACCACACCCCCGAAAAATCCCGCTCGCTCGTATTCCGTCTCCGGCGTAAAGATCGGCTCCGTCGAGCGGGCCAGCACGTTCCAGGGCTCGCGCGCATCGAGCAGCACCGCCCCGAGACAGTACCGGTTGTCACGATCCGCCCCGTGATAGACCTCCAGCCAGCCGTCGTCGATCCGAAAGGGAGCGGCGCTGGCGCCGAGCCGGGTCTCGTCCCAGAACCCGTTGCGCAGCCCCATCAGGTGACGATGCCTGCCCCAGCAGAGCAGGTCGGGTGATTCCGCGATCCACATGTCATTCCTGTGAAACAGCGGCGAATGCGGCCGATGCAGCGCGTAGTACCGCCCCTCCACCGCCTCCGGAAACAGCACCACGTCCTTGTTCTCGGGACAGAAGACCACGCCGTGCCGCTCGAACGTGCGAAAATCCCCCGTCGACGCCAGCACCGTCGTCACCCCCCGCGGAGAGACCGCCACGTAGCAGATGTAGTACACCTCGCCGATCTGCGTGATCCGTGGGTCCTCGATCCCGAAGCTCTCGTACGCATCGCCCGCTCCGAGTGCCGGACGCTCATCGACCGCAAAATGAATCCCGTCCCTGCTCCGCGCCACCCGCAGGTGCGAGATCGACGTCAGATACGTCTGCCCCCCGCGCACGATCAGCCGGGGATCCGAGAAGTCGTTCTCCGGATCTCCCCGCTCGAACGGCGCCGTCACGATTCGCCCCTGCTCGGGGTCGAACCGCGCCGTCAGGACCACCCCCGGATCCGCACCGACCGGACGTTCCGCCACGCGTACCAGCAGCACCACCTCCTCGCCATAGCGGGCCACCCCCGCGTTGAACGTCCCGATCACCTCGAACCCCTCCACCGAAGGCCGAACACCCTCGGGCCGGATAATCGGATTCTCCTTCGCACGCATAACCGCCATAATCGCTTTCTCCTCAATGCCTTCCGCTGCGCCTCACCCGGGCCGCCGCCGGGCCGATCCTAGCACCCCCGACCGCCCCTGACAATCTTCGACCCACGCTGCCCCTCGACCTGGGGACCGAAAACCATTGATTTTCAGCCCCCAGATGGTAAAATAGCGCAAGACAGGCACGTAATGTGCCTTCACGGCGGGCGGAGCCTTGATGCATCCCGATGGACATCAAAAGAACCGGCGAGCTTCGCACTCTTTGCGGACTCGCCCTCCTGGTGCCCCTGCCATCCTTTGAGTCGTTGGGAGTGAGGAATGACTATGACGCGCCGACCCGCCTGGATTGTCCCTTCCGTGCTGATCTCCATCTGCCTGACCCTCCTGGCTTCCACCGCCTGGGGCGCCGGCATCCCGCTGGCCATCAACGAGCTGATGGCCGCCAATAGCGGCATCCACGCCGATCCACAGGGCGAATACGACGACTGGGTCGAGATCCACAACTACAGCGACACGCCGATCGATCTGGCCCGCATGTACCTGACCGACGACCCCGATGAGCCCATGAAATGGCAAATCCCGAGCGGCGCCCCGCAACGAACGATGATTCCGGCCGGAGGCTATCTTCTCATCTGGCTCGATGGAGACACCACCGATTCCGGACTCCACGCGCCGTTCGCGCTCGATTCCGATGGCGAGTCGTTGTCGCTCTTCGCTCCCGACGGCGCGACGCCGCTGGACTCCGTCACGTTCGAACAGCAAAGGCCCAACGTCTCCTATGGTCGCTCGCCCGATGGCACCGGACCGTATGGCTTCATGCTCGCCCCCACGCCCGGCGCACGCAACAGCAGCACCTACGAAGGTTGCGTCGCCGATACGAAGTTCAGCCACGATCGCGGTTTCTACGATGCGCCCTTCGAAGTGACTATCACCTGCGATACCCCCGGCGCCACCATCTACTACACACTCGACGGCACCGAGCCCTATTCCACCACCCGCCAAGTCCCATCCGGCACCGTCTACACCGGTCCGATCCTGATCTACAAGACCACCTGCCTTCGCGCCCAGGCAATCAAGCCGCAGTGGATGCCCAGCAACGCCGACACGCACACCTACGTCTTCCTCGCCGACGCCGCAACCCGCTCGCAGTCCAGCGTGTTGGCCCGGGGCTATCCGAGCACCTGGTTTGGCTCCTACTCCGCCGACTACGAGATGGACCCCGAGATCTACGACAGTCCTGAGTACGCCGACGTCATGGACGATGCCCTCCTGGCGATTCCGACGCTCTCGCTGGTGACGAACAAGGATAATCTCTTCAACAAGGCCAAGGACCCCGAAGCCGGTGGCATCTACATCTACACCGGTCATGGCAGCACGGGTGGACGGGGTTGGGAGCGGCCCGTCTCGGCCGAGCTGTTCAGCATCGATGGCGCCACCGAATTCCAGATCGACTGTGGCGTCCGCCTCCAGGGCGGCGAAAGCCGCAACCCGCCCAAGTGTCCCAAGCACAGCTTCAGCCTGCGCTTCCGAGGCGACTATGGATCGTCGAAACTCGAATTCCCGCTCTTCGAAGGCGGACCCGTCGAGTCCTTCGACTCCGTGCAACTCCGCGGTTTCTTCAACAACACCTGGACCCACTGGGCTGCCGACCAGCGCCGCCGCACCCAGTACATCCGCGATCAATGGATGCGCGATTCGCTCCTGGAGATGGGCCAGGCCGATGCCGGCCAGGGCTTCTACGTCCACCTCTACCTCAACGGAGTCTACTGGGGTCTCTATCTCGTCCAGGAACGCCCGGTCGCCTCCCACTACGCCGCCTACAATGGTGGCGACCCCGACCGTATCGACGCCATCAACGGAGGACGCGCCACCGACGGAAGCACCCAAGCCTGGCAGCAGGCCAAGAGCATCTGCGCCGGCGGCGACTGGGCCCGCATCTGCGAGGTCCTCGACATCGACAATTTCATCGATTTCACCCTCCTGAATCTGTTCGCCGGCAACCGGGACCTCAAGAATAACGGCAACTGGCGCGCCGCCGGCGGGGGGCCCGACAACCGGCCCTGGCGCTTCTATAGCTGGGATGGTGAGCACGTCCTCGAAGGCCGCAATCACACCGGCACCAGCCCCTCGTCCGACCCGACCGGCATGTACCGCTCGCTCTCCAACATTGAGGAGTTCCGCATCCGCTTCGGCGACCGCGTCCACAAGCACCTCTTCAACGACGGTGCCCTGACCACCGAGCGCAACATCGAACGGTACACCCGCCGCGCCGACCAGATCGACGTCGCGGTCGTCGCCGAGTCCGCCCGCTGGGGCGATTACCGCCGCGACATGCACTCCTATCAGTCCGGACCCTATTACCTCTACACCCGCAATGACTACTGGGTCCCGGAACGGGACGACCTCATCGACGACTACTTCCCGCACCGCAATTCCGTGGCCCTCTCGCAGTTCAAATCCATGGGCCTCTACCCCAACGTTGAAGCCCCCGTCTTCCACATCGACGGTACCTATCAGCATGGCGGTTACGTCGCCGACCGCGCCAGCCTCACAATGACCACCAGCGCCGCGACCATCTGGTACACCCTCGACGGCAGCGACCCCCGCACCCCGGGCTCCCCCGGCAGCACCGGTGAAGAGCTGGTCCTGGTCCCCGAAGACGCCGCCAAACGCGTACTGGTGCCCACCAGCGACATCGGTTCCGCCTGGCGCACCGAGAATTTCGACGACTCCGCCTGGACCGCCGGCACCGGTGGCGTGGGCTACGAGCGCAGCACCGGGTACGAGCAGTTCTTCAACATCGACGTCCAGAACCAGATGTACGGCCGCAATACGAGCTGCTACATCCGCATCCCCTTCGACATCACCGCCGAAGGCCTCCAGTACGCCGGCGGTCTCTCGCTCAAGGTCCGCTACGACGACGGGTTCGTCGCCTACCTCAATGGCGTCGAAGTCCAGCGCGTCCTCTTCAGCGGCACACCCGCCTGGAATTCGGAGGCTGCCAACAACCATTCCGACCTTGATGCGATCCATTTCGAGACGTTCAACCTCTCGAGCCACATCGACCGACTTCACCTCGGTCGCAACGTCCTGGCGATTCACGGACTCAACGTCGGCGCCATCAGTTCCGATTTCCTGATCTCCGTCGAACTGGTCTCCTCGAAAGGGGGGGGCGATGTCCCCGCCGGCATCTCCCCGAGCGCCGTCCGCTATTCAGGCCCCATTGCGCTCGACGCCAGCACCGTCGTCCGCGCCCGTGCCCAGAGCGGCAGCACCTGGAGCGCCCTCAACGAGGCGACCTATGCCGTCGGCCCCGTCGCCGAGAGCGCGCGCATCAGTGAGGTCATGTACCATCCCGCCAACACGGGCCATCCCGACGACCCCAATACCGAATTCATCGAACTGCTCAACGTTGGCAGTCAGCCTATCCATCTCAACCTTGTGCGCTTCACCAACGGCATCGATTTCATCTTTGGCGACGTCTCCCTCGCGCCGGGCGCCTATGCCCTCGTGGTCCAGGACATCGCCGCCTTCGAGGCCCGCTATGGAGATTACGCCCCCGTGGTTGGCCAATATGAAGGCCGCCTCAGCAACGCCGGGGAGCGCATCGCCTTGCAGGACGCCGCCGGACAGACCATCGTCGATTTCCGCTTCGAAGATGGATGGTACGACCAGACCGATGGCGAAGGCTACTCCCTGACCGTCATCGACCCCGCTGCGAGCGATTCGGCTGCCCTCGACAAGAAATCCGCCTGGCGCACCAGCGCCGAGGCAGGGGGCTCGCCGGGCTACGACGACGCCGGTCAGCCGCCCGTTCCCGCTCCCGTTCCCGCGCCTGACCCGCAGCCGGAACCCGACCCGACGCCCTCTCTGGCTACGGTCGTCATCAACAAGTTGCTCGCCAATTCGCCTCGCCGACAACGGCTCCTACGCCTCGATCCCCTCACCGCCCCCACACCCGGCCAACCCAACGCCGCCCCCTGACGAGCGAACTCCGAGGCAGGATTCAAAAGTCCAAAATCCAGCTATCGGAAGATGCCGGACGGTTCCAAATGCGCAAAGCTCACGCCGTATTGTTCGGACTGGGCGTTTCTCGTTGAAACCCTATTTTTTTGGGTAAGCATAGTAGAATGTTTCAGCACGGGCGTGAGGCGAGACGTGCCCATCGAGAAACGCGCAATTGCCCTTGCCGCCGAGTTTGTCGCCGGACGGGGCATGGTGAAAACCTGCGATCACGTCCCAGAACGCGCCCACACCATCGGGGCCCGGCTCGACCAGCCGCGGGTCGTTGCCGACTTGGCTGAGCCAACTCTGTACCATCCCATCATCACCCGGTACCATAAACGTATCGTTCAGGCCCGAGATGTTGTAGGCCGTATCAACACGCGCGCTTTCCTCCGTGAATGAGAATGTCAGCGCCGGATGCTTCACATCGGATACCTTCCTGACCCTGGTCTTCTGCACGCCCGCATTCTCGCTGCCCAGGTACGCGTTCATCGTGTAGTTGTACCATGGTTCATAGAGTCTGATGTTCCCCGCATCGGCTTGGTAGAAATGATCCTCGGAACTGTGGACCGTCAGCCGCTTGTAGGTGGGACAAATGAAGGCGCGGGCGTCCCCCATGTACCGGAAGAACGGGCCCGCGTATTCCGGATGATGCCGCAGATTCACCTCCCCATTGCACCAGCGCACGTGAATGTACGAACTCAGGCCCGACTCCACCGGAAAGGCGCTGGTCTGCGTGAAATAGCACTTTTCCGGGGCCGGAAATTTCCCGTCGTTATCGTCGAGATACATCACCATTGCAAACGTGTAGTTCTTGAGGTTCCCCCGGCAGGCCGCCCCCATCGCGTGGTCCTTTGCTTTGTTCAGCGCCGGCATCAAAATTGCCATCAGCACGGCAATGACAGCGATCACCACCAGCAGCTCGATCAGTGTGAATGCTTTCGACTTCCGCATGACAGGGTCCTCCACGCTTTCGGGAAGTGCTTACCCTCAGGGTTTCGTCTATTCACACGCTCCTTTTCCGGGCGAACCCGGCATCGCACGCTCCACTAACGGCCCGACCGCACATCTCTCACTCTGCCCCTATTCTATCGGCAAACGCCACCCCCCTGCAACAATTATCCCCACTCCGCGCACCGCGTAGGGGCGAGGCATGCCTCGCCCTCACCCTGCAATTCCTCCTGCGCGTTATGCCTGGCCCGTCTCCCGCCGCCCCTCAGGGTGGCAGCCTCAAGCCCGAAGGGCTTGGGGATGGTGGACCCGGATGCCGCCACGAACCAATCTGGCGACCCACTTCGTCATCCCCAAACGCCGGTGTGCTCAACGCCGCTCACATCGGCTTGAGTCCTACTGCTCCGGAATCAGCCGCACCAGCGCCACCCCGTGCCGTGTTACCTTGGCGGTAAATTCCCCGTCATACGTGCCGATATCCTTCTGCCGCCACAGGTCCCGCGCCACCCGTTTGCCCGACAGTCCCAGCAGGGACCAGTCCACGCGCATCTCGCGCGGCAGCTCCGTCAGGTTGAACAGGCCCACCGCCAGCGACCCGTCCGCCATCGGCTTGGCCAGGATCAGCGTCTCGTCGTCCTGCACCAGGGGTTTCGCCTGCACGCCCAGCGGGTCCTGGTCGACGTCGATCACCTCCGCATTGCACAGCACGTTGAGCGTGAACTCGTCCAGGTACCGCATATCGCCCGAGTAGAACAGCGGCGCCGCCATCAAACACCACATCGACATATAGCTGTACTGCTCGCTCGGTGTCAGCGTCGTCGGCTTGGGCTCCTCGTCGTGCCGATGCGCGTTGCCGATCCGCCCGATCAGGATGTAATCCGGATCGTTCCACTCGCC
>CAZTGH010000170.1:0-10842 GCA_964612985.1 uncultured Pirellulales bacterium
CATCTCGGTGATATCGCCTTCGATCAGTTCCAGTGTGCGACCCGCTACAGTCACCTTCATAGTCTCGACCTCCTTGAAACGGGCGATGGGCTGATATCGCGTCCGACCGCCTTTTTCGCACGTCTGCTGGTGCTCGTCTCAGGATACGGCTCCCGACGGAGGGGGGCAAGACGGCCCCGAAGAAAAAAAGGTTCTGTTGATTGATTAGTGGTTGAGGACTTCAGCGAGTCTTGTCAACGAGGCGGAAAAAAATGCAATCTCGGGAATTTTCTGGTTGACGTTATGGTCATTACACCATAGTGTGGGCGCCGAACTCGTTTGGAGAATATACGATGGAACCATTGACGAAAAAACAGCGACAGATTTTGGACTTCATTACGGCCAGTTTACAGGAGAATCACCCGCCGAGCCAGCGGGAGATTGCCGCCCACTTCGACATGGCCCAGAACTCGGTCTACCAGTTGGTGGGCTATCTGAAGAAGAAGGGCTATGTCGTGGATGTGGGTGGCCATCGAGGGCTGCGCCTGTCTGAGGCCTATCTCGACGAGGTCCAGGAGACGGAAGGACTGCCGATTCTGGGTCGGGTGGCGGCGGGCGAGCCGATCCTGGCCGAGGAGAACATCGAAGGCTACGTGACGCTCGATAAGCTGTTTCCCCGTTCCAAGGGGACGTTCGCCCTGCGGGTTTCGGGCGACAGCATGGTCGACGAAGGGATTATCGACGGGGATTTCGTCATCGTCGAATCCGCTTCGAAAGTCGGCAATGGACAGATCGCGGTGGTGCTGCTGGACGACGAAGCGACGGTCAAGCGCGTGTTCGTTCAGAAGAACCGGGTCGCGCTGAAGCCGGCCAACCGCCAGGCGGGATATAAGACCCGCTATATCAAGCAGTTCGACAAAGATATCCGCATGATCGGCAAGGTCGTCGGCTGCATCCGCACGAAGATCCGGTAGGTGCGATGATGGTATGTCCTGTTTCCATCGGAATTGCAGGCTGGTCCTACGCGGACTGGAAGGGGATCGTGTATCCCGAGCACAAGGTGGACGAACTGGTCTACGTGAGTGAATTCGTGGACTGCATCGAGATCAACAGCACCTTTTACCGGCCGCCGTTTGCCAGGACGGTTCGCTCCTGGCTGGAGCGGACGTCGCAGAAGGCGGAGTTTTTCTTTACCGCCAAACTGCACCAGAGCTTTACGCACGAGGGGAAGGTCGATCCGGAGGTCGTCGCGCAGTTTCATCGTGGGTTCGAGCCCTTCCTGGAGGCGGAGAAGCTCAAGCATCTTCTCGTGCAGTTCCGGTACGATTTTGCCGACGGGGAACCGGCTCGGCGGCACCTGGCGACTATCGTCGAACGGTTCCATAATGCGTTTAGTTTGGTGCTGGAATTGCGGCACGTCTCCTGGGAGAGTCAGGGGGCGCTGGATTTTCTCGACGGGCTGGGCGTTACGGTGTGCAACCTGGATTACCCCACGTCGCGTCAGTCGTTCAACTTACAGCACTGCACGGTCGGTCGGGACGGGTATTTTCGCATGCACGGGCGGAACGCGGAGAAATGGTTCAGCAAGGCCGGACGAGACGAAACCTACAATTACTACTACAACGAACGCGAACTGGCGGGGATCAAGCAGCGGCTCGACGAACTGGGCAAGGCCTTCGAATCGCTGACGGTCATCGCCAACAATCATTATCGAGGGGCTGAACTGGCGAACGCGCTTGAGCTGAAGGCTTTGGTCAGCGGGCAGAGGCAACCTGTCCCGGCGGGGCTGCTCAAGACGTATCCCAATCTCGCAAAAATCGCTATCGGCTCGTAGTCATTCGTACAGTGTCGTCGATCTGGGTGGGGATGGTATGCGCATTGCGGCGCTGGCATGTCGGAGTTTCTACAGCCTGTTGAGGGGGGCGGTGTCGGTTCAGCGGTGGGTGGCCAGGGCGGCTGAGTGTGGCTACGGAGCGGTGGCGCTGGCGGACGTCAATTGCCTTTCGGGGGCTGTCGATCTGTGGAAGGCGACGGAGGGGACCGACGTGCGACCGATTCTCGGCGTCGAGATCCTGACCGAGACGCAGCAAGCGATCCTGCTGGCGGAGAACCGCGGCGGGTACGAGAATCTGTGCCGGATTACGACGGCGCGGAACCTCGATCCGGATTTCGATCTCGTCGAGCAGTTGAAGATCGATTGCCAGGGCGTGATCGGTCTGTGCCAGTGCCCGGGCCTTCTGGGACGACTGAAGGAGGTGCTGGGCAAAAGGCACTTGTTCGTCGGTTGCAATGACATCGAAGGGGTGGATCGGGCGCGGGCCCTCGGCATCGAGCCGATCGCCTGGTGTCCTGCCAACTGCGTCGATGAAAAGGATATCGAGACGATCAAGCTCGTGAATTGCATTCGCGCGATGAGCGTGGCGGGGGCGGGTCCGCACGATCCTTGCGGCTTCCATGTGCTGATGCCGGCTGAAGAGGTCGAGCGGAAGTTTCGCAACGCCTCGAAGGCGATTCTCTATGCGGATGAGCTGGTCCCGCGCTGCGATTTGCCGTTGCTGACGGGCAAGCCGATCCTGCCGAAGGTGCACCTTGGTCCGGGACAGACCAGCGAACGAGAGCTGGCGCGGCTCTGTCATCGGGGGCTGGCGAGACGATACAACCCCATCCGTCGCGAGATCCTGCGGAGGCTGGAGTACGAATTGGCGACGGTCCAGCAGAACGGGTTCTGCGATTATTTCCTGGTGGTCCATGAGATCGTCGATTTCGCCCGGCGGAACGGGATTCCGGTCGAGGTGCGTGGTTCGGCGGCGGGGTCTCTGATCTCGTACGTACTGGGTTTTACGCGGGTGTGCCCGGTCGAGAACCGTCTGTACTTCGAGCGTTTCATGAATCCGGGACGGACGGATTGTCCCGATATCGACATCGATCTGTGCTGGCGGAAGCGGGATGAGGTCATCCGTTTCTGCTACGAGCGGTGGGGTTCGGCGCATGTTGCGATGGTCTGCAACGTCAATCGGTACCGGCTGCGCAGCGCGATCCGGGACGCGGGGCGGGCGCTGGGACTCGAACCGGTGCAGATCAACCAGTTGACTCGGGGCAGGAAGATCAAGGGGACTTCCCCTGTATACCGACTGGCGGAGAGCCTGGTCGGCATTCCGCGTCACCTGGGCGTCCATTGCGGCGGGATCGTGGTCACTCCCTGTCCGGTAAGCCATATCGCACCGCTGGAGCGGGCCCACAAGGGGGTCGTCATCACGCAGTACGACAAGGATATGGCCGAGGCGATCGGCCTAGTAAAGATCGATCTGCTGGGCAATCGGGCGCTGTCGACGGTCAACGGCGCGATTCGGATCCTCGATCGTAATCACGCCGATGAAAAGGACTTGAGTTTCGATCCGAACGACCAGAAGACCTCGCAGATGCTCAGCGCCGGCGACAGCCTCGGCGTGTTCCAGAGCGAATCGCCCGGCATGCGGCAGTTGCTTCGGGGTTTGAAGGTCAAGAGCAAGAAGGACCTGGCGATTGCGCTGTCGCTGATTCGCCCAGGGCCGGCTTCCGGCGGCATGAAGACTGCGTTTATCGAAAGGCACGTTCACGGAAAGCCGTTTACGTACCTCCATCCGAAACTGGAAGCGCTGCTGGGCGATACGTACGGCGTGATGCTCTACCAGGAGGACGTGATGCGGATTGCGGTCGAGGTGGCCGGTTATACGGTGGCCGATGCGGATCGCTTTCGCTCGGAGGTGTCGAAGAAGGTCTCGCCCGCGCGTTTGCAGGCGCAGTACGTCGATTTCGTTCGCTCGCGCGCCGACCGGGCGGGGATCGACCGGCAGAGCGCCGAGGCGATCTGGGACGAGATCCTGCGATTCGCGGCCTATTCGTATTGCAAGGCGCACGCGACGGTCTATGCCAACATCGCGTGGGAAACGGCCTTTCTCAAGGCCCACTATCCCGTTGCGTTCTATTGCTCGCTGTTCAACAACCATCACGGGATGTATCCGCTGCGGGTGTACGTCTGGGATGCCCGGCGGCGGGGTGTTTCGATCCTGCCGGTCCACGTCAATCACAGCGAGATCGAGTGGAGCGTGCAGGGCAAGGCAATTCGCGCGGGGCTGAATATTGTCAAGGGGCTCAGCCACGGTACCGCTCGGGAGTTGATCCGCCAGCGGCGCACGCGGGCATTTTCGTGCATCGACGACCTGAGACGGCGCGTGCCGTTTCGTCGGCCGGAGTTGCAGAACCTGATTCATGTCGGCGCCTGCGACGGCCTGGGGCTCACCCGTCCGCTGATGCTCAACCGATTGCAGTTTGCCTTGCCCGAACCGAACCAGCCGATGCTGTTTGATATCTATCAGGACCGCTTTGCGGCGCGCCTGCCCGACTACGATCGAATCGCCAAACTCAAGGCGGAGCTCGACGTTACCGGGATCTCGTTCGGTCTTCACCCCGGCGCACTGCTGCCAAGCGGATACGTCCCGGCGATGCAACTGCCCCGATGGGTCGGAAAGAGAACCGCGGTGGCGGGCTTCGTGGCCACCGCCCGACGCGCCCGAACCAGCGACGGACGCGTCATGGGGTTCGTCACGCTGGAGGATTCCAGCGGGCTGGCGGAGGTCAGTTTCTTTCCCAACCAGATCCAGCAGTATCACGGCATCTGCTCCTATGGCGGTCCGGTGTGGGCCCGCGGGCGGGTCACGGAGCACTTATCGTCGATCGCCCTGGAATGCGCCGCTTGCGGAAAGATCGCGTGATCGGGTGTTCGTCTCGTGCGTAGAGCCCTCTGAGCGGTGCATGACCGTACTTGCGACCCGGCTCCGTGGGAGGCTTCTCTGACGAGCACCGACTCATGGCCGACGAGGACAAATCCGAAATCCGAAGCACGAAATCGAAAACAAATTCAAAGCACAGAACCCGAATGTCCAAATCACCCCGATGCGCTGCGCTCGTAGTGTGCTCGTAAGAGCATGCCGACCTCGGGAGAAGTACCCATCAGGGGGATCACTACAAACCCGCTGCAACGTCAACCTTGCTTCGGGATTCCATCTTCGGGTTTGTTTCGGATTTCGGGTTTCGATATTCGGGCTTCTGGGGTGTGCCCCGAGCGAACAGCACAGAAACGGTCATGCATCCTTCGTTGACCGGTGGATTGTCGTATCGCCGACGGTCTGCTACAATGGTGCCGATTCGGTCCGAGCCTGCGGCCGACTGATGATGGCTCAGTAGAACATCCGTATGCAGGTATATGTCGCACATTCGGGTCAACACTGAAAAGGGGACTCCTCATGGAAAGACGCTCATTTCTCAAGGCCGCCGGGACTGTGGCGGGAAGCTATGCATTGGGCGCTGGGTCGCTTTCGGCGGCGCAGCAGGCTGGTTTGGCCGAAGAAGCGCTCGGGCTGCCCCGGCGCATCCTGGGCCGGACGGGCGCCAGGATTTCCGTCGTCGGCTTTCCCGGTCTGGCGCTGGCCAATTACGACCAGGAGACCGGCACGGCCGGACTGCACAAGGCGTTTGAGCAAGGCATCAACTACTTCGACGTCGCGCCTGCCTACGGTCGGGACGGCGACGCAGAGATCAAGATGGGCATTGGCCTCCAGGGCATCGACCGCAGCAAGATCTTCCTGGCCTGCAAGACCAAGATGCGAGACAAAGACGGCGCCCGCGCCGAGTTGGAGCGCTCGCTGAAGAGGCTCAAGACCGATTGCTTCGACCTCTATCAGATGCACGCGATCTTTACCGAAGACGAAGTCAAGCAGGCTCTGGGACCGAACGGCGCCCTGGAGACGTTCCTCAAGGCCAGGGACGAGGGCAAAATCAAGCACTTCGGGTTCTCGGCCCACACCACCGCGGGGGCCCTGGCGGCGTTGGACGGTTTCGAATTCGATTCGGTCATGTTTCCCATCAGTTTCGTCGATTACTTCAAGACCGGTTTCGGCAAAGAAGTGATCGAACGGGCCAACGAGAAGGGAGCGGCAGTCCTGGCGATCAAGGCAATGTCGAAGGGCGCCTGGCCGCAAGGAATGGAGCGGACGCGGAAGTGGTGGTACCGCGCCACCGAGGCGCAACATGAAGTAGACCTGGCGGTTCGATTCTCTCTGTCGCTGCCCGGCGTGGTTTCTGCCATTCCGCCTTCATGGCTCGACCTGCTCGACAAGGCTGTCACCGCAGGACAGTCTCTGCGTCCGGCGACCGAAGAGGACACCCGCCAACTGCACGAGGTCGCCAGGGACTGTCAGCCGCTGTTCCGCAATGACGACGCACGCGCGGCCGCCGACGTGCTCGATCCGGACTGTCCGCACGCCATCGGAACCATCGCACCGACAGCGTAAAGGTCCTCTCTGACGGCACCCATCGATACATCCGCCCCTCCGAGCAGGATCGCCTCCCGGTGATCCTGCTCATCTTCTTCTATGGATCGGTCTTCCCGTACAACGGAACGAAGTCTGCCCTTGACCATGCACCAACGTGCGCCGGAAAGTCCGCGAGACGAGATAAATGGACTCCGCATTGGACGTAACTTTATGTCGCGACTGTACTTGCTCAACGCACATGCAAATTACGTACTTTCCACAATAGACACAGGTCCTTCCTTCGTTACGATGACCGGTGTCCTGCATGAAGCAGGCATGCAAGGTACGACCATTGGCGATTGATTGTACTACGCTGATTGGAGAGATGAATCCAACCATCGATCGCTTCTGTGTCGAGTCGGACTCACGGAGGAATAGGAATGGAGTGGCAACGGAGGCCGTTGCGGTTTCAGGGGGTGTGCGGTTCTGCCCGGTGGCTGATCGGATCGGTCCGTCGGAGCAGAAGCGAGCACCTGGGTACCTGCCTCAATGATTCTCCGGCATTCGCATCCCTCCGCGGTTTCCGTGTAGTTGTTCGGTGTGCTGGTTGCCCTACTTTCCCAACGTAGTGGAATTACTTTAGAGCCAATGGACGGTTGTCAATTGTAACGACATCATTTGAAACGATGGTGAAATTGGCGACTTGCTGAAGAGGGGACTTTCAGCCAAGATGCGGCCTCTGAGATGTCTGCTGCGGCAGGTAGCCGGTGGTGGTCAAGAAACGAGAAGCTATTGGTTGACAGCGAAGGGAGTTGCTTCGAAGGATGGCTTTCGCAAGGCACGGACGCAAGCGAAAACGTACTGGCTGTCTGCGATAGAGTAGATGATGATTCTGACCCGATCCTGCGTTGAACGGGCCGGTGGCCTTAGATGAAAGGCTTTTTCGGAGGATCCCTCCACGAGGAGGGTTGGAAAGGAGGACATAATGTTGCGGAGTCACAGGCTGTTCAATGCGGTCGCCATACTCATGCTCGCCGTCCTGGCCGGGAATGCCGCTGTCGCGATGACCGCGCAGGAAGCAGTCGAGCTCATTGCCACGCGCCTCGATCAGAGCCAGATCAAGGACGGTCCGGACGCGGGCCTCTGGCCCCTCGAGATGACATACCTCGGGCCGATCGCGACGGGCATGGCCTCTGCCTACGAGTGGGCGCAAGTCCCCGCCTACCGGAGTTCCGCGGAACTTGCGGGGGAGTGGATCCTGGCTACGGCGGTTGCTCAGGGAAATCTATTCGGTGATGAGGCGCACGCCCTGGTCAATTTGAGCGAGATGGCAGAGGATCCGAATCACAATATCTGGCAGAACGCTCTGGTTGATTTTTTTGCGAGTCCGCGGAAGGTTGAATATGAGGGCAGCACCGAGGTGTACCTCCAAGTCTTTGATGAGTTGGAACCTTCGACGGCAACATTCTATCTGGCGCACTATCTGGTGGCGGCAGACTATGTGGAAGATCCGGACGTGGATATTTATCGCCGGACACTGATCGCCCATTTGTCTCGAGTCAGTGACGAGGCCACCTTTCCCGTCATGGCGCTTGGCGCCGCTACGTGGGCGCTGACCCTGACGGATTCTCCCGCCGAAACTTTTGTGGCTGCGCATGAGGTCAGGCCGTATCCTTCCTACTGGGACGGGGTGACGGTAGGTGACCTGCCCGAGCTACTGGCGAGTCATCAGGTTCCGGGAGACGAACTTTTTGGCGGGAGCTTCTACTGGCGTCTCGATCATACGGATGGCGGGACCGGAGGAGTGGTCTCCGGGTATACGGAGGACACTGTATTCGGCACGCTTGGGCTGGTAGCGGTGGCCTCGAAGAGCCAGGCGGAGCCAGGCGACGAGATACACCAGGCCATTCTGGCCGCTCAGGAGGCTCTGCTGCACGGCGTTGACGAGACAGGTCAGGTGTACGAACATCTCACCCGTAACGGTGCGATGTACAATACGTTCTCCGGCGAGATGATGCAGGTACTCTGGAGTATCGACCAATACCTGAACCGCGACGTCCCGGTAGATGATACAGATCCGGAAGCCGGAGCAGAATAGAACCACGATCTATCGTGTGGGAATAGTCAAGAGCACGAAACGGAACGCGTTTTTCGCATTGCAGGAATAGGAATGATCAGGAAACTGACAAGGAGGTGCACCATGAAGAAAATGCTTCTGATGCTGTTGTTGTTTGGTGTGGTAGCCACGTTGTTGGCGCCCTCCGTCTTGGCTGCGCCCAAGACAGACGCCAAGTCCTCGGCCAAGCAGATGACTCTCTTCGACCCCTTTGAAATGAGGACGGTTATGCTGGCCGATGGTAGCCGCGCCTCTGCCCCCGAGGAGTGGAGCTTCACGCGGCAGTCTATCCGCGTTCCCATGCGGGCTGCTCTGCGGAGCGCGTTCAAACCCGTCTGGTAAGAGACTGTGATCCCAATGAAATGCTGCTTCGGCAGCATTAGGAGACCCAGGCAGACGACCGCTCGGTGGATCTCTTCCGAGCGGTCTCTGGCAGGGTGAGAGACGGCCTTAATCTGGTCTTGCGCTGAGGGTCTGCCTGTAGATCGGGGTGATGCCGCAGTGGAATGCGGTTACCTGCCGAAGAAAGGTGGTGGAGTGGTGCTGAGAACTGCTTTGTTGCTGCCACGGAACTTCGTTGAATGTGTCCGCGCGACTTTGTCGCTGCCTGTGCCATAGTCGCATCCGAGAAGGCGCGTATGGGTTGAAGCAGACCCGAAAGAGGCCCGTTGCGGGCTGGCATATTCCGGATGGCAAGCGCTCGTTATTGAGCGCCCCGAAGGAGGGGGCGCTGTGCGGACGATGTCGCAGCGCGTCGGGTGCTGTCTTGCGCGGCAAGGAAGGTATGCGGTTCATCTGACGGTGGTGAAGGGTCGGCGTGCGATCATACCGACAGCAGTCGATTGTGGGTGCGTCACCCGCCGGCGCGGTTCGCCCGAGAGGGATCGTTGTAAGAGGAGGAGTGGAGGTTCATCGCTATGGCAGAAATGAGAACTATTGTGGGGTATCTCGGGCCATACGTTGTCCTGATTGGATTGTCCCATGGCCTGGTCGGTTGTAAGGACAACATACGTTTGCCTTCCGCCGATCAGTTACTGGAGTTCAAGACGATCGCTCCCGAGGGCCCGGCGGTGGATGTGGAGCGGATCGCCAAGGCCAGGATGCCCGTGGGACCTTACCGCGTGGTGGCGGGCGATGTTCTCCAGTTGACGCTGCCGTTAGCATTGCTCTCCGACGTCCCGGAGACGGCTGGAGCGGCGGTCGGTGAAACGACGCGCAGGTGTCGGGTCGGTCCGGGCGGACTGATTACGCTGCCCGACGGACGGCAGATTCCCGTGGCGGGGAAAGCACTGGCCGAAATAGAAAGTGCGGTGGTGGACGCCTACTATCCAAAGCTGGTCAAGGTCAAACCTCTGGTCTATGCAGAGGTCGTAACACACGAAACACGACCCGTTCAGATTCTTGGTGGTGTCGTGAGGCCAGGGCTCTACCATCTGCGACATGACCAGATGTCTCTGGTCACGTTGCTCATGGAGGCCGGGGGGATTCTGGAGCAGGGCGCTTCCGTGATTCGTATCGCTCGCGACAACGAATCGGTCAGGAACCCGCCGGGATCAACGACTTTGGGGCGGACGGACTTCCGCGATATGAACCGGCAGCGTCAGAACGCGAGGGTCAATGCGGTTGACCAACGCGTGATTCCCACGACAATGTTGCCAGGGATGCCGTGGGAGGTGCGATTGTGGTTCAGGCCGGAAGGCCCATTGCGAACCACCGGATGGATCGTTCTCGAACGAAACGGCGAAGTCCTGCTTCGCCAGTGGCTTGATGTCGGGAATGTTTCTCAGAAGAGGAGGATGTTCGAGGCTGCCGCCACCGCGCTGAAGGGTTTGCCGGTTGCCCTCACAAATGAGAAACTCGTACGCTTGGCGCAGTTGCTGGAGTCCGACCTGAACCAGCCGCCTGTCCATTTCGCGGCAAGCCCTGCGCGCAGAGACTGGCAGCGGACCAGCGAGGGCGACTACGTGGTACCGTTAGGCGAGATCAGGGATCCCCAAGAACACACGCACAAGGTTGCGTCCGCCGCAAAGGAATCGGCCGAACCGATTCACTCAGGCCTGGGGGATGCGGACGCGAGCCTAGTCCTGCCCGTCCGCGGGCTGAATATCCCATTTACCGATGTCCCTCTGCGCGAAGGGGATACGGTGATCGTCGATCGCCTTCAGATACAGTATGTTTCGGTCCTCGGACTGGTGCGTGCCCCCGGCAACTTTCCCTACCCGGTGGACGCTCACTACAATCTCAGTCAGGTGCTGGCGTTTGCCGGCGGACTGGACCCGGTTGCCGAGCCCCGTTATGTGAGCGTGTATCGACTGCGAGCGGATGGGACCATCGCAAGCACCACGGTACAACTGGTCGATCCGGATAACCAGGAGGAGCTGACCGCGATGCTCGCGATGCCGATCCGACCAGGCGACGTTGTTTCCGTGGAACATACACCGCGTACCCGTATGAACA
>CAZTGH010000171.1:0-10831 GCA_964612985.1 uncultured Pirellulales bacterium
GAATCTCGGGACAACCTACTACTGGAAGGTCAACGAGGTCAACGAGGCCGCTGCTCCGAGCGTGTGGGAAGGCCCGGTGTGGAGCTTTTCCACGCTGCCCTATGTGACGGTGGAGGACTTCGAAACCTATGACGACGATATCGAAGGCGGCACCGCGATCTTCCAGACGTGGGTCGATGGCTGGGAGAACGATAATGGTTCGACGGTCGGCTATTTCGATCCTCCGTTTGCCGAACGGACCACCGTTCGCAGCGGGCGGCAGTCGATGCCGATGCAATATGCGAACACGGATTGGTCGCATGCAGAGGCCGTTCGGACGTTCGACGCCTCGCAGGATTGGACGATCAATGGGATCCAGACGCTCTCGCTGTATTTCCGTGGAACGCCGGGGAACACCGGGCAGTTGTACGTGAAGATCGACGGCACGAAGGTGCCCTACGACGGAGATGCGGCCGATATCGCCAGGACGCTCTGGCAGCCGTGGAATATCGATTTGTCGAGCGTGGGCGGCAATCTCCGCAGCGTCGATGAGCTGATCGTGGGCGTCGACGGCGCCGGCGCCGCGGGCATGCTGTACATCGACGATATTCGGCTGTATCCCGATGCCGCTGAATACGTCACGCCGGTCGAGCCCGACACGACCAATCTCGTGGCCCACTATGGGCTCGACGGCAACCTCGATGACGCTGCGGGCAATGGCTACGACGGGGTGGCCAACGGTGAGCTGGCGTACGGGGATGGTGTGGAAGGCCAGGCCGTCCAGCTCAACGGTACCGATGCGTATGTGTCGATTGCCACCGTCGGGATCACGGGCGCTGCGGCACGAACCATCTCCGGCTGGGCCAAGGCGGATTCGACCGACATCGCGGCGTGGACCAACGTTTTCGGTTTCACGGGCCCCAGCGGCAACGGCGGCCATTTCGATATCGAGGCGGTCGGCACTACGGACAATACCACGCTGGGCTACTATGGCCTGCACCGCTATGGGTGGGAACGGGACATCATCCCGATCGACCTGGAATGGCACCACCTGGCGGCGGCGTACGATGGGCAGACCGCGAGCTGGTATGGCGACGGCCTGCTGATCGGCAGCGCGGCGGTAGACCCGGCGGGAGTCAATCCGCCGGGATCCGTCCATATCGGCAAACGCGAGGATAACACCGAGTTCTTCCCGGGTCTGGTCGACGAAGTGCGCCTTTACGACCGGGCCCTGTCCGAAGGAGAGATCGCCTGGCTGGCCGGCAGGAGAATGCCGGCACATAAGCCGTTATAGTCGTCGCAGCCATGGTGCGCCCAGGGGCGTGGGCTCGTTGGCCACGGGCTTCGATCGCTGCTGTCCGGGGCACGGAGGAGGTCGCGGTTACGCGATGATGAACGTCACGTTTCACATTTTGGAAGGAGAAGTACGATGAACAGGATCCGAGCGTTGGCTGTGCTGGTTTGTATGCTCTCTGCGACGAGCGCGTGGGGAGTGGCGTTCTTTGATGATTTCAATCGACCGGACGGCGCCGTAGGCAACGGTTGGTCGATTCAAACGGATGGGACGATCACGGTGGAGATCGTGGACAACGAGGTGCTGATCTCGGGCGAGCAGGGCACGGACTGGGTGCGGAGCGGGATCTCTCGCCCGGTGGTGGATGAATCGAGAGTCTCGTGCGACTTCAAGGCTGGTGAGGGGCTCAACTTCCACATCCGTATCGATTCGGCGGACGGCAGCGCCTTCTACGAGGCCTATACCTGGGGTGGGCCGATCAGTTACGCCAATTCACCCGACGGCAGTTGGCCGGGCTGGGTGGATATCACCGGCTCCGCCATCGTTGCCGCGGAATACAACAGTATCGCGCTGGAACTGGCGGACAACGAGATCATCGTTACGCTCAACGGCGAGGTGATCGGTACGTTCGTGAACGCCGGCTTCACCCGCATCGAGAGCGTGCAGATCGCCAGCGATGCGGCAGCGGGCACGACGGGCAGTCTGCACATCGACAACGTACAGATCGGGGAGGTGATTCCCGGAACGGCGACGAATCCCAAGCCGATCCCTGATACCACCGACGTGCCTCAGGACGTGGTGCTGAGCTGGACCGGCGCCGACACCGCAGCCGCCCACGACGTCTACTTCGGAACGGTTCTCGAGGACGTCAATGCCGCCACTCGCGCCAATCCGCTGGGGGTACTGGTCAGCCAGGGGCAGGACGCCAATTCGTTCGATCCCGAGGGCCTGCTGGAGTTCGGACAGACCTACTACTGGCGGATCGATGAGGTCAACAGCGCTCCCGATTTCACGGTTTTCCCTGGCCCGGTCTGGAGCTTCACGGTTGAGCCGTATGTCTATCCGATCCAGAACGTCACCGCGACGGCATCCAGCGCCGAGGCGACCGCGGGTCCTGAGAACACGATCAACGGCTCGGGGCTCAACGAGGCCGGTCAGCATTCGGACGAAGCAACCGACATGTGGCTGACCGAGGCGGCGGGCGAGCAGCCCTCCTGGATTCAGTACGAGTTCGACGACGTCTACCAGCTCTACGAGATGTGGGTCTGGAACTACAACGTGCAGTTCGAGCAGGTTCTGGGATTCGGCTTCAAGGACGTCACGATTGAGTTCTCGATCGACGGCGTCGAATGGACGACGCTGGGCGACTACGAGTTTGCCCGGGCGACTTCCCGATCGACCTACGAGGCCAACACCCTGGTCGATCTGAGCAGCGTGGCCGCCAAGTACATCCGCCTGACGGCCAACAGCAACTGGAGCGGCATGATGCCCCAGTTCGGTCTCAGCGAGGTTCGGTTCTACTACAAGCCGGTTGTGGCCGAGGAACCGGTGCCGGCGGACGGTGCCAGCGGTGTGGCGCTGGATGTGAACCTGGATTGGCGGGGCGGTCGAGATGCGGTCTCACATGAGGTCTATTTCAGCAATGATCGGGTTGCGGTCGAAGACGGCACTGCTCTGGTCGACACGGTGGTTGAAAGCCGCTATGCGGTGAGCGGACTGGATCTCGGACAGATCTACTACTGGAAGGTCAACGAGGTCAACGAGGCGGGCGATCCGATGGTATGGGAAGGCCCGATCTGGAATTTCTCGACGACCGAGTACCTGACCGTCGAGGGCTTCGAGAGTTATGACGACGACATCGACGCCGGCACCGCCATCTTCCAGACCTGGATCGACGGCTGGGAGAACGAGACCGGTTCGACGGTCGGTTATTTCGAGTCGCCGTTTGCCGAGAGAAGGATCGTCTTCAGCGGCTCGCAATCGATGCCGCTGCAATACGACAACACGGAAGGCCCGTTCTACTCGGAGACCGAGCGGGACTTTGGCGGCGCCGACTGGACGGTCAGCGGGGCCGATACGCTGGTAGTCCACTTCCGGGGCAACGCAGTTACCACCGACGAGGTCGCCGGCAACGATCCGGCGCCGCTGTACGTCGCGGTGGAAGACGGTGCTGGCCGAACGGCGGTGGTGACCTATCCCGACCCCGAGGCCACGGTGCTTACCGAGTGGCAGACCTGGGAGATTCCGTTCAGCGAACTGGGCGGCGTTTCCATGAGCGACGTCGAGGTGATGTACATCGGCGTCGGCGATCGTGACAATCCGACGGCTGGCGGTTCCGGCATCGTCTACGTCGACGAGATCGGCATCGGACACCCTGGCGTGGTCGAGCCGGCCGACAGTGGCTTGGTTGCATACTACGCGCTGGAAGAGAGCGTGGAAGACAACTCGGGCAACGGCAATGACGGCACCGCGGTCGGCGATCCTGTCTACGTGCCCGGACAGGTGGGCTCGGGTCTGCACTTTGATGGCACGGGCGCTCAGTACGTCGATCTGGGCACGCTGAATCCCTCCGCGGCGACCGGTCAGCTCTCGGTTTCGCTGTGGGCGAATTGGGATGGTCTCAGCGACCAGTATCAGGGCCTGATCGGCAAGAGAGACCCGGGCTGGTCGGCCGCCGAGATGATGTGGCAGATCGAGGCCAACATCGATACCGGGATCGTACGCTTCCAAAGGGAGGGCATTGCCGATATTGCCACGGCCGCACTGCCCGTCGGCGAATGGTACCACGTCGCGGTGACGTTTGACGGCGCGACAGCCAAGGTGTACATGGGCGATCAGGTAGGGGCCGAGGGTTCGTTCTCCTTCGGCACCGATGCGGATGCGGCCATGGTGTTCGGCGCCTCGGTGGCGGAGGGCGGCAACCCGTTCAACGGCGCGCTCGACGAGATCCGCATCTACGATCGCGTGCTGTCGCCTTTTGAGATTCGCTATCTGGCCGGTCAGTAACCGTTCTCGGCAGGGACAGTGAAGAAACCGGATGGCCGGTGAGGAAGGTGAATCCGGGAAACGAAGTTATGTGGGGCCCGCGTTGCTCTGCCGCGGGCCCCACAACTGCGCAGAGAGCGATCGACCTGGGGCGTTGGCGGTCTCAGGAAGGACCGATAATCACGGCTGTTCGCGAATTGGTTAGAAGAAAACGCAATAAGGCGTTGTCGGCTAGCCTCCCGTGGGGTCATAATCATATTCTAGCCTGTGATTCGGCGGGCACCTCAATTTGCTCCTATGGTCAAGGAGCCGAATGCGGCACCGCCCTCGGGTGATCGGCATCCGATGGCGGCGGGTTTCGGCGTGCAGCGAGGGCGCAGGAGGCCGTCAGGGGCCCCGGAGTGTGGGAATTGCTGGAATGACGGCCACGGACGACCGGAAGGGGATCGGATGTGTTGTGCAGCGCGCCGGCAGGGGCGTCGGAGGGGTCGAGCGGCGCTTTCGCCCGTGGATCGCAAGCCGGAGGACCAAGCGGTGAGAGCACCAGTACAGCGGTTCGCGCAATCGGAGATTCATGGAGGGCCCATTTCTTGGCGTCAAGTGGTCTGCACCGGACTGCGGGAGGATATCCTGCTGACGGAGACGAAGATTTGTTCCGATAGTACAGACGGTGCATGTCTCTGTTTGGGACGAAGACAAATAACCGAGTCGATGTTCTTTGAAGGAGGACAGGCATGTGTAGAAGACTACTCTATTTGATTCTCGTCTTGTCTATGGTGGTCTTGACCGCCGACGGGCGGGGAGCCGATCTGGCGCATCGGTGGAGCTTCAACGGAGATCTGACGGATTCGGTCGGAGGCCAGGATGCCGTGGTCGTGGACCTGGGCGCCAACAACGCCACCGTCTCCGATACGGAGATCACCCTGGCGGGTGGGGCCAAAGGCAGCTCCGATTACATCGACCTGCCCGACGGGATCGTCAGCAGCCTGGGCAATGCCGTGACGTTCGAGGCATGGGCGACGCAGATCTCGGTGCAGAACTGGTCGCGCATCTTCGATTTCGGTACCAGTACCGCCGAGAATGTGTTCATGAGCTGGACCAGCGGGACGACCCTGGATGCCGACCGCGTCGAGTGGCTTGGTCCCGACGACACCGACACGCTGGACAACACCAACGCTCCGTACACGCTGGGAGTGGAATTCCACATCGTCTGCGTGTTCGACAATGGGCTGGTGACCTGGTATACCGGACCGGCCGACAGCGAGGATCTGGGAGAGGCCAAGGGATCCTTCCAGTCGAACAATCAACTGTCGGAACTGAACGACACCAACTGCTGGCTCGGACGATCGCAATGGGAGGACAATACCGCCAACGCCAGTTGGAACGAAGTCCGGCTCTGGCAGGGGGCTCTGACGAGCGAGGAGATCGAGAAGCTGCACGACATGGGACCGGACGGGATCAATCCCAATGTGGCGGTGGCTCCGTCACCGGAAGACGGCGTGGTCGATGTGCCTCGCGATGTGGCATTGAGCTGGGGCGCCGGCGAATCGGCGGCAGCGCATGACGTGTACCTGGGGACGTCGCTGGACGACGTGACCGCGGCGACGCGCAGCGATGCGCGTGGCGTGCTGGTCAGTCAGGGGCAGGTGGACACGACGTATACATCTCCGGTGCGTCTGGAATTCGAGACGACTTACTACTGGCGGGTCGATGAGGTCAATGCAGCACCCGACAATACGATTTTTGCCGGCGAGGTCTGGAGCTTCACGACCGAGCCTTACGCCTATCCGGTGACAGATGTCGTCGCCACCAGCAACGCGCCGAACGTCGAGGAAGACACCGGTCCGGAGAATGCGGTCAACGGCTCCGGTCTCAGCGCCGACGGCAAGCACTCGATCGCCCCGGCCGACATGTGGCTGGCGCAGGGGGGTGAGGAGCCGGTGTGGATTCAGTTCGAGTTCGACGGCGTCTACAAGATCGATCAGATGCGCGTGTGGAACTACAACGTGATGTTCGAGAAGATGCTGGGCTTCGGATACAAGGACACGACGATCGAGTACTCCACCGACGGTGTCGAGTGGGCGGTGCTGGGCGACGTACAGTTTGCTCAGGGCACCGCCAAGACCGGTTACGAGGCCAACACCATCGTGGATTTCGAAGGCCAGGCGGTCCAATACGTGCGTCTGACAGCCAACAGCGGCTATGGCATGATGGGCCAGTTCGGTCTCAGCGAAGTGCAGTTCATGTACGTGCCGATCCAGGCCCGCGAGCCCGAGCCCGAAGACGGCGCGAGCGATGTGGAGATCGATACGCTGCTGGACTGGCGGGCCGGCCGCGAGGCGGCTTCGCACGAGGTCTATCTCAGTGCCGATGAAGCGGCAGTGATCGACGGAACCGCCCTGGCGGGTACGACGACGGCCAGCGAACTCGATCCAGGCACGCTGACCCTGGATACGGCCTATTACTGGAAGGTCAACGAGGTCAACGAGGCCGAGGCGATCGGCACGTGGGAGGGTCTGGTCTGGACCTTCTCGACGCAGGAGTTCCTCGTCGTCGATGACTTCGAGAGCTACACCGACGACGTCGAAGCCGGCGAGGCGATCTTCGATACCTGGCTGGACGGCTGGGTCAACGACACCGGTTCGACGGTTGGCTATATGAACGCTCCGTTCGCCGAGCAGGCGACCGTTCATGGCGGCGAGCAGGCGATGCCGTTGTTCTACGACAACAGCGGCACATCGACCAGCGAGGCAGAACTTTCGCTGGACGGTTCGCAGGACTGGACGGCCGGCGGTACCACGACGCTGGTGTTGTACTTCCGCGGGGCAGCCGACAACGGCGCCGGGCAGTTCTACGTGACGGTCAACGGCACGAAGCTGACGCATCCGGGCGATTTGACCAGCCCGGTGTGGAGGCAGTGGAACATCGACCTGCCCTCGATCGGCACGGATGTTTCGAATGTCTCGTCGTTCAGCGTGGGCGTCGACGGCAACGGCGCCGGGCTCGTGTTCGTCGATGACATCCGCCTGTACCGCGCGGCGCCGGAGGTGGTCGCTCCGGTCGATCCGGGCAGCACGGGCCTGTCGGCGCAGTACAAGATGGACGGCAACGTCCAGGACAGCTCGGGCAACGGGCTGGACGGCACGCCGTTCAACGATCCGACGTATGCCGATGCGCCCGCCGGGTTCGGCCAGGCGATCCAGTTCGACGGCTTCGCTGATTACGTCGAGCTGCCGATCGGCTCGCTGATCGCCTCGTCGCGCAGCATGACGATCGCGACGCGGGTGCGGTTCGCCGGCACGGGCAACGCCTGGCAGCGGGTCTTTGATTTCGGGACCGGGGCGACAGCGTACATGTTCCTGACGCCGAACAACGGGGCCTCGGGCGGTCCGCGCTTTGCGATCACGACCAGCGCCGGGGCGGGCGAATCGATCGTCACGGCGCCGTCGGAACTGACCGAGGGCTGGCACCACATCGCAGTGGCCATCGACGGCGATGCGATGACGCTGACGCTGTACGTCGACGGTGAAGCGGTCGACAGCACGGAGACGACGACGGTGCCGGCCGATCTGGGCGAGACGAACCAGAACTGGCTGGCGCGGTCGCAGTACACGGCGGACCCGTACTTTGCCGGCTCGCTCGACGAGCTGCGGATCTACAACCGGGCCTTGTCTGCCGGCGAGGTGCGCTACCTGGCGGGAGACCGTTAGCGGCATTATCCGGACCCACCCGTGCCACCAGCCGGGCACGACTACGCAGCAACCCCGCGGGGCCTGTGATGCCGATGGACATCGGAATCACAGGCCCCCGATTTTATCGTACCGTGCGGGACGAGGCCCGCACGGGATCGGGTATCTCGTCCCGTATTGCGTAGGACGCGTGGGTTCCAGCCGATATACGTTCTGTTGCACCTGGATCTTGGTGACGGTGAAAAAAGCTTGCGTCGGAACCGTCCGATGTGGTACAAACAGTGCAGATCGGCTGCGAAGGTCCACGCGAAGGCGCAGCCGGCGAGCAAGTCTGAGATTCTGTGACCATACGAGTCGCCGACGAGGCGGTTTCAGGCGATTGGGTCAGGATCGGAGGCCCTGATAGGGTGTGTCCAGTTACGCACAGGATCAGGGGGGCGGATATTCATTTCTTCGCGCGTGCTGCGCGCCGGGGCAAAGGTCTTTCCCACGGAAACCGGTCAGCGGCCCACGGCAGTTCCATGTTCATGCAGATCCGAGAGGATGTTCCCAAATCACACCGATGCTGCGCGTGGTGGCGGGGAACGTTTCGACGTGGTGGAGGGGGACGGTCCGGCGCGTGTCCGGGGCGAATCTGTTTTGACCCTGTTTGAAGGAGGATTGTTATGTGTAGAAAATGCATGTGGCTGACGGCCGCGGTGCTGGTCTCGGTGGCGTTTGCGGGGCTGGCGCACGGGCAGTCGGTAAAGGTCAACTTCCAGACAGCCACCGCGCCGGTCCCGGAAGGGTATCTGCCCGATTCGGGAGAGGCCTACGGGGAGCGGGGGAACGGCTGGAGCTACGGGTGGAGCCGCAATATTGCAGGCGACACGCGCGAGCGGAACAGCGGCAATTCGCCGGACAAACGATGGGATACGCTGATCCACCTGGAGAAGGGGGACGATGCCATCTGGGAGATTGCCATTGCCAACGGGATGTACAACGTCTATATCGTGGCGGGCGACGCGGGGTACACGGACCAAACGAACAACTTTGACGTCGAAGGCGTGATCATCGAGGACCCGGACGGACAGGCGGGCAATTTCGACGAGATGACAGCGACGGTAACGGTGGCGGACGGCCGGCTGACGCTGCAGCCGGCGGACGGATCATCCAATTCGAAGATCTGCTTCATCGACATCACGCTGGCGAAGTCTCCCGGCGTGGCAGGCGGGCCGGAGCCGGCCGACGAGGCGACGGACGTCCCGCGCGACGTCGTGATGGCCTGGATGCCCGGGGAGTACGCAGTGAGTCACGACGTGTATCTGGGCACGGTGGTCGAGGATGTCAATGGGGCCAGCCGCTCCAATCCGATGGACGTTCTCGTCAGCCAGGGACAGACCGCAGCGACGTTCGATCTGGAAGGGCTGCTGGAGTTCGACACGACCTACTATTGGCGGATCGATGAGGTCAACGGCGCGCCCGACAACACCATTTACAAGGGAGACGTGTGGAGTTTCACGACGGAACCTTTTGCGTATGCGGTCGAGAATATCATCGCGACGGCGTCCAATTCGAGCGAAGGGACGGGACCGGAGAACACGATCAACGGCTCCGGGCTCAATGAGAATGGGCAGCATTCGACCGAAACCGGAGACATGTGGCTGACCACGGCCGACGCCGTGGCGCCGGTCTGGATTCAATACGAGTTCGACCGCGCGTACAAGCTGCATGAGCTGGTGGTCTGGAACTACAACGTGCAATTCGAGCCGGTGTTGGGTTTCGGGGCCAAGGACGTTACCGTCGAGTATTCATCTGACGGCGAGACGTGGACCGTCCTGGGCGACGTGGAATTTGCGAAGGCTGCGGCTGTGGCCAGCTATGAGGCGAACACGCGTGTGGATATGGCTGGCGTCCGGGCCAAGTCCGTGCGTCTGACCATCAACGACAACTGGGGCGCTTTGACGCAGATCGGTCTCAGCGAGGTCCGCTTCCTGTACATTCCCGCCCATGCCAGAGAGCCTGAGCCGGCCTCCGGTGCGACGGACGTGAGTGTCGACCGCGTTCTGCGTTGGCGCGCCGGTCGTGAAGCCGCTGCGCATGACGTCTATTTCGGCGCCGATGCAGAGGCGCTGGCTCTGGCCGAGACGGTCGATACTGCGAGCTTCACGCCGGACAGCCTCGAGTACGGCAGCACGTATTACTGGAAGGTGGATGAGGTCAACGAGGCCGATGCAGTGCCCGTGTGGGAAGGCGAGGTGTGGAGCTTCTCGACACAGGAGTACGCTCTGATCGACGGATTCGAAGAGTATACGGACGACATCGAGGCTGGGCAGGCCATCTTCGACACCTGGATCGATGGCTGGGTCAACGACAACGGCGCGACCGTCGGGTACTTCCAGGCGCCGTTCGCCGAGCAGACGATCGTCCACAGCGACGGCCAGTCGATGCCCATTGAGTACGACAACACGGCCGATCCGTTCTATTCCGAAGCGGAACGGACGTTCGACGATCCGGAGGATTGGACCGCCAACGGCATCCAGAGCCTTTCGCTGTGGTTCCGCGGCGAGCCCGACAACACAGGTCAGTTGTACGTCAAGATCAACAACACCAAGGTCTCCTACGACGGCGACCCGGCCGACATCGCCAAGACGGTCTGGCTTCCCTGGAACATTGACCTTTCGACTGTCGGCGGCAATCTGAGCAATGTCAGCAGCCTGACGATCGGCATCGAGGGGAACGGCTCGACGGGCCTGCTGTACATCGACGACATCCGGCTCTATCCGCAGGCGCCCGAGTACATCGTTCCGACCGAACCCGATGCGGCGAGCCTGGTGGGTCTCTGGGCCCTCGACGGCAACGCCAATGACAGCTCGGGCAACGGGCTCGACGGCGCCGTCGTGGA
>CAZTGH010000172.1:0-10831 GCA_964612985.1 uncultured Pirellulales bacterium
AGTAGTGGTAGTAATAGTAGGTGTCGCAGAACGAGTCCCTCAGGGCCTCACGCGCTTCCGCCTTGCTCTCGGGGTGCTGTTGGAGTACATGGAAGAACTCGTGAAGTTTGAGCTTGGCTTCCCGGGGGATCTTAGGTCCGGGCCCATCGATCGGCTGCCTGTTGAGCGCTCGATGCAGCAGCAGGGCCTCCAGATAGTGCTTCGAATCGCCCGAGACCTTGGATGGGCGGAATCTCTCGAAGTTCTGCGCGAATTGATCGAGTCTTCTCGACAGCAGCAGGCCCGCCATGCCGTACTCGTACGCCATGCGATTCTCGGGATTTTCGGTCAGCAGCACCGCGAGAGGGTCTACCGGACGGACGAAATCCCGCCGGAGCATGACCGACCGAAAGTGCTGAATCTCCGCATCCTGCGACAGGTTGGGATCCGCCTCGATCCGGGCCAGGTCCGCGTGGACCTTGCGACTCCAGAAGGGGACCTTGGCCAGGGCGCCAAAGAATACGCGAGCCGTACCGAAGTTGCCCTTGACCAGGTGAATCCTGGCCAGCCGATCCAGCAGCAGGGGCCTCTCGCCGTGGCTCTCGATACAGATCATCAACGCATCCTCCGCTTCATTGACCAGCCCGAGATCCATGCACGTGTCGACCTTCTGCCAGAGAGCCTCTTTCTGAGTCAACAACAGGGCTTCGGGACGCTGCGGATAGTGAAACATTTCTTCGGCGAGCTTCCCCGTATGAAAAAGCGCCCGATTCACCGCGTGGCAGACCAGGTAGTGGTAGGGGTTCCGCCGCCCGATTTCGAGCACCTTGGGCCACATCCGCTGGTGACAGAAGTAGTCCACTTCGAACAGCGTCTTGACCCGGGCGGCGCGGAAATGCAGTAAGGTTGCCGCGGTGGCCCCGATCAGCAGCGCAGTCCGCAGGTTCAAACCGAATCGGTTGCGCCCGGGTTCGCCGAGCAGCCTGTCCCACGCCCGGCGAAGCGCCTCGACCAGCCTGAGGGGCTTACCGGATGCCAGAAGACGTCCCAGGCCCCCGACCAGCAGAGCCGCCGGCAGGAACAGCAGCAGTACCCAGACCGCTTGGGCCATGATCTCCGTCGAGTTGTAACTCATGATCTTCCATGAGAGCGGCAGCAACTCGTAGTAGGCGTCATGGGGCCGCTGTCCGAAGACGAGCACGCCCAGCACATAGGGGATCGCCACACCCAGCGTCAGGGTCAGGATGCCGAGCCGGAACCGACGGCGGAAAAGGACCTCCGCGAGCCCGCACAGCAGCGCAAAGAGCAGGTAAGGACCGCCCGCCAGCACATAGAGACCGATCGAGAACGCCAATAACCATACGCCCGCGCGCCTCGGGCTCCTCGGCGCCAGCCATAGGTAGAGACAGAACCCCGCCAGGGCCGTCAACATGCCCATCGTCTCGGGCAGGTGGAACGTGTACTGTGAGTAGATCGCCAGCAGCAGCAGGGGACCGACGAATCGCAGACCTCGCCAGCGTGACAGGCCGACGGTCCGGAGGGCGTAATCCGTACACAGGCAGATCAGCCAGGCTTGGGCGGTAAGCACCACTGCCCCCAGCCAGGAATAGTAGAATAGCTGCGACAGGAAGGCCGATGCGTATTCGAGCAGCCCCCCGGGGTAGGTCGTGAACTGGCGGAAGAAGTCCCAGCCCTTGTAGAAGGCGGGGAAGTTATCGATCAGGCCCGCTCCGTGGTAGAGCAGGTGTGGCTCGATCTCAAGGGCGAAATAGAGGTAGAACGCGACGAAGAAGACCCACGAGAGAGGCGGCCCGAATGTATGCCAGGAAGGCCTTTTCTCCGCTCCATTCTTCGCAACTGTCATTGGCGGTCTCTTCTACGATGTACCGTCTGAAGGTCCTTTTCGCAAGCCGTCTGGAAACAATATCGGCAGTTAGGGTGGGGCAGCTTGCATACATTATGGCAGGTTCACCGCCGGACGCTCCAGACGGTCCGGAGCCTACTTGGGACGTTTCGCTCGCAGCCACTTCGGCAGTTGAGGACGTGAGAGGGTGTTGAGGATGTCGTCTGTGGTGGCCCAGCCCCGTCCGGCGGTCGCGACGCCGAACGGCATCAGACCCAGCCCGGCGGTGCTGTGGGCGTCGGTGCCGATGGCGAGCTTGACGCCTGCCTCGACCGCCATCCGGCAATGCGTGTCCTTGAGGTCGAGCCGGTAGGGATTGGCGTTGATCTCCAGGGCCGTATGCGTCTGTGCGGCCTGCCGGATCACCGCCGCGACGTCCAGGTCCATCGCCTCACGCTGGCCGATGAGTCGGCCCGTCGGGTGGCCGATGCAACTGACGTAAGGATTATCCATTGCCCTGAGCGTTCGCAACGTGACCTTCTCGCGAGGACTGGTCATGCCGGAATGGATCGATGCGACCACGAAATCCAGTTCCGCCAGCAGCTTGTCCTCGAAATCAAGCGACCCGTCGGCCAGGATGTCGACCTCGGCGCCCGCCAGCAAAGCGATTCCCTTGAGCCTGGCCGCCATTTTGCGAATCTTCTCGATCTGTTTGGCCAGGCGCTTCGGTGTCTGACCATTGGCGACAATCGACGACTCGGAATGGTCGGTGATACAGAGAAACTCGTAACCCCGTTGGCGGGCGGCCTCGACCATTTCCTCGATCTCACAACGGCCGTCCGAAGCGACCGTGTGCATGTGGAAGTCGCCCCGGATCTCTTCGATCTGTACCAATCGGGGCAGCGCGTGCGCGCGGGCGGCCTCGATCTCGCCTCGGTCCTCGCGCAGCAGCGGGGCGACCGGGTCGAGCCCCAGCTTCTCGTAGATCTCGTCCTCCGTGCTACCCGCGATGGGCCGCTCTCCGTCGAACAGTCCATACTCGTTGAGCTTGAGCCCTGCTTTGACTGCGATTTCACGCAGGCGGACGTTGTGCTGCTTCGATCCAGTGAAATACTGGAGCGCTGCCCCGAAACTGGCGCCAGGGACCACGCGCACGTCCACCTGTACCGCAGTGGTTTCGGTCTGGATGATGGCGGAGCCCTTTGTGTCGCCCGAGGCGAGCACGCGTTCGACGAACGGCGCTTCCGCGAATGCCTGGATGATCTGCCGAGCCGACGTCTGCAACTCCGTCTGTCTTTCGTCGACCGCGACGAGAATGTCCACATCGCCGATGGTCTCGGCCCGACGGCGAACGGAACCGGCCGGTTCGATGCGATCGATCCCGGACAGCCCGCGCAAATGCGCGATGACCATATCCGCCGCCTCGATGGCCTGATCCAGTCGAATCCGGCCCGCCGACTTCTCCAGAAACTCGATCCCTCGCCCGATGGCGGCCGCCTTCTTCCGGCCAAAGCCCGGAAGTTTCGCCAGCGACCCATCCTCGATGGCCTTCTTGAGATCGCCCACGCCCTTGACACCCAGGCCCTCGTAGACTGCCTTGACCCCCTTGGGGCCCATTCCCGGGATGTGGAGCAGCTCGAGAAGCGAGGACGGAATCCGGTCGAGCAGCTTTTCATGTGCCGCGATTCGACCGGTGTGGACGAATTCCCGGATCTTGCCCAGACTCGATTTGCCGATCCCCGGCATCTGGGCCAGACGGCCGCTCTCGAGCAGAACGCCCACATCGGCCTCCAGTTCGGCGATCGCCCGCGAGACCTTGCGATAGCTGTTGATGCGAAAGCGATCCTCGCCCAGGATCTCCATGATGTCGGCCATCTGCTCGAAAACGGCGCTGAGTATCGCGTTGTTCATGGGCCGATTATACGCGCTCCCGGACGCCACGCCCAGCGACAACCGCGCCGATTCTCAGCGGCGCAGGTAGCGAATCAGCCAGAGCACCAGGGTCAGGATCAAGGACAGCACAAGGCTCGTCGCCAGCGGGAGGTGGATTCGCCAGTTCCTGCCCTCAAGCTCGAAATCCCCCGGCAGGCGAAACAAACCCAATCGGCCCACCAAGATCATCACCAGCCCGAACGCCGCGATCGCCAGCCCTATGCCGATCAGCCACTTGCCGAGTTGTTGCGGCCCTAATTCCATGATTCCAGCCTTCTCGCAGGAAATCGTGAAACGAATTTCTCTGGAGAATACAGGGCTAATATCCTTTTTTGCAGAAACCCACTGAATCCCACGGCCATACTGTTCCAAAGAGTATAGTGATTCCATCGCGATTCGTTCAAGGAGCGTTCCCGTGAGCCACAGACCCGGCCCGATTCGAATTGGCACCTCCGGCTGGCATTACGACCATTGGCGGGGCAGGTTCTATCCCGAGAAACTCCCGAAGAACCGCTGGCTCGAACACTACGCCCAGCATTTCGACACGGTCGAGGTCAACAACACATTCTATCATCTGCCCAGAGCGCAGACGATGGTGAACTGGCACGACAAGGCCCCGGCGCATTTCCTGTACGCGGTCAAGGCCAGCCGGTATATCACGCATGTCAAGAAGCTCAATGATCCCGCCGAATCGCTCGATCGCTTCTTCGACCTGGCCGATCTGCTCAAGCGGCGACTTGGCCCGATCCTCTACCAGTTGCCGCCCAGCCTTCACAAGGATCTGAGCCGGCTGAACGACTTCATCGTCGCTCTGCCCAAACGCAACCACGCCGTTTTTGAGTTCCGACATCGCAGTTGGTACGATGACGACACCTTCGACCTGCTGAACCGCCGCAAGGTCGCCTTTTGCGTCCATGACATGGCAGGCAAAGACCCGCCCCGCGTCGCCACCGGCGATATGGCCTACGTCCGTTTCCACGGAACCACCGGACGCTACGCGGGCAACTACACGGACGCCATGCTCGAGGACTGGGCCCAGTGGCTGCGGGACCAGCAGAAGAAGGCCTCAGCTATCTACGCCTACTTCAACAACGATGTTGAAGGCCACGCCATCCGCAACGCCACGACGCTGAAGAGACTCCTGAAGATCTGAAACAGGATCAATCCAGTACGCGCAGGCCTTTCCGCCGCGCGCGGCCACGAGCCGAGGCGATTTCTTCGCGGGTGGGCCGTCGATCGATCCGCGGGTGAGCATGGGTTTGGTAACAGGGGCGGTACTGTCCCATCACGTTGATTGTGGTCTCGGGGCTGATCTGCTCGGCGAGAAAGTCGATCACCTCGGTGCTCCCCGCCAGGTTCTCGGGCAGCACGAGATGGCGGACGAGCAACCCGGACACCGCGATACCTCGTTCGATGCGCAGATCGCCCACCTGGCGGTGCATTTCCCGGACCGCGGCAAAGTTGACCTGAGGATAGTCGGCCGCCTGTGACAGTTCCTGGGCCACCCTGGCATCCGCGTACTTCATATCAGGCATGTAGATATCGATCAATCCGTCCAGCAGCCGCAGGGTCTCCGCCGAGTCGTACCCTCCGGTGTTGTAGACCGTCGGGACCCGCAACCCGCTGCCGCGAGCCAGCTCGATGGCGCCGGCGACGGAAGCCGCGACATGGCTCGGCGTGACGAAATTGATGTTGACACACCCGGCCTCTTGCAGGCCGAGCATGGCTTCCGCAAGCGGCTCGATGCCGATACCGCGGCCTTCGCGGAGATGGCTGATGTCGTAGTTCTGGCAATACATGCACCCCAGATTGCAGCCCGCGAAGAAGATCGTCCCCGATCCGCCGGCGCCGACGAGAACGCTCTCCTCGCCAAAGTGAGGCCCGATCGAGCTGACGACAGCTTCAGCGCCGATCCCGCAGAAACCCGTTTGTCCCTCGTTGCGGCTTGCCCGACATCGCCGTGGACACAAGACGCACGGGTCGACTCTCTCCCATAGTTTTCTGACGTCATCGCTGAAACAGCTTGGATCCATCGGTGCGACCCTCATTTCGGATTCCGGCCGCAACTCGGCCACCATCGCCCGGCGGCCGGACCAAGTCGGCTATCCCTTCGGCCTCCCGACAGCCTTCGCCTTCATCGGAGTCCAGTTCTCTGCGAACGAGTATACCATATGGGGCAAACTTGACAAACCTCTTGTGCGTAGGGGGTTATGTGTCGTCTGAGGCGTTTCTTTTCCAAGTTCACAAGTCTGCATATTGAGTGATGCTGCCTCGGACTGTATACTGGTGGCGGGTCCTGCGATGTGAAAACCATGCAAAAAAACATAGAGGCCATAGAACACAAGAGCGGTTCGGCGCATCTGAGCCACCAGAAGGTGGTTCCTTTGCACGGCCAGCGCACGGCTGAAGACGATCGGCAATCGCTCGCGCAACGCCTGCGCCACGGTGATCGGGCTGCGGCTGAAACGCTCGTGGAGCAGTACCACGAGCGGATTTACGTGTTCATGCGGTCCATGGGCCACGATCGACAGACAAGTGAAGACCTGACCCAGGAGACCTTCATGCGGGTGTGGTACCACATCGGCCAATTGCGCGAGGGCAAGGCGCTGACGGGCTGGGTGTTCCGGATCGCCGGCAACGTGTCGCGCTTGCATTGGCGAAGGCACAAGCAGCCCGGCCCAGTCAATATCGAAGACATTGAGCCCGCTGAGCACGAGGCCGATTCCTCCCAGCAGGCCGGCGATCGAGAGCTGTTTGCCGGGCTTCACCAAGCGGTCACTCGACTGCCCTGGAAACTGCGACAGGCCGTTGTGCTGCACTATATGGACCAGTTGACCATTGCCGAGGCCGCTCAGGCGGCCCAAGTGCGGGAAGGAACTCTGAAAAGCCGCCTGAACCGGGCCCTGGAGGCCTTGCGGAAAGAGGTGGTCAAAGAATAGGACTCGACACCGCCCGGTCTGTTGGGCTGGGAGGGGCAATCTACGATGCCGGACAAAGAGCAAATCGAAAAACTGCTCCGAGCGTTTCCGAAGCGAGGCCTGGAACCGGTCCGTCCGGGCCTGATGCAGGAGATCAAGAATCGCATCCCTCACCGGCTGATCCCGCATCGAATGGACAGCATCAATATCATCGTGGACCTGCGCATCAGCCGGATTGCCGCCGCCGCCGCGATCATCCTCGCCCTAATTGTTGCTGGCGCCCTTTTCGGCGGCCGCGAAGCCCTCGATGGGCGGATGGTCCAGGACGGCAAAGTCTTTCTCAAGTATACGTTCGCCGGCAAGGACGCCTATCGGGGCGACGTCATCAACGAGCTGTTGAACCTGCGCGATGGTCTGCTCAGCCAGGGCAAGGAAGTGGTCTATTACGGCGATCGGACGAGTTTGAACGATCCGCATGTGGTCCTGATGCACTGGAAGCTCGACGAAGACCGGTATGGGGTCATCCTGGGCGACCTCTCCGCTCGGACCGTCAGTGGCAAGACCCTCATCCGCCTCCAGGCCTACATGCTCAAGAAAGAGTCCAAATAGGTTCTCCAGGCATATTGTGCCTGTTGGATCTTGCTTTTTGCCTCAGTTTTGGTACAATCGGGCTGGTAATTCGCGAGTCTTGGGCTGATTTCTGTTGAAGGGTTTTGTCATGCGCAAACGCAGAGGCTTCACACTCATCGAACTGCTCGTCGTCATCGCCATCATCGCCTTGCTCATGGCGATCCTCATGCCGGCCCTGTCCCGAGTCAAGAAGCAGGCGCAGTCCGTCGCCTGCATGGCCCGGCTCAAGAGCTGGGGCCTGATGTTCAAGTTCTACGCCGACGACAACGACGGGAGCTTCAATCCCGGCTGGGGCGTCGGCGAGGCCACCCTGTGGCCAAACGCCCTGCGTCCGTACTATAAGGACCAGTGGGAGATGCTGCTGTGCCCGACCGCGACTCGCATCGATGAGTTTGGCCAGGAAGGAACCTTCATGGCCATGACGCGTACGATGGCGACGCCGGATGGTGGATCGCAGCAGTACGCCTTCAGCTACGGAATCAACAGTTGGACGAACCACATGAAGGGAGACCGCGGCGATCGGAAGTTGGAATGGTTCTGGAAGACGACCACGGGCCACGCCGGGCAGTTTAACATCCCGGTGTTTGCCGATGCCACCTGGCATGACGCCTGGCCGCGACACACTGATGCCCCGATCCAACTGCCATGGGACTTCGGAGGCGGCGATACCGGAACCACCGGCGAGATCAACCACTTCTGCATCGACCGGCACAACGGCTGGACGAATTTCCTGTTCATGGACTGGTCGGTCCGCCGCGTGGGGCTCAAGGAACTCTGGACGCTGAAATGGCACAAGGCGTTCGACACGAACGGACCCTACACGCGGGCGGGCGGGATGCAGCCGTCGGAGTGGCCGGCGTGGTTGAGCAAGTATCAGGAGTACTGATTCGCTCGCTTAGTAGATGATGGCGGTGACTTCCTCGATCCTGCCGACGACCTCAGCAGTATCGGCGGGGTCGCAGATGTGCCCGTCGAACCCTTTTTGAAGCAGTGCTGCCTCTTCCGATTCGCTCAAATGGTTTGCCAGGGCGATCAGCTTGATCGTTGCGAACTCCTCGTTTTCGCGAACACTCCGGCAGATGCCGCTCGCGTCGACCCCGTTGGCCAGCAGATTGATCAGCACCACGTGAGGGGAGAATCGCTGGATGGCGGCCCCGGTCTCGAACGTGGTCGAGGCCGCCTGGACCTCGTAATTGCCCCGAGCTCCGAGGCTGCGCACCAGGGCCCCCTGGCTCTGCTCGTCGCTGTCGATGACCAGAATTCGCAGCTTGCCTACCGACAGCGCTTCGGTGGGCATGTTGTGGGCCTTCATGAAACGAATCAGCTCGTTGAGGGGGATGCGGCGGTCTTTGCTGCCCGGGATGCGATAGCCCTTGAGCTGTCCGGAGTCGAACCACTTGGAAACCGTTCGCGGCGCCACGTTGCAGATCTTGGCCACGTCTCCGGTCGTCAGCACGTTCTTGCCTTTTGCCATCTCTACGATTCCTGAACGAAGGTCATGGTGCTGTCTCTCTCTTCGGCCCTGGGAGCAGTGAAATTTAGCCAAGCGCCAATAAACCGCCGCGCGGACGTCATTACCGCAGGTTCTCGTGCCCGAGCGTCCGATAAATACCCGCCGCCTTCTGGATGTCCAAACCAGCCGGTGGGGATCGCGCCCCAAACCGGCAGGGGAATTGCGTTTGATTTGGTCGGCAGGCGGATTAGAATGCCGCTGTCACAACCGATGGAACCATGACGCAGGGGTGCATGATGCGGATATTCCTGTCGCGGCCCGACATCACCGAAAAGGAAATCGCCAGCGTGGTCGAGGTCCTGCGCAGTCCGGATCTGGCGCTGGGACCCAAGCTGGCCGAGTTTGAGCGGGCCCTCGCCCAGTACCTCCGACGAAAGCGCGCGGTGGCGGTCAACAGCGGCACCAGCGGCCTGTTCCTGAGCCTGCTGGCGCTGGGGATCGGCGAGGGCGATGAAGTCATCACGACCCCGTTCTCCTTCGTGGCCTCGGCTACCTCGATCATGATGACTGGCGCCAGGCCCGTATTCGTCGACATCGATCCGCAGACGCTGAACCTCGATCCGCAGCGGATCGAGCGGGCCGTGACGTCCCGCACTTGCGCGATACTTCCCGTGGAGGTCTTTGGCAATCCCGCCGGCCTCGACCGCATCGGCGAGATCGCTGGCCGCTACAACCTGCCCGTGGTCGAAGACAGTTGCGAGGCCCTGGGCTCCGCCCTGCACGGCACCAAGGCCGGAACGTTCGGGACCCTGAGTGTCTTTGGCTTCTATCCCAACAAACAGATCACCACGGGCGAAGGCGGCGCCATCGTCACCGATGACGAGGCGCTGGCGAACCTGTGCGTTTCGCTGCGCAACCAGGGACGCAGCGCCGCCGACCAATGGCTGCTCCACGAGCGCCTGGGTTACAACTTCCGACTCAGTGACATCAACTGCGCGCTCGGCCTCGCTCAACTGTCACGGATCGACGAGATCAAGGACAGACGCAGCCGGGTGGCCTCGTGGTACCACGAGATGCTGGCCGATGAAGAACGGCTCATCCTGCCCGTGACGCCGGAAGGGGGGGACATAAGCTGGTTCGTCTTCGTCGTCCGACTGGCGGAGTCCTTCACCGCCCAGCAGCGCGACCGTCTGCTCGAGCAGATGCGCCGCCAGAGAATTCAGGTGAGCAACTACTTCCCGCCCATCCACTTGCAGCCGTTCATCGCGGCCCGTTATGGACACGCTCCAGGCGATTTCCCCGTTTGCGAGCAGGTCGCGACGCGCACGGTGGCCCTGCCGTTCCACACCCGCCTCACCGCTGACGACGTGGCGCTGGTCTGCGGCGCCCTGCGCGGGATTCTCGATACGATCTGACGCGGGATTTCCGGACGGTGCATCCCGCTTTTTTGCGTCCCGATTCCGCCTTTCCCATTTGCACGCCGGGCTTTTTCTCCGCACACTTTACGTAGAGACGGATACGCACGACAACGCCCGGACGGGCACGGCAAACTCCAGTGAAGAAGGGGGGAACACCACGTACATGGGTTGGAGAGCGAAATTCGTCCTTCTGCTGATCGTCTATAGTGCCGGTTTCGCGACGGCGGTCTACTGTCTCTCGCCGCCGCCCGATCTGGAGCCGGGCCAGCAAGCCGACCAGGGCCGCATCCTGGCGAAGCTCAAGTCGGAGGAGTTCGCCCAGTCGGTCAACTCGGGCATGCACAAGGCGATTGCATTCGGGAAGGAAGCGGCCACCCGGACCGCCGAGATGATCCGGGAGAAAGTGGACGAAATACAGTCCAAATCCGACGGATAGGCTCGGACTGGAAAACCGAAATCCTCGCCGAGGAAACTACACGCAGCTCGGGCGGCCCACTCGCCCGCAGTTGTCCAGGGGGTGTTGACCGTAAGCATCAGTAGGCCGCGGGTCGTCCGGGCCCGCGGCCTACGCCGATTCTCATCGAACCCGCCCGCCCGACCCGGTGGTCTTCACGCCGACCAAGGCCCGCACGAGTTGCAGATCTCCCGTCGCGAGGAC
>CAZTGH010000173.1:0-10744 GCA_964612985.1 uncultured Pirellulales bacterium
GCTCATCCAGCGAACTGGTCGTCAGTTCCTCGCTGACAAACTCGTTGGCAACGCTGCTGCTGAACGCCGAGCAGGTCACGCCGATCACGGTGCCCCCGGCAGCGCGAGCACCTCGGGCGGTCGCCAGCATGGTACCACCATAACCCCCGTTGGCAAGCGCGAAACCCGCCTGCGCCAGGGCTCGGCCCAACTGCTCGGCGAGCGTGAAGACCGGATCGCCCTCAGGCACCCGACCGGTGCCGAATACACTGACCACCCTCTCACGCATGGGCCTTCTCGCGCGTATAGCCCAGCAGGCCCGCCGCCAGCAGGATCTCGCGATCCCGGCTCGACAGCTCCAGCAGCCCGACGAATTCGAAACCGTCGCTCATACGCACGATCTTCACGCTGTCGGCGCCCTTGACCGCCGCTTTGAGCCCGTCAATGGTCAGTTCATCGCCCGCGCCTAGTTTATCGTAGTCGGCGGGGTCGGCGAAGCGGATCGGTACGATGCAGAAGTTGATCAGGTTGGCCCGATGGATCCGTTCGATCGTCTTGGCGATCACCGCGCGGACGCCCAGGTACATCGGACACAGCGCCGCATGCTCCCGCGACGAGCCCTGGCCATAGCTTTCGCCCGCGACGATGATGCCGCCGATGCCTTTGCCCTTGAGCTCCAGCGCCCGCTCGGCAAACGTCGGCTCGCCCGGCTCGTTGAAGCAGTTGAACACCACCTTCGCATACTCGGGCACGTTCGAACGCAGCTTGAGGAACGTCCCCGCTGGCATGATATGGTCCGTCGTGATCTTGTCGCCGCACTTGAGCAGCACCTGACCGCGCAGCGTCTCCGCAAGTCCCGCCGGCGTCTCGGGCACCACGATCGTCCGACCCCGCAGCACTTCAGCGTCTTTCGCCTTCGCCTCGTCCAGGGGCGCCTCGATCATGCTGTCGTCGATATGGAACTCCGACGGCATCTCGATCTTCGGAAACGCGATGCCCATCCGCTCGGGCAGATCGCGCGGGTCGGTGATCTCGCCCGTCAAAGCGGACGCCACCGCCGTCTCAGGGCTCACCAGGTACGCCCGATCCCCCTTGGTGCCCGTCCGCCCCGCGAAGTTCCGATTGAACGTCCGTAGGCTCACCACGTCGTCGGCAGGCGAGAAGCCCTGCCCGATGCACGGACCACACCCCGATTCGAGGATTCGTGCCCCCGCCCCGATCAGATCGGCCAACGCCCCGTTCTCCGCCAGCATGTTCAGCACCTCCCGGCTCCCCGGCGCGATCGCCAGTTCCACCATCGGGTCGGTGCGCCGGCCCTTGAGCACTCGCGCCACCGTCATCAGATCGGAATAGCTCGAATTGGTGCAACTGCCGATCGCCACCTGCCCCGCCTTGGCGCCGGCGATCTCGCGGACCGTTTTGACGTTGTCGGGCGACGAGGGACACGCCGCCATCGGCTCGAGCTTCGACAGATCGATCTCGATCACCCGATCGTACTCGGCATCCGCATCCGCCTGCAAGGGCTGGTAGTCCTCCTCGCGTTTCTGCGCCGCCAGGAAGCTCCGCGTCTGCTCGTCGCTGGCGAACAGACTGGTCGTCACCCCCAGTTCGGCGCCCATGTTCGTAATCGTCGCCCTCTGCGGAACCGTCAGGCTCTCGGCGCCGGGACCGAAGTATTCGACCACCCAGCCCACGTTGCCCTTGGTCGAGAGGATGCTCAGCAGCTTGAGGATCACGTCCTTGGCCGCCACCCATTCGCCCAGTCGGCCCGTCAGCTTGACGCCCAGCACCTTCGGGCATTGCAGATAGAACGGCCCGCCCGCCATCGCCACCGCGACGTCGAGACCCCCGGCGCCGATCGCGACCATGCCGATGCCGCCGCCGGTGGGCGTGTGCGAATCGCTGCCCAGCAGCGTCGCGCCGGGCTTGCCGAAACGCTCCAGGTGCACCTGGTGGCAGATCCCGTTGCCCGCCCGCGAATGATACACCCCGCTCTTGGCCGCCACGGTTTGGAGATACAGGTGGTCGTTGTGGTTCTCCGGGCCAAACCCCGCCATGTTATGATCGATGTAGCTGACCGAAAGGTCCGTCCGCACGCGCGGCACGCCCATCGACTCGAACAGCAGAAAGGCCGTCGTGCCCGTCGCGTCCTGGGTCAGCGTCTGGTCAATGCGAATCCCGATCGGCTCGCCCGCCGCCAGACGACCTTCCACCAGGTGTGACTCCAATATCTTGTAGATCAGCGTCTTGCCCAAAGCCGGTACTCCTGATAGATCCAAAGCCGACACTCTACCAGAAATCCCGCCCAAACACAAACCCCACCCGCATCGCGTGCATGACCGTTTGTGCGCTGCTCACGTGGGCCACAGCGCAAAAGCACGAATATCGAAACCCGAAATCCGAGACAAATCCAAAGCACAAAACCCCAATGTCCAAATCACGCCTATGCGCTGCGTTCGTAGTGTGCTCGTAAGAGCATACCGACCTCGGGAGAAGTAACCCGCCGAGGCGGGTCACTACAAGCCCCTGCAATATCGCGCTTGTTTCGGGATCTTGTTTTGGGTCATTTGGGCTTGTTTCGGATTTCGTGCTTCGATATTCGGATTTCCTCCAGAAGGGCGGCCCCGCGCTCCGCATCACGGAGCCGCCCCGACGTGGGAAATCTAGGCCCTCAACCCCCTCGCTCCCCGTTTCTCACCGCCACTTGTCGGGATCGTGCAGAAGAAGCGAATCCTTCCGGTTGGCCGGCTCGACCCCCGTGCGCCCGCTGATGGTCGGCTGGAGCCCCAGTGCCGCTCCTTTGCCGGTGAGATTCGAGATCGTGTAGATGTTGTCGTCCTCCAGCGAGCAGAAGGCGCGTTTGGCGAATTCGACGTGGCTGTCGAGAAACAGCACGTTCTGACCGTCGCTCTGGTGGGCGATGGCGTAGATCAGCATGGCCTTGCCGACACCCGCCAGGTTCGTCCCGCACGTCAGCCGGTACGCCAACTGCCGAACCCTCGACAACGCAGGCATCAGGATGCCCATCAACAGAGCGATGATCGCAATCACGACCAACAGCTCGACCAGTGTGAAACCTCTGCGTCTCATTCTCGTCCCCTTTCATTCTTTCGAGATCGGCGGGTCAGACCGTCTCTCCGCAGTCAGATGGCGGGGCGTCCGCCTTCACGCCGCTCAGTCCCGAGCGACGTGGCCATGTCGGGCGCGCAGGCGCCTGCGTGCACGGCGCGACCCGAGAATACCCGCCGATCCCATGGGTTGATGCGGTCGATTCGCAGTCCGCCCGTGCACGATTTGCTGCGGGCAAGGCACCACCCATCGTGCGGTGAAACGTCCCGGTGCCGCATGCAAGCCGATGCAGCGAGATCGGAGGGGATGAGAATGAATGATGGCAACGGAATAGCCTCGTCCATCCGCCGAACCGACCCATCTGCGGCAAGAAAAACGTTCACGCGCGCGTTCGAGCGCTGCCGCTGCCCGCGTGCTGAGCCTGTTTTTCCAAAGAGCGTGCCGCGAGGTTGAAGGCGACCCCGCGCCGACATCGCACGGGGCCGCCCTCCGAAGAAAAGGTAAACCCTCACGCGAAAGCACCGCAGGGAACTACGGTCTCGGTCTTACGCTTGACGTCAATTTCTCCGGATCGTGCACCAGCAGACTGTCCTTGCGATTCATCGGCGCGTACGTGGCCGAATAGGCCGGCATCGTACCCTTGGCGTCGCCCTTGATGCTGTTCGCCGACTTCGTGTAGATGTTGTCATCCTCGAGCGAACAGAACGCCCGTTTGGCGAACTCGACGTGGCTGTCCAGGAACAAGACGTTCTGCCCGTCGCCCTGATGGGAGATCGAGTTGCCTCTCAACGCGGTCTCCGTACTGCCGGTGTAGGGATTGACGTCCGGATTGAAGAGACCGAAGTCGCCAGCCTCTGCCGCCGGGCTCGCCAGCCAGGGATTGCGATCGGCCGCCACCGCCAGTCCCGGTTCGCTCGAGGTCGTCAGCGCATACTGCCCGAACGGCACGTGATACGAGTAGCTGCAGTGGTCGTAGGGCGTCGCGCCGAAGTCCCAGGCATCGATCATCTCGAAACCCGTCGGCACGTTCAACTCATCGGACAATTGCCACTCCGTGGTCCCCGTGTCGCCCTTGCAGATGAACGACTTCGGGGTCACCTCGGCGTACTTGACCAGCAGGTAGAAGCACGAACTGATCGTGGCCTTGCCCCCGGTGCCGTCGGATTGCTGGACGCCATAGGCGGTATACCGATTGTCGGCGGTCCACTGGACCGGACCGCCCCACTGCGACAGTCGGCCGCCCGCCCGGGGCAACTCGTCCTCGTAATCGTTGGCGTAGATCAGCATGGCCTTGCCGATCCCCGCCAGGTTCGTCCCGCAGGTCAGCCGGAAGGCCAACTGCCGGACCCTTGCCAGTGCGGGCATCAGGATGCCCATCAACAGAGCGATGATCGCAATCACGACCAGCAGCTCAACCAAGGTGAAACCTTTCCGCTTCATTTCCGTTCTCCTTTCACGACACGTCGGATCGGCGGGCCGGCCGCACTTTCAGCAAGTCGCGTTAGCTTCAATGGATGAATGCAATTCGGCACCGGCGCACGGGCCGGTACCAGCTATTGCGAGAGCGCACGGAGAGCCCTCGCCTGCCGGCTCGGAGACTTGTTGCCCGCCAATCTTCTGCGTCACGGGGGTTAGTAGACCGCACGGCCGATTCCCGAGCCGCAAGAGCATGAAAAAATGCACAGAAGATCGATACGTGACCTCAGCGCGCGACGGACCTCGGGCGCAGAATCACACCCGAACAGGCAATATCCCTGGCGTCCCTCACCAGAAGCGAAGCGTCGCGAATGCAGGACGAGGAGAATGGAATGATGACCGCAACGAGAGAATCAATCCCGGCATGGCGAGACACCGCACGACTCGAGGGATCCGCCCTCCGCGTGGCGCACTTTCGGCAATGGCAGCCCTATCCGACCGAGGGAGATCTCTGTCCAGATGCAAACGGGACAACGATAGGAGAATCCGACAAGATGTGAAACAGATATGAATGATAACCGACAGTATTAAGGATACATCCGCCGAACCCGTCTCGCGTCCGATGCGATCCGTGATCCAGATTCCTCCCCGCAGCCTTTGAGCCCTGCCACTGCTTCAATAAGATGCAAGGCACATTGTCAAAGAGCACCCGGCACGAAAAACGGCGGCCCCGGAGAAATCCGGGGCCGCCGTCGAATTCAGACTGTGAATTCCGCTGCCAACCCCGGATTAGCGCGTCCGAGTGGCCGATCCGGCAAACTTGTCCGGATCGTGAACCAGCAGGCTGTCCTTGCGATTCATCGGAGCCAGGCTCGTCGAGTACCCCGGCAGAGTACCCTTGGCGTCGCCCTTGGTCTGGTTCGCCGACCGCGTGAAGATGTTGTCATCTTCGAGCGAGCAGAACGCACGTTTGGCGAATTCGACGTGGCTGTCCAGGAACAGCACGTTCTGGCCGTCGCCCTGGTGCGAGATCGCGTTGCCCCTCAGGGCTGTTTCGGTGGTCCCGCCGTACGGGTTGACGTCCGGGTTGAAGAGGCTGAAGTCACCCGGTTCGCCGGCCGGACTCGTGATCCACGGGTTCCTTTCCGAAGCCACCGCCAAGCCCGGCTCGCTCGACGTCGTCAGAGCGTATTGCCCGAACGGCAGGTGGTAGCTGTAGCTGCAGTTGTCCGCGGGGGTGTTGCCGAAGTCCCAGGCGTCGATCATCTCGAAACCGGTCTGCACGTTGGTCTCCTCCGACAACTGCCACTCGGTGGTCCCGGTGTCGCCCTTACAAATGAAGGACTTCGGGGTCACCTCGGCGTACTTGACCAGCAGGTAGAAGCACGAACTGATCGTGGCCTTGCCGCCGCTGCCGTCCGACTGGCTGACGCCATAGGCCGTATAGCGGTTGTCGGCGTTCCAGATCACCGGCCCGGCCCAGTCAGACAGCCGGCCGCCCGCACGCGGCAGCTCATCTTCGTAGTCGTTGGCGTAGATCAGCATGGCCTTGCCGATACCCGCCAGGTTGGTGCCGCAGGTCATTCTGAAAGCCAACTGCCGAACGCGGGCCAGCGCCGGCATCAGAATGCCCATCAGCAGAGCGATGATCGCAATCACGACCAGCAGCTCGACGAGGGTAAAACCTTTTCTTCTCATGGTGCTCTCCTTTCGTTGCTTCCGAGATTCGCAGACCGGCCGCTCTTCTAAGAGGCCACTTCGGCGATCGTAACGATGAATCCTTTGCCACCCGACCGGCAAAACTCGCGCCGCGAATCTCAACAAGCACGTACGTTTGGACAGAAAGAGTCGGCCGGTTGGTTTCAAACGCCTGTTTTATCGGAACATTCACTCGCGGGCACTAAAGCCCCACACTCCTCACCACAGGAAAAACGATCTTTTCCCAAACGTTCCGCAGCAGGCAGGCTTTGATATGAAGATGCTGAAAATATGATGACAGTTCGGAATATGATATAGAGCCTTTTGCAAACCTACCTGTCTACAACTGAATCGTAGCAGAGACCACGATGTCTGTCAATGTCTTTTCGTATTTTTCGGCGATCGGCTTGAATTTTTTTGCCCACCCCGTAGAATCTGGCTATTTTGCCGGTTTTGGAGTGGATCATGCAGGGCACAGACCAGAAAAATATCGGACCTATTCGGGACAAACTCTCCGCCTGCGGGCAAAGTCACCTCTTGCGGTTCTGGGATGAACTGAGTCCGCCCCAACGGGCGAGGCTGCTCAAGCAGATCGAGGATCTGGACCTGGATCGGATCGCCACCTGGGTCGAGACCCTCGTCAAACGGAGCCCCGAGGCGCCGGTCCGCCATGACGGCTTCAAGCCGGCCCCCTCCTATGGGATCCATCCGACCAGCGACGCCGAACGGCACAAGTACGCCGAGGCGGTCAAACGAGGCGAGGAACTGATCTCGGCAGGCAAGGTCGCCGGTTTCGTCGTCGCCGGAGGCCAGGGAACACGTCTCGGTTTCGACGGGCCCAAGGGCGATTTCCCCATCAGCCCCGTCGAGAACAAGACCCTCTTCCGGATCTTCGCGGAAACGATAGGGGCCGTCTGCCAACGGTACAACACCGTCTGCCCCTGGTACGTGATGACGAGTCCGCTGAATCATGAGGCCACCGTCGATATCTTTGAGTCCAATAATTTCTACGGCCTGGACCGGGACCGGGTTTTGATCTTTCAGCAGGGAACGCTGCCGAATTTCGCTTTCGACGGCAAGATCCTCATGGCGGACAAGGCCTCTATCGCCCGCTCGCCCGACGGCCACGGCGGCTGCATCCGGGCTCTGGCCCGCAGAGGCGCCTTGCAGGACATGAAGAACCGGGGCGTCGAGTACCTCAGTTACTGGCAGGTCGATAACCCGCTGGTCAAGCTCTTCGACCCGCTTTTTATCGGCCTCCACGCCCTGGACCAGGCCCAGATGTCGTCGAAAGCCGTCATCAAGGTAGATCCGAAGGAGAAAGTGGGCAATTTCTGCCTGGTCGACGGCAAGATCACCATCATTGAGTACAGCGACCTGCCCGAAGATCTGGCGCTGAAGCGCAACCCGGACGGCTCCCTGGCCTTCCACCTGGGCAGCATCGCCATCCACGTTATCAGTACGGATTTCATCGAAAAGCTGAACACCGAGGGCTTCTCCCTGCCGCTGCACCGGGCGGTCAAGAAGATCCCCCACATCGACGCCAATGGCAATCGGGTCGAGCCCGACGAGCCCAACGGCGTCAAGCTCGAATCCTTCATCTTCGACGCGGTACCGATCGCCGACCGATCGATCATCCTCGAGATCGACCGCAGCGAGCAGTTCGCCCCCACGAAGAACGCCACCGGAGTGGACAGCGCCGAATCAACCCGCCAGATGATGGTCGAGCGCGCCGCCAGGTGGCTCGAATCCGCCGGCGTTCCCGTCCCGAGAAAGCCCGACGGCTCCCCCGACTGCCTGCTCGAGATCGCCCCGTCGTTCGCCCTCGAACCGGAGGACCTCCAAACAAAAACAGACCAGATCCCGCCGATCGATCCGGGGGACCGGGTCTATCTCGCGTAGGTGTGCACTGCACACCATTGCTCATGCCAGGCCTGCAAAAAAGTGTGCTGTGCATACCCTGCTGTCGAAACGCTACTTTGTCGTGAACTTGTGCACGGTCTCGCTGGTGAACGTCTGCCCAGGCTCCAGCACCGTCGAGGGGAAATCGGGCTTGTTGGGCGAATCCGGGTAGTGCTGCGTTTCCAGGCAAAGCCCGGCGTGCTTCTCATACCTCGCGCCGCCCTTGCCCGCAGGCGTTCCGTCGAGGAAGTTGCCGGTATAGAGCTGCACCCCCGGCTCGGTCGTGTGAATCTCCATTACCCGACCCGTCCCCGGCTCACGCACCGTCGCGCAGAGCTTCATCTCGCCCGGCTCTCCTTTGAGCACGTAGTTGTGATCGTAGCCGTTGCCCGTCTGGCCGATCCGCGAACCGATCGTCCTGGTCCGGATGAAATCCAGCGGCATGTCCAGCACGCTGGCGATGATGCCCGTCGGAATCAGTTCCTTGTCGATCAGCGTGAACTTCTCGGCGTTGAGCATCAGCTCATGCCCCAGGATGTCGCCGTTGCCCTGGCCCGCCAGATTCCAGTAGCTGTGATTCGTCAGGTTCACCACGGTCTTCTTGTCCGTCTGCGCCTCGTAGCGGATGCGCAGATCGTCGGCGTTCGTCAGCATGTACGTTACCGTGCACTGAAGGGCCCCGGGATAGCCTTCTTCCCCGTCCGGGCTCAGATAGCTCATCTTGACCCAGGCGTCGTCCTCGGCCGCCACCACTTCCTTCACATCCCATACGATCTTGTCGAAACCCTTGAGACCGCCGTGCAGGTGATTGGGACCGTTGTTGGCCGCCAGCGTGTACTCGGCGCCGTCCAGACTGAACCTGGCCTTGCCGATCCGGTTGGCGTAACGCCCCACGGTGGCGCCCATATAGGCGGTGTGCTCGAGATAGCCCTGCAAATCGTCGAATCCCAGCACGATGTCGCCCAGGTTCCCGTCTCGATCCGGCACGTATAAGGAAACGAGTGTCGCCCCGTAGTTCGTGATGCGCGCCCGCAAGCCTTTCGAGTTGGCGAGCGTGAAGACGAAGACCTCCCGGCCCTCTGCGGTTTGTCCAAACGGTTCCTTATGCGCGTTCATAGGCATGTCTCCTTCAATGCAGGTCTTTGTTGTTTTCGTTCGATTATGCTTGCGGCATTCCCTGTAGACGGGGTTGGCCTGGGCAACGAGAACGGCGGCCGGCAATTTCCGCCATCAGGCGTCTGGTAGTCGGAGCGGCGGAAACGCCGTCGAAGGCCTGAATCGCCCTGCAAGCTGAATCGGAGTATACCGACTCAGCGCCGGCTTGTCAAAGGTCTTCGCGCCGAGCACCGGATTAACAGACCCAAAGCATCGCCAAAAAGAGAACCGTGCCTCCGGCGCAAAGCGCCGCAGGCACGGTCGAATGCCAGCTCGAAGATGGACCCTGTCGAGTGATTATGGCGCGATTCCGCCGATCAACTCGACCTCGGCGATCGGCATGCTGTTGACCGCGTCGCCCGGACAAGACACATTTGCGTTTTCTTATCGCCCGTTTGCGGCGCACCGCCTTCGCGCGCCCGACGGACCCAGCATGGCCCATGGGGCCCCATCAAAACGCAGGCGATCCGCGCGGCAGCTTCTCCGCTATTCATCAGAGGAAGCTCGACCGTAGCTGAGGTCGTCGACATAGACCAGGCCGGCGCCTCCGGCGGCAGGACTGTTGCGGTCGCCCACGCCGATGTACAGCGTCTGCACTCGTCCGAGATTGACGCCGCTCAACTCGCTGAACGGAACCTCCCACGCCTGCCAGGTCGGGCGAACGGCGACCGCCGAATCCGGATGGGTCACCACCGCGACCTTGCCGGCACGGTCCTCAACCGCAACGTAAAGCGGTTCGGCCGAGTTGCCCGTCGCAGGCTGCGCCACGCCCACGTCTGCCGTCTGCCACGATCCGGAGACATTGCCTGTCGTCGAGACGCTGGAAAACGCCGCTCCCGTCTCCGTATTGGCGTTGTGGCTCGTGACCGCCAATCCAATGTAGACGTCGTTGGCCATCGAAATCGTCAGCTCCGGCGTAACCTCAATATCTACCCAGGTCTCGCCATCGGCCGATTGCTGAGCGGTAAACGTGCTGCCCGTCCGCGTCAATCGCACCCAGTGGGGCGCCGTCAGACCCGCCGCGTCCGTGTTCGTGCTGGCGCCGTCCGTCTCAATCCGTCGCTGGAACGAAACGCCATTGGACGGGGTAACCACAACCATCGCATGCTTGGACCCCGGCTCCAGCGTCTCGCGGATCATCACGCCCGCCTTGGCCCAGCCGTCGCTGAGAAAGACCTCGTCGACCCGGGCGATGATCGAACCGTTGCCGCTCAGGTTGCGATAGGCAAAGCGGAATTCATCGGCCTCGTTCCAGATGTCGGTGCCGATGCCGTTCATGATGATGGTTCCGTCGTCGGTTTCGAAGAAGGCCGGAGCGATCCCGCGCACGTGCAACACCAGCGTGTCGGCGCCGTGAACGGTCCAGTCTTGAGCCGTCTCGAACGTACGCTCGGCCTCCGCGTAGAATGGAGAAGCGCTGTTGTCGTACTGTAACGGCATCGACTGGCCACCACCGTGGACGATCGTCTTCTCGGCAAACGGCGCGTCGAAATACCCGACGGTCGATCGGGTATCGTTGACCCAG
>CAZTGH010000174.1:0-10721 GCA_964612985.1 uncultured Pirellulales bacterium
TATACGCCTGGCTGCAACTGGGAATTGGGGTCTATGCGTTCGTCTTCCCCACCATCCTCCAGATCGTGGATCGCTTTTATCTCTGGGTGTACCAGACGTATGAGCCCGGCTTCTACACGCTGACCCTGATTCGATTCATCGTCTCCTCGCTTATTCTCCTGCTCCCGACGGCGCTCATGGGAGGAACGTTGCCGGTCCTCAGCGGGTTCTGGGCCACGGCCGATACGAAAAAACAGACCGCTCCGCGGACCGGGCAGGGCGTTGGTCTGCTCTACGCGGTCAATACGTTCGGCGCCGTCGCGGGCAGCTTCCTGGCGGGCTATTATCTGATTCGACTGCTGGGCGTCAATGCATCGGTCTACGCAACGGCGGCAGCGAACGTCACCGTCGCCGTCATCGCGTGGCTCCTGTCTCTTCGTCTCAAGCCGCGCCCGGTGGTGCGCGAGGGCTCGAAGCGCAGACGGCAGGGGATCGCGGCGCTGAAAGAACCGGTCGCTCGGGGACAGGAATCGTCGGCCATCTACTCCGAGCGAGTCCGAACGACGGTGTTGGCTGGAGTGTTGGTAGCGGGGTTTTGCGCCATGGCGTTGCAAGTACTTTGGACGCGCGTGCTCGTGTTCGTCCTGGAGACCTCCGCCTACGCGTTTGCGTGCATGTTAACCTGCTTCATTCTCGGCCTTGCCCTGGGGAGCCTCTTTTCGAGCGCGGTTCTGGTACCCCGGCTGAAGAACCCGGTCCTGGCCTTTGGCGTCATTGAATTTGCCTTGGCGCTTTCCATCCTGGCGTCGATTCAGATGTTGGGCTATCTCTGGGCGATCGACGCCTATATCCTGGAGCATGTGGTCGGTTGGAGGATCTCATTTTCGGGCGATACCCTCGTCCACTTCCTCGATACGCTGGCGGTGGTTTTCGTTCCCACGATGCTGATGGGAATGGTCTTTCCGATCGCGGTGAGAGTCTGCGCGCCCGTATGGGAAACGGTCTCCAGACGGGTCGGGCAGGTGTATGCGTTCAACACGATCGGCTGCGTCCTGGGCTCTTCGGCAGCGGGGTTCCTGTTGGTCCCATTGCTTGGCCTGCGCAACAGCTTCCTGGTTGTGATCGCAGCGCTCTTCCTTCTGGCTGTGGTTCTGATGGCGATGTCCGGTCGAAGGCGAATGCCGCTGGCCATAGCCGGCGTCGTGGTTTCGGTCGCCCTGGTCGCTGCCTCGGCCGCCTGGATTCCACACGATGTCTTCCTCCAGACCATGAACACGTACCATCATCCCAGCAAGATCGTCTTCATCGATGATGGCGTCACCGGGACCGTCACGGTCCACGACGTGCCCGACGGGAACCGCCTGATCGCGGTCGACGGGGTCGACGTCGCCGGCATGGATATCATGCTTCGCACCACGCAGAAACTCCAGGCCTACGCGCCGCTGTTTGTTCATGAGAATCCACGGGAGGTGGTGCAGATCGGCTACGGCAGCGGAGAAACCTGTGGCATCGGTCTGGATTTCGGCGTCGCCCGGTACACCATTGTGGACGTCTGCCCCGGCGTCTTCAAGGCGGGGGCGTTCTTCGACGAGATCAACCGCCGCTCGTACGCCCATCCCAAGCTGCGGAAGGTCATCATGGATGGCAAGAACTTCATTAAGCTGACCGAGGAGAAGTTCGACGTCATCATGAACGATTCAACCTATCCCGGCACGACCGGCAGTTCCGCCCTCTACACCTACGATCACTTCCAGGCCTGCCGCGATCGGCTCAAGCCCAAGGGTCTGCTGTCCTGCTGGGTGCCGCTGGATCTTCGTCCCGAGGATTTCCGGATCATCATGCGGAGCTTCCAGGCCGCGATGCCGCACAGTTCCCTGTGGATCGTCAACAACTGCGTCAACAAACACGCGGTGCTGCTCGGGACGGTCGAACCCATGCAACTGGATTTCCGGCGCATCAAGGCGATTGCCGAGCGTCCCGACATCGCCAAAGATCTCGAGCAGATCAATGTCTTCTCGGTGTATGACTTCCTCGATTGTCTGCTCGTGGGAGAGGAGGAACTGCGAACGCTCGGCGGTTCGGGTCCGCTGCACACCGATGACCGTCCCTATCTGGAGTTCGGCGCTGCGATCAAGCGAGACGTGGAAGGCTCCTGGCTGGAGATCATGCGCGCCATCAGCGAGCATTGCACACCGCTGCTGGACCACGTGACCAACGTCGGGCCGCTGCCGGACACGCAGGAAGATCCGAGGATGGTCCTTCAGCAGTACAGCCAGGCGACCCGACATGTGCTCAAGGGCGTAGTAGGGGCCCTCCAGGGTGATCCGGACATCATGAATGGGCAATTCGCCGCCGCCCGGAAGGCGAATCCTCACGATCGAGACGTGGACAGCATCCTCGAGGAATTGCGAGGCGAGATCGTGGCCCTGGAGGAGGCGGTCGAAGAGAGGCCCGGCGTGGCGGAATTGCGGCAGCGTCTGGCCAAGCGCTATATGCTGTCGCAGGATTATATCCGTGGTGCCGAGCAGTACGAGCATTTCGTGGCCCTGGCGCCCGACGATCCCGCCGCCTGGAACAACTTGGGCATCTGCCTGCGCCGCACCGGCGCGTTCGACCGCGCGATCGCCGCCTTCGAGCGTGCCCTGCAACGGGACTCCAGGCTGCTCGGCGCCTATACCAACCTGGCGGAGGCTTGCGACGCGAAAGGAGATGTCGCCGGGGCGATGGCGGCTCTGGAGCGCGTTCTGCCCCTGCTGGATCGTACGGCACAGGCCCGCACCCACGACATGCTGGCCCAGTTGAGCTTCCGCCGCCAGCAACACGCTCTCGCGGTGCAGCACCTGGACCGGGCGATTGAGTTGGCCAGCGACGACCGTCAGATGCAGCAACTCTTCATCGCGCGACGCCAGAAGATCCAGCAGATGGTCTCCTCCGAGATGCCCTGAATTGGAAAGGGCCGGGTCCGAGGCCCCGACCCATACGGACGCAAGCGATCGAACTCACGGCTTCAGCAGCGCCTTCTCCAGTATGGACGGAGACATCCCACGCAAACCCGTGGATGACAGCGTGCACGATGTCCTCCGCGGTATTCCCGTCGCCCAGCAGGATCGTCGCCAGCTTGAGCATCTCGACCTTGTACCGGTCGTAGATCTGGCGCAAGGCCTGCGGCGAGCCTCTCCTGAACCGGAAGATCAGCAGCTTTTCCTCGACCATCGTGCACGCTTTGACGAAAAGGGATCGCTCTTCCGCCCATCACCCACCAACCGACGCATCATGGTTACTCGAGATTCAACGTTGCATCAGATTCTCTTGGTTCATCACGGGATTTCGGGGATGGTGGCAAGCTGAGGGGTCATGCCCCGGGACCCTGTCGGCTTCCCCGAAATCCCGTGATGAACCGTTTTTTTCCGCCGGCTCTCGTTGCTGACTCGCTCGCAAGCGATTCTGGCGGGTAATCTTCTGGCACAACGACGGAGTGCTGTTACAATCGCCCACCTTGGAGCCCGATAGAGATGCCACACGAGCACAACGTAGATAATCCGGCTGGGACCGAGCGCAGTTGGCCCCTGTACGGGGCGGCCTTTGCCACCGCCCTGAGTCTGGCCATCGCCTGGACCGCCATGCCTTTTGTCCTCAAGGCGATCGGCGGTACCGAGGCCCATGTGGGCTATGCGCCGGCGGCCAACAGCCTGGCCTATATGATCGCCTTGATCCTCACGGGCTCCCTGCTAGGGCACCTGGACGTCAAGTGGGCCACCCGGCTGGCTACGACGGTCGCCCTGACTGCTGCTGTTTGCATGGTGGCGGCGGTCTTTGGCGCCAGACGCCAGAACGGCTCAGATGGCGCCCTGTGGATCTGGATGATTATTGCCGCCGGCGGCTTTGGCGGCGCGGCCATGGCCCTCTATTGGCCCTTCCTGATGAGCTGGGTCTCGGCGCACTACGAAGGCGTCGAGTTGAACCGCCAATTTGGACGCTATAACGGCTCCTGGTCGAGCGGCGGCCTCATCGGCCCGGTCATCGGCGCCTGGCTGGTCGAACAGAATCCCCTCTGGCCGATGATCGCAGCGGTCGTGTGCTTCGCCCTGACGTTGCTGCTGCTGAGCCTGACGCGAAGCGACTCGGGCTCGTCGACCCAGGCGACACCGTGCGCGCCGACTCCGATTCCCGAGCACGACCTTCGTTCGCTGACCGCTTATCGGTGGATGTCCCGAGTGGCCCTGTTCTGTGCGTGGGCGTCGCAGGCGATCGCCCGCTCGCAGTTCGCGCTGCTGTTCGTCGCTTTGGGCTATTCCGAGGCCCAGTTCGGCATCTACTACTCGGTCTTTGCGCTTTGCAATTTCCTTGCGCTGACGGCGGCGGGCCGGTGGGCCTTCTGGCATTTCAAGGCAGGTCCCGTCTTCGTGGCCCAGGTGATGCTGGCGGTTGCCGTGCTGATGATGATCCATGGACGCACGCTGGGTGTCTTCATGGCCTCGGCGGTCGTGCTTGGTCTGGCGTTCGGGTTTGCCTACAGCAGTCATCTTTACTACGGAGCTTCGACGAGCCGCAATCGGTCGACGCGGATGGTTATTCACGAGATGGTCATCTCCGTCGGCATCACCGTCGGTGCCGCGTCCGGAGGCTACCTGGGCGAGAACGTGGGGCGTTACGCACCGTACTGGTTTGCTGTCACGTTAATCGGACTCGGCCTGGTCGCGCAACTGCTGATCCATGTTAGCTCGGGCCTAATGACTGTTCGACGCACGGCGGGGACCGGCAAGCCGGACAACAGCTTGAATGCGCGCTGAAAAAGAAGCATCGTGCCTGGAAATTGCTTGCCATGCCGGCTCGTACGGCGGTAGAATGCGGAAAATGAGACATGAAGGTGGGCACCAGATTTCTATCATAAGACTGTAGTCTGCTATCTTATCATACGTCTCTTTCATACCCGCCCGCCTTCGTGACCTGGTGCGTTTTTTTCTGGCCGTATCGCTGCGCGCCGACCGCGCCGTTGCGGCACGAGGTGCGACATGCGCCGAGAATCTCCAGGCCGACCGTACTCTTACGCCCGAACCCTGCGAGCCGCTCAGGCTCTGCGCCGAGTGTACGGGCATGGACCGCGCTCTATGCGCCATCATATTCTCATAGTCTCATACTGAAAGGAGCGGAACATGGAAACCTCAAGGAACACAGCAATCATGCTGGTCGTGTGCGCCCTCATCGTCGGGCTCTGCGCGGCAGCACAGGGCAGGATCATCTATGTGGAGGACGATGCCACGGGTGCCGGGGACGGATCGTCCTGGGAAGGTGCATTCGCCCATCTTCAGGATGCCCTGACCGCAGCGGAGGCGGGCGACGAGATCCGCGTTGCCCAGGGCCTCTACAACCCCGACCAGGGCGCCGAGGTAACCCCAGGCGACCGCCATGCGAGTTTCTATCTGGTCAGTGGCGTGACCCTGGCGGGTGGCTTTGCCGGCTTGTCCGGCGCCGATCCCGACGAGCGCGACATCGAACGCTTCGAAACGATCCTCAGCGGTGACCTCAAGGGCGACGACGGACCTGATTTCACCAACGTCGGAGACAACAGTGTGATCGTCATCCGTTCCCTGGGCAACGACGCCACCACCACCACCACCCTGGAGGGCTTCGAGATCACCGGCGCCTGGGGAGGGGGCCGACAAGGCGGCGCCGGGATCCTGTGCATGGGCAGCGACATCCAGATTTCCAACTGCAAGATTGCACGCAACAAGACCGGTGGCGCAGGGACGAACGGCGCCGGGGTAAGCAACGTGGACGGCAATCCCGTACTGACGAACTGTGTCTTTGCCGAGAACTTCGCTTGGGGCGACGGCGGAGGATTCTGGAGTACGGGCGGCTATCCAACGTTCCTAGATTGCCTGTTCGAGGCGAATACGGCCGAGCACACCGGCGGCGGACTGTGCCTCGCCGGTGGTGGTCTGACGCTGGAACGCTGCACGTTCCGACGAAACCAGGCTTTTGACGGGGCAGGCTTGTCTGCGCAGCCCGAGATCGACAGTGAATGTAGGGCATGCGAGTTCGTCGACAACGCGGCGTGGCATGCGTTGCATGAGAATCTGAGCTCGGGTGGAGGAGCTGCCCTCGGCAGAGGTGGCTACCTGGCGCCGGTGGGGACGATAACGTTTCGAGATTGCCATTTTGAGGGCAACAGCGCCGGAGACGGCGGGGCCCTGTCCTGCGGCAACGGCGTCGTCAGGATCGCCGATTGCGCGTTCCGTCGCAATACGGCTCGACAGAGGGGCGGCGCCATTGCCAACGTGGATTCGATCCGACAGACGGAGCCCGCTGTAGAGCCAGAAAGCCACCTCGTCGTGACCCGGTGCACGTTTACAGAGAATATTGCCGCACGAGGCGGAGCCCTGGACAACATGCATAGCGCCCCCACACTGACGGAGTGTACCTTCCGAGGCAACGTCGCCGATGGAACGGGCGCCGGGGCGCCGGGCGGAGGCGCCGTGTATACCCTCAGTGGATTCTCACGAGGGGGCGGAACGCCGGTGGAGGTCGCTCCGACATTCCTCCGTTGCCGGTTCATCGCGAACCGCCCTGTCGGTGGGATTGGAGGGACATATGGAGGCGGACTCTATAACGACAACAGCGCCACCACGTTGGTTCATTGTCTCTTCGCGGGCAACGTCGCCAACAATGGTGGCGGCGTGTATAGTCGAGCGGCAGGACCGACGCTGCGATATTGCACGTTCGCGCAGAACTACGACGCCCTGATGGACGAGACCGGTGGCACGCTTCTGGACCACTGTATTGTATGGGGTGATGCCGCCAACGGGGTCTCGGGACCGGTGCTGGCGCTCTACAGCGATATCGTCGGCGGCTGGCCGGGGGAGGGCAACATCGACGTCGATCCGCTGTTTGCCGCTCCTGGTCACTGGAAACGGGAGGGCGACGTTTGGATCGACGGCGATTACCACCTCCAGAGCCAGGCCGGACGCTGGGACCTGGGCAGCGAGAGCTGGGTCTTGGATGACCTGACCAGCCCATGTATCGACGCGGGCGACCCGAATGCCCCGATTGGCGAGGAACCCTTCCCCCACGGGGGTATCGTGAACCTCGGCGCCTATGGCGGGTCGAGCGAAGCCAGCAGGTCCTACTTTGGCGAGCCACTTTGCGAGACCCGCATGGCGGGCGACATCAACGGCGACTGCAGGATCAATTTCGCCGACCTTGCGATCGTTCTGACCCAATGGTCCGAGGGCGCAGTCCCCGAGATCGCCCGCTGACCACGGCCCCACAAACTTGCTCCGTCTATCAGACGCGTACTCCGGCACTTGCGGCGTCGCCGGCCGGTGCCACCGGCGGCGGTCGGGTGTGGTCGGAATACGGTGGCATCTGTGTCGGGCGCATGCGCATTGTCATTCCGACGGGAGCAAAGCGGAATGGAGAGTCTGTCCTGAGCGAAGTCGAACGGAAATCTGGCAGCGAACGAGCCATTGCCTGCGTTTCGGGGCAGTTCTTGGGATGCCGCAACGGGTCAGCCATTCCGTGGGTCCGGACACGAAGCGGGAGATTGACGTGGTCGCCGCCAGATCCCTCGACTCCGCTTCGTTCCGCTCGGGATGACAAAATGGAGAGGGCTCCGGTCGAGATGACAAATCGAGGGTAGACCCATCCCCAAAGTAGCGATCAAGAGGCGCAGCCCGAATCCTCCACCATTTGCCGGCCGCACGCACCGGTCTGCGCGTCCGAGAATGCGCTTGAACAGACAGGGCCGATTTGCGATAATCACGGATGGTGTGTGGTTGTGCGGTCTTAGCATTCATAGCCGGTCTTTCGGCTGCGACGAGCAGGGGGCTCTACGCGGCCCGAGTCCGGAAATCGGGAGGTCGGAAAGGAGGTGTGTGGGCGAATTTGCCTGTTATTTTCCATGCGGAGGAAACCCGGGATAGACCCGCCGTGGCGAAGCAGCACCTGCCGGGCGCGCCGGCGATACGCCGCGGAGAGGAGGGCTTCGGCACGTGCCCGGAGCGACAGAAGTCATAATCTTCTCTGAAGGAGGACAGCAATGCTCAAGCGATCGATGTATCTTCTGGCCGGAGTCCTGATGCTGGTGTCCGGCTCGATGGCGCTCGCCGCCCAGCCGTTCCAGCAGGATACCGGCGCCGATGGAATCGTCTGCATGGAAGCGGAGAATTACGACCTGTACACCCCTGTGCCGCCGCATACGTGGGAACTCATCACCGAGGTCTCCAACGGGTTCGTTCCCGATGGTGGCTTCAGCGGGGGCTTTGCGATGCAGAACACGCCGACGACCCTGGCCGGCGGCTCCGGTGTGACCGCCAACGTTGCCACCGCCAGTCCACGTCTGGACTATGTCGTCAATTTCGTCAAGACCGGGACCTATCAGGTCTGGGTCCTCGCCTACGGCATGGACGGCAATTCTGATTCCCTCCACGTCGGTCTGGATGGCGAGGAACCGAGTACCGCCGCGACGATGAGCGGCTTCAACGGCAATTACAGTTGGACCAACGAGATCATGAACGGCGGGCGTCCCACGATCGAAGTGACGACCGCCGGCGACCACACGGTCAATGTCTACATGCGAGAGGACGGCGCCGTGGTCGACAAGATCCTCCTGACCACGAATCCGGATTACACCCCGACGGAACAGGGCCCGCCGGAGAGCCCACGCGGCGCGCTGGTCGTGGCCTCCGGACCCGAGCCGAGCGACGGGGCGATTGATGTCCCGCGCGACGTCGTCCTCGGTTGGATCGCCAGTCCCCAAGCCGCGACCCACGACGTCTACTTCGGCACGGTCTTTGAAGACGTGAACGTCGCCTCGCGGTCGAATCCTCTCGACGTGCTGGTCAGTCAGGGCCAGACCACGACCACATACGATCCGGAAGGCCTGCTCAGCTTCGGTCAGACCTACTACTGGCGCGTCGATGAAGTCAACGCGGCGCCCGACAACACGATCTTCCAAGGGCCCGTCTGGAGCTTTACCACCGAGCCTCTCGCCTATCCGGTCGAGAACATCGTGGCCACCGCCTCCGGGGCCGACGCCGGGACGGATCCGATGAATACGATCAACGGATCGGGTCTCGACGCGGACGACCTGCACTCGATCGATTCCGACGACATGTGGTCGGATACCGGCGACGGCGTCGAGCCGGTCTGGATCCAGTACGAGTTCGACAGGATCTACAAGCTCCACGAGCTCTGGGTCTGGAACTACAATGTCATGTTCGAAGCGGTTCTCGGTTTCGGCGCCAAGGACGTGACGATCGAATACTCGACGGACGGGGCAGAGTGGACGGCACTGGGCGAGTATGAATTCGCCAAGGGTACCGCCAAGGCCGGTTACGCTCACAATACGACCGTCGATCTGGAGGGCATCGCCGCCCAATATGTGCGACTCACTGTCAACGACAACTGGGGCGCGCTGACGCAGTATGGACTCAGCGAGGTGCGATTCTACTACACGCCGGTTTACCCGCGTGAACCCGAGCCGGCCGACGGCGCCACCGAAGTCGACCCTGAATCCGATCTGAGCTGGCGCGCCGGACGCGAGGCGGCCTCGCATGAGGTGTATTTCGGTACCGATCCCAACGCTCTGGAGGTTCTCGATATCGCCGATGAGAGCCGCTACGAGCCGGGTCCTCTGAACCTCGGCACGACGTACTATTGGCAGATCGTTGAAGTCAATGAGGCCGAGGCGGTCGCCGCGTGGATGGGCGATGTCTGGACCTTCGCCACGCAGGAGTTCTTCCTCATCGACGGCTTCGAGAGCTATACGGACGACATCGACGCGGGCGAAGCGATCTTCGATACCTGGCTCGATGGCTGGGTCAACGAGACCGGCTCGACCGTCGGCTATTTCGACGCCCCGTTCGCGGAGAAGACGATCGTCAACAGCGGTGGTCAATCCATGCCGCTGCAATACGACAATGCGGAGTCTCCCTGGTATTCCGAGACCGAGCGGACGTTCGTGTCGCCGCAGGATTGGACCGTCAACGGCGCCGACACGTTGTTGCTGTACTTCCAGGGGCGCGCTGACAACTTCCTCGAGTTGCCGTCGGGCAAGATCATCATGGGAGCGGCGGGCACCGACATCTGGAACACCACCGACGAGTTCCGCTTCGCCTACAAACCGCTCAACGGCAACGGCACCCTGGTGGCGCGGGTCGAGAGCGTCGGCAACACGGATCCGTGGGCCAAGGCCGGCGTGATGATCCGCGAAACGCTGGAGGCGGGTTCGACGTTCGCGGCTGTCTATACTACGCCCGGCAACGGCTGTCGCTACCAGGGGCGTCTCGAGACCGATGCGGCAGCCGTCAGCGATACCTCCGTGGCTACCGCCGAGCAGATTGCCCTCCGCGCTCCATACTGGATCAAGATCGAGCGTGTGGGCAACGCGTTCCATGGCTATTACTCGACGGACGGAGAAAGCTGGACCGCGATGTCATGGAATCCGCAGACGATCGCGATGGGCAACAACGTCTATGTCGGCCTGGCGGTGACCAGCCACCAGGCGGGGACGCTGACCAGTGCCGAGTTCTCGGACGTGACGACGACCGGCGATGTCACCGGGCCGTGGCAGGTGGCCACCATCGGGCCGGAACCGCCCGCAGGAAATTCGGCGGAGACGCTGTATGTGGCGGTGGAGGACAGCAGCGGAAAGGTTGCGGTCGTGACGCATCCGGCCGGTGAAGCCGCGACGTTCCTCGGCGGCTGGAACGAATGGCGGATTCCGTTTAGTGACCTGAGCG
>CAZTGH010000175.1:0-10719 GCA_964612985.1 uncultured Pirellulales bacterium
TATTCCCACCGAAGACTGTCGGGTTTGCTGCGGCCGAAATAGCGGTGTTCCACCAGCACCTGGTTGCATTTCAGCTCGTGGGTGATCTCCGAGGTGTGGTAGTACCTGGTGTCGTACCCCGCAGTGATCAGCACCACAGGAAGTTCCGGGTCCACATGGGAGATATAGAGCCGCTGGCTGAAGGTGGGGCCCTCCGGGTTCCGGTGATCGAGCGGCTGTTCCAGCAGGATCTCCAGGACTTCGTCGAACTGTTCCACACCATCGAGGGTTTTCACCTCCCTGACCTCTTTACGCTTAAGGAACTCCTGCAGGGAGACCGAAGCCTGCACGGATATTGTTCCGAGTGACCATACGGCCAGCAGGAGCACAGCGCTCCCCCGCATGATTACGGCCCTCCTCCACATGAGAATACCGCTCCTCTGCACGAACATTCGCTTCATATGCACATCAACTTTGTTTCACCGGCTTTCCGGATCATGCAAAAATATATAAATTGGAACAAATCTCATATTCCATAAAAACAGATACAATGACTATGAAAAGAACCCTGATTTTCGTGCTGGCAGTTGCCATGGCGGCTTCAGCGACCCATGCCCAGGTCTGCCAGGAAATGTTTCCCCAGGAGGAAGGAACGGTGCTGACCTATGTCAACTATGACCGGAAAGAGAAGGTGACCGGGAGCACGGAGACCTCCCTGAAAGATAAAAAAGAGATACCGGGCGGCATGTCGGTGATCCTGTCGTCGGTGCACAAGGACGATAAGGGAGAAAAGATCCTCGAAAACGAGGTGGAGCTGGAGTGCCGGGAGGGAGTGATCTATTTCGATGCCCGCAGCTTACTGGATCCCAATACCATGAGTGCCTATGAATCCATGGAGGTGGAGATCACCGGCGAGAACCCGGAGCTTCCGCTGGATGCAGCACCGGGCACCTCGCTGAAGGACGGAAATGTGACTGCCACGGTGAGCAGCGGCGGGATGAAGATCATGACCATCCAGGTGGAACTGACCAACCGGAAGGTGGAGGCCCGGGAGGAGATCGAGACCCCGGCCGGAACCTTCGATTGCATCAAATACTCCTACGATACCATGACCCGGGCGGGATTCGTCAAGGCGAATTTCAAGGGGATCGACTGGTACAGTCCGAAGTACGGGACCATTCGGAGCGAAAGCTATAATTCGAAAGGGAAACCGGCCGGATCAATGGTCCTGGAGTCCATCGACTGACCGGTAGACCGGGTAGCGCCGGTAAGTGGGCTCCGACCAGGGGGAGTGTTCGTAGATATACCGTAACTGAAGATAGGGACTGTCGGCAAACGCGGGATCGGTCTCCTGTTTCAGGCGGAACTGCCTTTTCAGTTCCGGGTCTTTTTCCAGCAATTCTTCGGCGGTGAGATCGAAGATGTAGGGAGAGAAGTATTCATTTCTGAATAGCACTTCATCGAAGAAATTCCACCGGAACCAGGAGTCGTATCCCTGTGGTTCCAGCGCCTGGACGATCAGTTCGATGGCCGGCTGGCGGACCGGGATCTTCAAGTCGCCCCGGAACAACTGTACCGGCATTTGCTCTTTTCTCACGTTCACTCCCGTATGCCGGTAATGCCCGTTGTAGGGCCTGGAGGAGGTCTCCAGCTCTTCGATATAATAGACCTCCGCCTCCATCAGGGTGTCAGCCGGAAGCGGCTCCATTACCACTCCGTTCAGCTGCAGCCGCTCCACCGCTTCGGTCCATGCGGAGGGAAGCAGGTAGTATTCCGGAACCTCCACGGAGGTGACCGGACTGAAATAGCGGTATTGACGCACCTCCTCTTCCCAGGGATCGGAACGGTCGAAATAGGCGACGGGATGCCCGGTCACCCGGCTGGTCCGTTGTTTCATCCGGTAGCCTTCCATGGGGATCATCCGGTACCTGGAGGAATCCACCCGCCACTCCAGGGTGAATTTCCCGGCCTCCAGTTTCATGTTCCGGGACTCCTCCCGCGCCGTCAGCAGCTCCTTTTGATGGATGCTCGCAAATTTCAGCATCTCCCGGAGCAGGTGCCAGGTCGACTCCACCCTTTCGGCGAAGGGCTTGAACATGTGGGTTTCGATGGTGAAGGCGGGAGCGTCGAACAGGCTTACGTACCCGGAGGTGTACCGGGGGTAGTCCATGAACGAGACGATGCCCTGCCTGGGACTTCTGCCGGCGGTCCAGAAATAGGGGCTCATCCGGAAGGGTGTTTGGTCCATGGCGTCGAACAGCCAGGGCAGCATCAGGCTGTCGAGCAGTTCCGCCAGCGGCGGCTGATGGCGCTGCTGGTGGCTGTTGATCAGGGTCACCGTGTAGGGGTAGTCGGCCCCGTTGGTGGTGTGGGTGTCGGCGAACAGGTCGGGGTCCCACTCCCTTATCACCCGGACCAGCGAACGGGTGTTCTGCGCATCCAGTTTCATGAAATCCCGGTTCAGGTCCAGGTTCCTGGCATTCCCGCGGAATCCGTGTTCCACCGGTCCGTTCTGGTTCGCCCTGTGGTACCGGCTCCGGTTCAGGGCCCCACCCACATTGAGCACCGGGACGATCACCACCACCGTATTCTCCAGATAGGTGCTGTAGGGATCCTTTCCCGAAAGCAAGCCGCCGGCCAGCTTCAGGCTGGCATCGATCCCGTCGGGCTCCCCCGGATGGATACCGTTGTTAATGAACAGGATCGCCCGGCCCGATTCGCGGATCTCCCCGGGAGAGAACCTTCCATCTCCGGAGATGATGAACAGGTGAAGAGGCTTCCCGGCATCGGTCGTACCCACTTCCATGAGCCGGCCTTGCGGATAGGCCTGGTCGAGCCACCGGTACATGTCGATGGCCTCCTGCCAGGTGACCGTCTCGTTCTGGTGATAGCGCAGTGTGACCTGTCCGGCCGCCTCCGAAAAGACCATGGCCAGGGTCAGGATGATCGCCGGTCCGCTAGCTGTTGCTCTCCGTCTCCATTTCATCGTGCAATCTCTTGAAAAAGCCGCTCACAAAGGTAGTGTTCCTGTCCGAAACCGGGTGCAGCTGTTCCGGATGTATCCTTTTTTCCAGGACGAGTTCAACGATGGCGCGCACCACTCCCTGGTGGCCCCAGCGAACCAGGCGGGTGTGGCCCCATCCGGCCACCCACTGTTGGTTGTAGCCGTCGAAGAAATCCACCAGCTCGTTGTACTTTTCACGGTAATTTCCAGCGGAAAGGGAGGTATCCCCGAAAGCCCGGCCGAGATGCCTGAAACGGGCGGATGCATTGGTCAGTACCCGGATGCCCAGTTCGGACAGAGGGGTACGGCGGGCCAGGTATATTTCGATGTAGCGGTAGATCCCGATGATTCCGAACGCTTCCAGGTCGTCGGCTACGGAGAGGAGCCCCAGAATAGCCGGAGGCGCGGGTGATGAAAGTTCGGGATAGATCTCCGGGGTCTTCAGGTCGTGGCGTTCGATGGCATCGAGGATCTCTTCCCAGCGGGCGGGGTGCGGCTGTGGTTCATTCCGGAAGTATTCGGCACAGAGTTCCCGGCTCCATTTCCCGTGGTCGGGACCGGTCGAGCGGTGCATCCCTGCATCATGGAACAGGGAGGCGATCAGAAGGCCTTCCACCAGCCCGGGATCCAGATCCTCACGGATCCATGCGATCTCTCTCAACAACCGCCTGCCGGTTTTCCAGACTCGCAGGTGGTGGGTATGGTCGTGGGAGGGAAGAAAGGTCGGTTGGAAGCAGGATTCCACATGGCCGAGAAGGGGATGGAGCCACCTCTCTTCTGCCTTCCCGATCCAGGCATCGATCTCCGTTGTCGGTAAACCGGACACAGTGACAGCGAGGCTTTAAGGGGGCTAATCCACCCGGGTCAGTTTCATCATGTTGGTCTTCCCTCTTTCCATGATGGGGATGCTGCCCACGTGGACCACCAGGTCGCCCTTTTTCAGGTAATTATGACTGACCAGGAACTCCTCGGTATATTCGATATAGTCGTTCACGTTGTAGCATTCCGCAAAATAAAAAGCCTGGATCCCCCACACCAGCGAGAGCCGGGAGATCATCACCTCATTCATGGTGAAGGTGTAGATCCTGGCCCTGGGGCGGTGGGAGCTGATCTTTATGGCTGTGTACCCTGAGTAGGTGAGCGAGACGATGGCCGTAGCACCCACCTGTTCGGCCAGCCGGACCGCATTGAAACAGATGGAATCGGGCAAAAAGGTCTCATCCTGGAGAAGCGGAGGGTGAACATGGTAGAACAGAAAATCATCTGTTTCGGTGGAATCGATGATCTTCTGCATATTGCGGATGGTCTGAACGGGATATTTTCCCACGGAGGTCTCACCGCTGAGCATGACTGTGTCGGTACCGTCGAGCACCGCATTGGCCACATCGTTCGCCTCGGCCCGGGTGGGGGTGGGATTCTGGATCATGCTCTCCATCATCTGAGTGGCCACGATGACCGGCTTCGACTTTTCCCGGCACTTCTTGATAATCGATTTCTGGATCAGGGGCACCTTGTGGAACTCCACCTCCACTCCCAGGTCTCCCCTGGCCACCATGACCCCGTCGGAAGCCCTGATGATCTCATCCAGCTCTTCAAGCGCTTCGGGCTTCTCGATTTTCGCAATGATGTGGGCGTGGTTCTTATGGGCTTTGACGATCTCTCTCAGGCCCAGAATGTCTTTTTCACGCCTTACAAATGAAAGCGCGATCCAGTCCACCTGGTGATCCAGTGCGAACTGTGCATCCTTCATATCCTTATCTGTCAGGCTGGGGAGGGTTACTCTGGTATTGGGAAGGTTCACCCCCTTTTTATTGGAAAGGGGTCCTCCGGCCATTACGCGGGTGGTCACCGTATCGGTCCCGTTGCTCCCGGTCACCTCGAAAACCAGCTTTCCGTCGTCCACCAGGATTCTCTCTCCCATTTTGACATCAGTAGGTAACCGGTCGTAGCTGACATAGGCCCGTTCCCTGGTCCCCGTGCAGGGGGTGGTTACGAATTCAAACTCCTGACCGTCTTCCAGCTCCACCGAATCATTCAACATCATCCCGACACGCAGTTTGGGACCCTGCAGGTCGGCCAGGATGGCCACGTGGGAGCCCAGTTCTTCGTTGAGTTCCCTGATGGCAAGGATGGTTTTCAGATGCTCTTCATGGGTATCGTGTGAGAAGTTGAGCCTGCATACATCCACCCCTTCATGGATGATCTGTTCCAGGATCTCTCTTTTCCTGGTGGCTGGACCGATGGTCGCTATGACCTTGGTCTGGGATCGTTCATGTCGCATAGGGAGATCGTTTGAAAATCTCCCAAAGGTATCCTTAATGCACTGAATTTGAAAGGATCCTCAGATTAAAATATCATTATTAATGGGTTGTTCCGGCTGGAAACTCCTCAGCAGACTGATTTCGCCGGCCCACAGCGTATCGTCCGGGGTCTCCAGTATCAAAGGGATCCCGTCGAACCGGGGATCGGACATGATCCACCGGAAGGGCTCCAGTCCCAGGACCCCTTTACCAAGGCTGTCGTGGCGGTCGACCCTGGATCCGAGCCCCTTTTTGGAATCGTTCAGGTGCAGCCCCTTCAGGTAACGGAAGCCGATGATCTCATCGAATTTCCGGAAGGTCTCCCTGAATCCCCCGATAGTCGAGAGATCGTACCCGGCGGTGAAGGCATGGCACGTATCGATGCATACCCCCACCCGCTGTTTATCCTCCACCCGGTCGATGATCGTGGCGATCTGTTCGAAGGTGTGACCCAGGTTGGAGCCCTGTCCCGCGGTATTCTCGATAACGGCGGTCACTCCGGCAGTTTTCTCCAGGGCCAGATTGACCGAATCGGCAATGAGGGTGAGGCATTCATCCTCTCCGATTTTTTTCAGGTGAGCACCGGGATGAAAGTTCAGCCGGTCGAGGCCCAGCTGCTGACAACGCTGCATTTCATCCAGAAAAGCGGCTCTCGATTTGATCAGAGCCTCCGGATCAGGGCTCCCCAGGTTGATCAGGTAGCTGTCGTGAGGGAGGACCTGGTGGGGTTTGTACCCGCATTCCAGGCAGTTCTCCCTGAACCGGGTAATGTTTTCATCTGTCAGGGATTTGGCCACCCACTGACGCTGGTTTTTGGTAAAAAGACCGAAGGCCGTGGCCCCTATCTCCCTTGCATTCAGGGGGGCATTCTCCACTCCTCCCGAGGCACTCACATGGGCTCCGATGAACTTCATGAGGAAAATTTTATTATAGTCTGGAAACAATCAGGACAGGCGATTGTTTGAGAAACGGTTTTGTATCTGACCGCAAAAATGCGTTACGTTCAGGGTTTCAAAACCCCGATTATCCCCTCCCTTTCCTGTCTCAGTCTGGGTGAGGGTTACGCGTGGTAAGAATTCCCTCAGAATTTTTTATCGCTGACGTTGGCTCGGGTGTTTTCTCATGTGCTTGCCATGGGAGGGCGGTTTGGGAAATAACCCTTCCAAACCCAGATTTAACAGATGGATAGCGGCAGGGACAAATTATAAAGGGGCTGCCCCGTATGAGAACAGCCCCTTGCATAAAATACCTTTATATCGTTAAGATCAGCTTCCCGTTTCCTGTGCCGGCTCTTTGCCCAGCAGCAGTTCGTCGATCATCTGCCTGAACATCTGCTTAGTCTGTTCAGGGGTCTGGGCGATTCCGTTGCTCATGGTGGGCCTTCCCTCCATGGGAACGAAAAGGAACGCAGGGATGCTCTGGATGCCGAATACGGCCGCCAGCTCCCTTTCCTCCTCCGTGTCTATTTTATAGATATGGATCTTTCCCTCGTATTCACGGGCCAGATCTTCCAGCACGGGAGCAGCTATCCGGCAGGGTGCACACCAGTCGGCATAGAAATCGATCAGGGCCGGGAGCTCACCCTCGTACACCCATTCGGACTGGTTCTTTTCGTAGTTCATCACCCTTTCCAGGAAATCCTCCTTGGTCAGGTTGACCGGCTTACCGCCTGCTTCATCCGATCCTCCGGGAATGGCGGCCGCTGCAGTTTCTGACGGACCTGCAGCCTTCGCTCCCCGGTCATTTGACTCGGGAGAACTGGCCGAACCGTTGCTGCATGAAAGCAACAGCAGCGAGGCCGCTGTCAGGCTGAACAGGGTACTTCTGAAGGTTGTCTTTATCATAATATCTTTTTTTTAGGCTTCCACATTCAATACTTCGGAAATGGCCTGTTTGAAGGTCTCCTTGGGCAGAGCCCCCATGGCCATCTGCGGCTGTCCGTCGGTGGGGATGAACAGCAGGGAGGGGATGCTCTGGATCCCGAAAATGGAGGAGAGTTCGCGCTGATCCTCGGTATCGACCTTAAAGATGTCCAGCTTATCGCCGTACTCTTCTTTAAGCTCTTCCAGGATCGGTGCAACGACCTTGCAGGGCTGGCACCAGTCGGCATAAAAGTCGATGATCGCCGGGGTTTCGCCTTCAAACTTCCACTCCTTATTGGTTTCGTAGTTAAATATCTTTTCTTTAAAAGTTTCTGTTGTCAAATGTTCAAGTGCCATCGTTTTTTCTGTTTTTATCTGGTTAATCTGTCGCAAAAATACACACTTCCTTACAGCTGCACAGTAACTTTAGTCACACAGCAGCATTTCACTCATTTCCCCTGAACGACATGGAGAGGTTGAGGTGATATACGACCGGGGCGAGCTTCTTGTAATCGGAGACCACCCGGGTAACGAAGTCCGGTTCGAGCACCTCATCGTCGGAATAGTTCCTGCCGTAAATATAGTGTTTGAATTTCAACTCCTCGATCAGCTCGAAGTCGGCCGGAAATCCTGCGGGACCCTTCTTCAGCTTGTCATCGTGGCCATATCTCTCAAAATTGCCGGTGATACCCGGAGCAAGGAACACCTTTTTGAATTCCCCCGGGTTGAACAGGATCTCCTGGCGGATCAGCTTCAGCTGCTCGGGCGGCGGTGAATGGACCCCGGCCGCCATAAAGGTCCCGCCGGGCTCCAGGTGAAAATAGTAACCGGCATCGGTCGATTTCCTTCCTCCTTTCGCCATCCATGCCCCGAAATGGGTCTTATAGGGCTCCTTGTTCTTGGAAAACCGCACATCCCTGTAGATCCGGAAGATCGTGTCTTTCGGTTCGAGCCCCGAGAGGGTCGGATCGAAACTCACGATGCCATCCAGCAACCCGGCCACGAAATTTTTGAAAATACCGAGCGCTTCCTGGTAGGTGGCCTTGTGGTCGTTGAACCAATCCCGGTTGTTGTTCTCCGCCAGAGACCTCAGAAATTCGAGAACGGGTTTCATGAATTGTTTACTGGTTCAACAGTCTGTCCGATATAAAGTTCAACAAATATTCTATTTTTGGGAGATGCAAAAGATCAATGAAACCCTCCTTTTTCTGAACGATTACCTGGGCGGTCACCAGTGGTTCGTCTATTTTCTCCTGGGCACCGGGATTTTTTTTACCATCTACCTGGGACTTCCCCAGTTCCGGTATTTCAGGCATGCCATCCGGATCGTCCGGGGTCAGTATGACCACGCCGATGACATTGGCGACACCTCTCATTTCCAGGCGCTCACCACAGCCCTGAGCGGGACGGTGGGCACGGGGAACATCGCCGGGGTTGCCCTGGCCATTCACCTGGGCGGTCCGGCTGCTCTCTTCTGGATGCTGGTCACCGCACTTCTGGGAATGTGCACGAAATTCGTCGAGGTGACCATCTCCCACAAGTACCGGGACATCCTTCCCGACGGTTCCATTTCCGGCGGACCCATGTACTATATGAAAAAACGGCTCAACATCACCACGCGGAAAGGAAAGATCATCCGCACCGGGGCCGTTCTGGGCGGTTTCTTTGCCTTTGCCACCATCCTCTCCTCCTTCGGCACCGGCAGCCTTCCCCAGATCAACAGCATTTCCGATTCCATGTTCACCTCTTTCGGGATCCACCATGCACTCACGGGCGGGATCCTGGCGGTCCTGCTGGGACTGGTAATCATCGGGGGGATCAAGCGGATCGCCAGAGTGACTTCCACCCTGGTGCCCGTAATGGCGCTGATCTACCTGATCGGTGCTTTCCTGGTGATCTTCTCCAATATGGAAAACATCCTCCCCTCCCTGGGCGCCATCTTTGCCGATTCCTTCACCGGCAGTGCAGCCGTAGGCGGCTTTTTAGGCGCCGGATTCGCATTTACATTCAACAAGGGGGTGAACAGAGGACTCTTCTCCAACGAGGCGGGACAGGGTTCGGCACCTATTGCCCATAGTGCGGCCCGGGCCCAGGAACCGGTCTCGGAAGGAATGGTGGCCATCCTGGAGCCTTTCATTGACACGATACTGATCTGCACCATCACCGGACTGGTGCTGCTCTCCTCGGGAGTCTGGAACGAGAAGATCCAAAACCGGTTCGAGGAGGCCGATATGGTGATCCTCGAAGGGACCTACTCGGAAGCCGCGGAGGAGGACCGGACTGCGCTCAGGAACGCTTTCACCGGAGTGGCCGGCGTTCCCCTGTTCAGTGGAGAGCTGACCTCGGAAGAGGGGGTCATCATCACTCCGGGCATCACTCTGGTCCATGCTCACTCCATTGCAGAGGAGGTCCTCATAACCCGGGAAGGAGAGCCTTTTACCGGAACGGTCCCTGTAACGGACGGAAAGATTCAGCTGAGTGAGATGGGGGAGGAGGGGAGTGAGCTCTATTTCACCGGCCGGTCGCTGATCCACAGCGCGCCGCTCACCACCGAGGCGTTCAAACGGAGCATCCTGGGCGACTGGGGACAGTACATCGTGTCCATCGGCCTGCTCCTGTTTGCATTTTCCACGGCCATCTCCTGGTCCTATTACGGGGGCAGGGCGGTCACCTACCTGTTCGGCATACGGTATGTGACCATTTACCGGATGATATACGTGGCCGGATTTTTCGTGGCCTCCTTCACCGATACCACTATCGTCTGGAATCTCTCTTACATCACCATTGCCATCATGACCATCCCCAACCTGTTCGGTCTGCTGGTGCTGAGAAAGGACATCAAACAGACCATTTCGGCATACTGGCAGGATATCCAACGACAAACGGGATAAAAAATCAGCTCTTCTCGAGCAGTGCCACGTTCTCCACATGGTGGGTGTGCGGGAACATGTCGACAGGCTGGATCCTGACCAGGTCATAGGAGCTGCCGAGCATCTCCACATCCCGCGCCTGGGTGGCCGGATTGCAGGAGACATAGACGATCCGCCGCGGGGCGATCTTCAGGATCTGGCCGACCACCCTGGCATGCATCCCTGCCCGGGGCGGGTCGGTGAGGATCACCTCCGGAGTGCCGTTCTCCCGGATAAAAGTGTCGGTGAAGATCTCTTTCATGTCCCCGGCAAAGAACTCCGTGTTGGTGATCCCGTTGATCTCCGAGTTGACGCGGGCATCTTCGATCGACTCGGGCACCGATTCGATCCCCACCACCCTGCCTGCCGAGGAGGCGATAAACTGGGCGATGGTGCCGGTCCCGGTGTAGAGGTCGTAGACGGTCTCATCGCCCCGCAGATTCGCAAAATCACGGGCGGTCCGGTAGAGTTTCAGCGCCTGGTGGGAATTGGTCTGGAAGAACGACTTGGGACCGATCTTGAAGGTGAGATCCTCCAGCTTCTCAAAAATGTGGTCCCTGCCCCTGTAAGTCCGGATATCCAGGTCATACAGCGCCTCGTTCTTCTTGGGGTTGATGGTATACATCAGGCTGGTGATCTCCGGGAAACGCCCTGCAAGTCCCTCC
>CAZTGH010000176.1:0-6930 GCA_964612985.1 uncultured Pirellulales bacterium
GACCTCGGTAACCCCGCGGCCCTGGACTTTGCCACGGGCGACTGGACCGTCACCGCCTGGTACAAGACCGGGATGACCGGCACCGGCGATGAGAACAAGGGCACCATCTATGGCAAAGGCGGCGACACCGGTGGTGGGCACCGCTACTGCCTGATCATGAGCGAAACCGCCGAGGGCGTGGTCACCCTGGTCTGCGATGACGATGCGACCAAGTACGTGATCAACTCGACGAGCGTGACCAACGACGACGAGTGGCACGCGGTCGCCGGACAGCGTCAGGGCGCCGAGCTGCGGATCTTCATCGACGGCATCCTCGAAGCCAGCACCACCGCTACCGAGGAGTACAGCCTGGCCGGCACCTCGCAGCACAACGCCTACATCGGTGCGATCACCAATCACACCGAGAGCACGCTGTACAAGACGTACATCGGCCTGATCGACGACGTCCGTGTCTACGGCAGCGCCCTGTCCGAAGGTGAAATCCTGTGGTTGGCCGGCGCCACGCTTCCCGTCGCCAAGCCCTTCTAACACGTAGGCTGTTCTTCCGACGCCCCGGGCGTCGCAGGAGAGATCAAGGGCCGGAGCCTGGGTCTTCACGACCCAGGCTCCGGCCTTTCTCGTAGGCCGTGCGCGGCGTTTTTTTCGGTAACGGTCGGTCCGTTTTTGGGATAGAATGCGACTGGTTTCCATTGTCAGAAAGTCTTTCGATGGAACGGCTGGAACCTGAGAAGAGGACGTTTTGGACGGGTGTCATGGCAGAGACCGCGCATTGCGATTCGGCGGGGGTGAGAACATCGCTGCGTCCGATCCTGATCGCGCCGCCGCGGGAGATCACCGAGCATGCGCCGTTTCTTCGGCGTCTGCTGGTCGGGCTGGCGGATGAGTCGATCCCCGCGGCGCTAATCTGTCCTCCCAGCGGCAACGGAGAGTATGTGGCCCCGGCGCCGGTGGAGATCTTCACCTATCCGACGATTGACTTGCCCTGGATGGACCACGTGGGTCTGGAGACGCTTGCGACCGCGCTGGAGCGGTTCAAGCCGACGCTTCTTCACTGCCTTTGCGAGAGCCGAGCGGCCTTGGCTCGACGACTCGCTCGACGGTTGAGGGTTCCCTATCTGCTGAACGTCAACGGCTTGCCGAGAAAGCTGCACAGGCTAACGATTTCGCCCGATCACTGTGCGAAGATCGTGGTTCCCGCCGAGACGATCGGCGCCGGCGTCCGTCGAGCGTACCCTCGTTTTGCCGACCGGGTCCAGCGGATTCCCGTAGGAACGTTTGCCGGGCCCGGTCCGGTCTGCTTTTCGGATCCATCGCAGGTGAGCAGCATCGTCGTGGCGCACCGGATCGATCGCGTATCCGATTTCGAGGCCCTGCTCAAGGCGGCCAAGGTGCTGTTTGCCGAAGGGCAGGAGTTTGTGATCGCGATCATGGGCAGCGGCAGGGCGGAGCATCGGCTGCGCAGGGCGCTGGCCGAACACGGTCTGACACGCATCGTCACCGTCGTTGACGTGCTGGATCCCTGGCGCGCCGTTCTGGCGGCGGGCGATATATTCGTCCACCTGCAACCGACCGTGGCGTTCAGCGGCTTCCTGCTCGAAGCCATGAGCATCGGCGTTGCGGTGGTAGCGTGCAAAGGCGGCGTCGACGACCTGATCCATCACCAGAAGACCGCGCTTCTCTACGAACGGAACAATGAGACGAGCCTGCGCCAGGCGCTGGTCAGATTGTTCGAGAATCATGACGCCGCCCGTGAACTGGCCGCCTCGGCTCAGAGCCACGTGCGAGAGCACTATTCGGTCGGCGCCTATATCGCCGCCATTCTGGACGCCTACGTCGAGGTCCAGCGGGAGCACCGCGAGGGTCCGGTTCCGGAGCGAATCTCCTGATTCTGCGGAGAAAAACGCATTCATCTTCCGTTTTTCTGAGTCATTCTCGGTTGGGCTTCGGCTTATCCGTGGAGTCCCCGGCGAGGGGCCAGCCGTCGAGTTCCGGGTGTACAGAACAAGCAGATGCGGAGCGAATGAAACATGTGCGGACAGAGGATATTTCTGATGCTGCTGGTGGTCGTGACCTCAAGGGAGCCAGCCTCTTTCGCAGGGGCTCAGGCGGCGGGACCGCGAGTGCTGCATTTTCCGGCGGATCGATCGCTGGGCAAGGTGGTAGTTTGTGAGCCGGTGCCGGAGGAGCCGCTGGAAGGGTTCTTCCATTGGATTCGGGGCGAACAATGGCGTTACTGGGCCGATGCGCGCGGCGACGTAGTGGTCCCGACCGACACGTGGACTGGCCTACGCATCGAGAGGCGAGAGGCCTGGAGCGATCTTTCCCCGTTGCGGGACCTGCGGCCGGATGATCTGTACCTGCTTGGCATTCACGGCTCGTATACTGGCGGAGCCAAGCCGGGCGATGCATGTACGCAATACATTGCGCATCTATCCGGGCTACGTGTTCTCGACCTCAGCCAGACGAACGTCACGGGCGTCGGGATGAAGCGGATCGACGGCTTGCAGCACCTTCGGCGCCTGACGGCGCCGGATCGCATGGACGATGCGGGGTTGGCCCATGTCGCGAAGTTGCCCGGTCTGACCGGGCTGTACCTTCGAGAGAGCCGGGTCACGAACGCCGGGCTGAGGCATTTGGCGCCTCTGCACAGCCTGGAGGAGTTGGCATTAGGAGGCGGCCGGATCACGGACGCAGGACTGGCCCATCTGGCGCCTTTGCCGCGTTTGCGCTATCTGCTGCTGCAGGGCGACGGCTTCAGCGACAGGGCGTTCGTTCATCTGAAGAACGTTCCGGGCCTCCGCATCGGCCATTTCGGACATCTGCCGCAGATCACGGACGCGGGGCTCGCTCATCTGGCAAACTGCTCGCAGATGCAGGATCTGAGTTTTCACTGGTCGGAAAATATCACCAACGAAGGAATTCGGCACCTCGCCAGGCTGCCCAACCTGCGGAGTCTGGATGTTCGTCGATCCCGGGTGACCGACGAAGGCCTTGCGCACCTGAGGGGGGTCAAGACGCTCGAATCGCTCGAACTGCCGGATGAAGGGATCTCGGATCGGGGACTGGCGTATCTGTCCGAGTTGCCTCGACTGCACAAGTTGGACATCAGTCGCGTTCACCTCGTCGACCCGAGTAAGGACCATGGCTATTACACGGATAAAGGCATTGCGATGCTGGCCCGATGTCGGTCGCTGGAAGAACTCAGCATTGGAAGCATTGGCGTGACGGATGCTTCGATGGAGGCCATCGCCAGCCTGGATCAGCTCCGCGTGCTCACTCTGTTCGGATGTACGTCTGTCACCGATGAAGGACTGAAGAGGCTGGCTCGCCTGACGAAGTTGGAAGGCCTGCACGTGTGCGACGCGAACGTCACGATCTCGGGTCTGTCCGCTCTGAATGGACTGGCCAACCTGCGACGGCTCCAGATCGATGACGTTGAGCAGGGTGGCAGTGGACTGGACTTGTCCGGCCTGAGGAATCTGGAGGAGTTGACGATTGGAACGCGACGCGAGGGGGGCGTCATCAATGATGCGGATGTGGCTTGCCTGGCGGGCTTGAGCCGATTGAGGTGGTTTCAGATCGGCCAGCCCCTGACGAAACCGTATGGGCTGACCGATCGGGGCCTGGCCAGTCTGGCGGGACTGACGGAGATGGATCGCCTGACCATCGGCGGACCGGACTTGACGGATGAGGGCCTGGGGCACCTGCGCAGCATGCAGAAGCTGGACATGCTGAACGTCTACGGCGGTCTGTTCACGAGCGAGGGGCTCAGGCATCTTGAGGATCTCGATGCCCTGACGTATCTGAGGCTGATTGGCGAGCATCGCTTCGGGCAGGAAGACATCCGGCGCCTGTTCGAGAGACTGCCTCATCTGTCATACGTCCAGATCGGCAGTCAGGAGAATCGCAAGACGATTCTGCGCGAGCAGATCCTGAGTCGCTCGCGCCGATGAATCCGCCTGAGGATCGAGCACCCCTCTGCCGCGTGGGTTAAGAACCCACCCTACAATAGGCCGTAATCCTGGAGGGCCTGCTTGAGCGCGGCCTTCTTGTCTTCTTCCAGCGGGGTCATTGGCAGACGCAATTCGTCGGAGGCCATGTCGAGCATGGCCACTGCCGCCTTGATCGGGATCGGGTTGGTGGCCAGGGTGAGCATGTTCTTGGCCAGGGCGAACAACTTGCGATGCCACTGCCGGGCCTTGACGAGATCGCCCTCGAGGATCAGATCGGTCATCGCCACCACATCGGCGGGAACGATGTTGGCCACGACGCTGATGACCCCTTTGGCGCCCACCGACGCCAGGGGCAGCGTGAGAGAATCGTCGCCCGAGAGGATCGTCAGGTCGCAGCGCATGGCGATTTCGGACGCCTGATCGAGACTGCCGGTGGCCTCCTTGACGGCGACGATGTTGTCCAACTCGCTGAGACGAGCGATTGTCTCGGGGGTCATGCCGGCGCCGCAGCGACCGGGGATATTATAGAGAACGATCGGCAGGTCCACCTCTTCGGCGATGGCCTTGAAGTGCTGGTAGAAGCCCTCCTGGGTCGGCTTATTATAGTAGGGGCAGACCTGCAAGGTCGCATCGGCGCCGGTCTTCTTGGCGAAGCCGGTCAGTTCGATCGCCTCGGCGGTGCTGTTCGATCCGGCGCCCGCGATGACCGGGACGCTGCCCCCGGCGCCCTTGACGACGCGCTCGATTACCTGCTTGTGCTCGTCGAAGCTGAGCGTGGGCGACTCTCCGGTGGTGCCCACCGGCACAATCGCGTTGATTCCGTTTTCGAGTTGGAATTCGATCAGTTCGTCGAGGGTCTCAAAGTCGATTTCACCTTCCTGGAAGGGTGTGATCAGTGCCACCATGGCGCCTGTGAACATGCGTGTCTCCCGATTGACCAGCTTGTGTCCATTCCTGTTGGTTTCTAAGGGCGGGTCTTCGATCTATCCATGCGCTTCGAAGTATGTCGTGACGCGTGGGTTGAGAACCCGCCCTACAGTGCTTTTTCGATTGCGTCGATCATTTGCCGGGTCGCGTCGTGCATGCCGACGAGTACGGCGCGGGCGACGATGCTGTGTCCGATGTTGAACTCGCACAGCCCCTCGATGCGGGCGACGTCTGTGATGTTGCGATAGGTCAACCCATGTCCGGCGTGGACTACCAGTTTGCGCTCGGTGGCCAGGTCTCTACCCGATACCAGTTCGGCCAGCCGTTTGCGGGTCGCCGCGGCTGTGCGGGCATTGGCGTACATGCCGGTATGCAACTCGACGGCGTCGCAGCCCGTCTCGGCTGAGGCGGCGATCTGTTCGGCTTCCGGGGCGATGAACGTGCTGACCAGGATGCCCTTCTTGTGCATCCGCTTGACGACCTGGGCGAGCCGCTTCCGGTGGCGATCGCAGTCGAGTCCACCTTCGGTGGTCAGTTCGGCGCGGTTCTCCGGCACGAGCGTCACCTGGTCGGGCCGGACCTGCTCGGCGATCTTGACGATCGGCTCGGCCATCGACATCTCCAAGTTGAACTTGCAGGCCACCGTCTCCTTGAGCAGTCGCACGTCGCGGTCGTTGATATGCCGGCGATCCTGGCGCAGATGCACCGTAATCCCGTTGGCGCCGGCCAGCTCGCACTGTACCGCTGCCCAGACCGGGTCCGGCTCGTCCGCCAGACGAGCCTGACGCACGGTTGCCACATGATCGATATTGACATTCAATACGCCCATCCATGCACCCCTAATTAGAGGGGCTATTGTATCAGGGCGCGCATTGACATCAAGTCCGTAAGCCCATAAAATCCCGGTTCAACCGGGGACTGCGAAGGTCCGGTGGCGGATTCGTACGGGTTCGCTCGCCCGCAATCCGAGAAGCCGAAATCGACGTGGAGCTGCTGTGCCATGCCCGTACCCATTGTCATCACCGCCGGAAGAGTGCGCGTCCTGGCGGAACTGAACGATACATCGACCGCCCGAGCGGTAGCCGACGCGCTGCCGATCGAGAGCGAGACCACTCGGTGGGGCGGGGAGATCTACTTCTCGATCCCCGTGCAGGTCGAGGTCGAGCCGGGAGCGCGTGAGATCCTTGAGGCAGGCGAACTGGCCTGCTGGCCGGCGGGCAATGTATTCTGCATCTTCTTCGGCCCGACGCCCGCGTCCATGGGCAACGAGATTCGAGCGGCCTCGGCGGTCAACGTCGTCGGTCGCGTCTGCGGCAATCTCGATCTGCTCTGGCGAATTCCCGACGGCGCCGCCATCTCCCTGACGGTCCCTTCAGAAGGTGCCTAGGCTGCCGTAGATCTGACTCCACATGGTGAAGATCATGTAGACCATTATGCCCGCGATAATGGCATACACGACCCACGGGAACCATCGTGCGAACTCCGTGAACAGCAGGTCGGCCCGGTCTGCGGAAATCTCGCCAATCTTGTCGGCGGTGCGGTCCAACTCGCCGGTTTCCTCGCCAATCTGGAACAGATGCAGGTACTGAGAAGGGAGTCGCTTGGAATAGCCCTCCCAGGCCAGACCACCGGCACGGACGCTGTCTCGACCGCCCGCAAACAAGCGCGCAACGATTTCATTGCCTGTCGCTCGCGTGGCGCGTTCCGTCGCTTCGGCAATCGGGACGCCGGCTCCATACATCATGGCAAACGCCTTGGCGTAGCGACTGACCGACATATGGTAGACTGCCTGACCCAGAAGCGGGATGCGGAGGATGAGAATGTCCAGCGGCAATCCGAGCAGGGGAACACGCTCGCGGAGCAGGATGCATAAGGCCACGACAGCCGTCGGGATGTACAGGAGCATGAGGATTTCCAGAGCGCCGACCAGGTACTGTGGCAGTGAGGTTCTGCCCAGAATAAGTCCTGGGAGACCGAACACGAACGCTGCCATGTGCAACATGAGGAAAGGGTAGATCAGCCCCATCTGGAGCCGCCGGGTGATCTTGTG
>CAZTGH010000176.1:6940-10698 GCA_964612985.1 uncultured Pirellulales bacterium
GGCGAGCATGCGGAATGAGGGGCCCAGCGCGCCGGAGGTTTCCGCCGCCTCGATGAGCATGCGATCCAACTGGGGGAATACGTTGCGGTGTTCGGACAGGGCAGTGGCCAGGTCGGATCCCTTGGAGATGGAGTCGCGAATCTGGGAGAGAATTCGCTTGAGGTATCCTTGTCGGCCTTCAATCGTGATGTCCAGGGACCGCAGGATCGGAACTCCTGCATCCAGCATGACGGACAAATCGTAGTACGCCTGTCCCAGTCGCGTCTTCAGACTCATCGCAATCCGCTCCGCTGCCCGCTGTTTCGCACCTCGCTGCGGTGGTCAGGTTAGTGTCCGCTTTGCAGCGGAACCACGGCTGTGTTGCGAACCCGGCGGGACTTTCGTAGTATTATAGCATGTCCCGGGGCGGATGCAACGGCCCTCTTTGGCCAGGATGAAGAGTGGGGACGATGTGATGAAGTCGAGAGATTGGCCCGGACCGGCGGAATCGCTGCGGCCGGGCCGCGGGTTCAAGTTGAGTTGGGCGACGCGAATTACGTTGGTCCGCATCCTGCTGCTTGTCCCCTTCGTCATCTGCATGGTCAACCTCAACGATCCGACGTTCAGCGAGCGGGCACAAAGGAGTCTGCGGTACGCCGCCATCGTTGTCTTTGTCCTCATGGCGGTCAGCGACGCCGTAGACGGATATCTGGCCCGCCATTACGGGCAGATCACGAAACTGGGCACCTTTCTCGATCCCGTTGCGGACAAGCTGCTGATGACCTCGGCGTCCCTGCTGCTGGCTTCGGAGGTCGGCCACGTCGAGGGGTTCAGACTGCCGACTACCGTGGTGGCGGCGATCGTGGGCAAGGATGTACTGATCGTGGTCGGATTTGCCGTCGTGTATCTGATCACATCCCAGGTGCACGTGGTGCCGGTGTTTCTCGGCAAGCTGTCCACGGCCCTGCAATCGGTGATGGTCCCCTGTGTGCTGATCGCACCGGAACTGGCCCGGGTCATCCCCCACTATCCGACTGCGTTGAGCGTTCTGTGGTGGTCGGCGGCAATCGTGGCCATTTTGGCCACGGTGGTTTACATGCGGAATGGAAGTCGCTATATTGAGCATTTCGAGCGGTCGCATGGTAAAGACACCGCGACCGGCTCGGCGGACCTAGACGAGCAGTAACGGCATTTTTTCCAGAGTGAACATGAACCAGTCTCCTTTGCGGGAAGAAATCCCCGCCACCGCGTTCAGCGACGTTCCGGAAGTGTTGGAGGACCTTCGACAGGGCAAGATGGCGGTCCTCGTGGACGCGGAAGATCGCGAGAACGAGGGGGATCTGATCTGCGCGGCCGAGAAGACGACGCCCGAGATCATCAACTTCATGGCGACACACGGTCGGGGCCTGATCTGTCTGCCTCTGACGGCTGAGAAGTGTGACGCGCTGGGGCTCTATCCGCAGGCGCTGGAGAACACAGCGCGTTTCAGCACCGCGTTCACCGTGAGCGTCGATGCGGCCGAGGGGATCACGACGGGCATCAGCGCCGCCGACCGGGCCCATACGATCCAGGTGGCGATCGCCGACGACGCCAAGCCCCATGACCTGGCCCGCCCGGGCCATATCTTTCCGCTGCGCGCCCGAAGCGGCGGCGTGCTGGTCCGCGCCGGCCAGACCGAGGGGGCGATCGACCTGGTCCGCCTGGCGGGCATGAAGCCGGCGGCGGTCATCTGCGAGATCATGAACGAAGACGGGTCTATGGCTCGCGTCCCGCAGTTGTTGGAGTTTTGCCGGCAGCACAATATGAAGATCCTCTCGATCGCCAAGCTGATCGAGCATCGCCTGCAACGCGAGAGCCAGATCAAGCGGTTCGTGTCGGTCAATCTGCCCACGGACTACGGCGATTTCAAGCTTATTGCTTATGAGAGCATGACCAGCCCGGAGCCGCACCTGGCCTTGTGTAAGGGGGGCATCGGAGATCGCGACGAAGCGGGCAATGCCGTCGAGCATCCCGAGCCCGTGCTGATTCGCGTCCATTCGGAATGCATGACGGGTGACCTGTTTCATTCCCAGCGATGCGAGTGCGGTTACCAGCTCATTACCGCCATGGAGATGATCGAGAAGGAGGGCAAGGGGGCCCTGATTTATCTGCGGCAGGAGGGGCGGGGGATCGGCCTGTCGAACAAGCTCCGCGCCTACGAGCTCCAGGAGCAGGGGCTTGATACGGTCGATGCAAACCTGCAATTGGGCTTCGGTGCCGACCGCCGGGACTACGGGATCGGGGCGCAGATCTGCCGCGACCTGGGTTTGCGCAACGTGCGCATCCTGACGAACAATCCGAAAAAGGTGAGCCGGCTGGAAGTCTATGGCATTCAGATCACCGAACAGGTCCCGCTGCGGGCGGTCCCGGGCAAGCACAACGTCGACTATCTGCGAACCAAGAAGCACCGTCTCGGACACATGCTGGATGAGGATCTCTAGCTCATGGAAGGACGAATCATCTGCCGATTGGCCTCTTGCATAGCGCCTGGTGTTCTCGGACGATGGGCGCCCACGTTTCTCGTGCTCGTCCTGCTGGTCTGCGTCGGATGCGGGGGGTCCCAGGAGACAATCGCATTGCCTGCGGAGCCGGTGGTCGAGCCGGAACAGGTTGCCACGGAGCCATCCAGCCCCGTGACGACCGCACCGGCCGTGGGTTTCTCGCCGACGGCGATCACCCTGCTGCCGCTGACGGAGCTGAGTCCGCCGAGTGATGGCCAGGGATGGCGTTTGAATGTGTTCGTGTCGCTAGTGGACGCGTTCGGATCGCAAATGAAGGCACCGGGCACGTTCCGCATGGAATTGTACGACTACGTTCAGCGGTCTGCCGAGCCCAAGGGCCAGCGGATCGCGATCTGGCCGGATATTGATCTGACCGACGCGACCGAGAACCAGAAGTACTGGCGAGACTTCCTACGCGCTTACGAGTTTACGGTCCCGGCGCAGATTTCTCCGGAGAAGACCTACGTTCTGGAAGTCACCTGCATTATTCCAGCCGGAAGGAGACTCTCGGCCACATGGATGCTTCGGCCCGATAAGTGACGTCCTCGGCGCGCACGACCTTGCTTGCTGACAGGTCCTGGCAGCCCTTTCCGAGCCGGGACGGTTTTGTCGGAGGAGGATTTTGCTTGAAACAGCATGCCCAAATCGGGTATAAGCGAATGTAGCGTCATCTGCGATTTTCGATACTGAGTACTCGTGACAGATATATGAGCACCCGAGGCGGTGTGGCGAGGGGATTATATGCCTCGCGGCCGCCGGTGTTTGCGTGGTCTCGAACACGAATCGGATCTCAGGGTCCGAGCGTCAATACGCCTCAGAAGGAGTAGGGAAAATCCCGTCTGGGAATGCTGTTTTCCAGCGGGCACGTCTGCATGTGGCTTATCGGAACCCCGTATGGAATTCCAGGCGGCCCCGACCTCCCCAATGATGAAAGGTTTCGGCGGGGCTTGTCGGTCGGCGCTTGGGGTTGCGGGGCTGTAGAACTGCTATTTGGAAGGAGGAATCACCTGATGCACAAGAAATGTCTGTTTCTCATGGTGTTGCTAGGACTACTTCTGTCTCCGGCTACGTACGCCGCCAATATCATCTGGGTCTCGCAGGCCTACGATACGGACGGCGACGGGACCCAGGACGATCAGGCGGGCGAGGACTTTGTGCGGTCGCTCGGGCACGAACTGGATGTCCAACGGGGCAACTGGACGACGCTGGACGCGGCAAAGATCGACGCACTCAATGCCG
>CAZTGH010000177.1:0-10631 GCA_964612985.1 uncultured Pirellulales bacterium
GGGCGGTATCGAAAGACATATCCGCATCATTTCCGGCGATTCGTTCGGCCAGCAGACCGCTAATCCTAATGCCGCCCCAGCCGGTACCGGCGCTTCGCATCGCGTTGACTTGGTCTCCCGTGAGCAGCCCGCCCTCGACAAGATTGGAAATGAAGAAAGGCTGATGATCCGTATTGGGAACTCGTTCGCCCAAGGTTCCCACGTTAGCCCCTCCACGCTCAGCATTACCCAATCCGGCGCTGCCCGGTTCACCCACGCTACCACCTCTGCCACCGGGCCCAACGGGCACATCGAATCCAGACAAGGCGTGTAAACCCGCCTGACCTGCTTCAACTGCAGCGTCACAGCAGAGAGGAGCCGCCAACAACATGAGTGCCGCCATCAACAACCGTTTCGTAGCCATCTCACGACCTCCTTGTCATTGTGTGAACCGCCACCCTCGCGGTGGACTTCGCGACCACCTCCATGTGGCAAAGGTATCGGCCCCGTCCAAGAGAAGAATGCCAGCTTCATACTGGCAACCGTAGCCAGATTTCGGCCGGGGAGTCTCCCGTCTACACAGGTGAGACGATGCCGTGAACAGACCCTCCCCACCGAGTGACTTCTACATTGACGATCGTTGCCTTAATATACCCACACCGCAGGATGAGTATAGCACTACCGACTCATTTGTCAAGTACAAAATGGATGCAAATAGAACTCTATTTACCTATCGAGGAGCGGTGGCTAACGGATATTGAATGGATCAACCCAAGCCGGGGTGCGCAACAAAATGCGTAACACGGACCTTCGGTTGGGCTTCGGTCACGCTTCGGTTACGCTTCGGTCACCGTCATAAGTCTTTATTTGGTCGTTATAAATCATTTTTCTGTAACCACTTACAAAGGGCGATGTCGGACTGAAAATCCGTGTGTCGGCGGTTCAGGACAGAACCTTGGACCGGGTGCTAGTGGCGACGTTCTCTGAATTCGGCCGAACGGTGAAGGAGAACTGTCGACGCGGCACCGGACATGGAGTGGCCGGGCCGGTTTCTATGGCTGGCGGAAAGGTCAAGGGAGGACTGGTTGGAACGCATCCCAGCCTGACGGATCTGGACGAAGGGGCGCTGAAGCACCGGATCGATTTCCGTCAGGTGTATGCCACGGCGTTGGATCGATGGTTGGGCTACGACAGCCGTCTGGCACTGGGCGCAACCTTCAAGGCCCTCGATGTCTTGGCCGGATAGGGTCTAGCGTGCCCGCTCCTCGATTGACTCCGGACGCGATGCCCGCCTCTCTACGTGCCGGCTCATGCCCGAGCCAACCGGCGATGCTTGGACCGTTCGGTATGGTCAACGGGCTGGATGGTATCCCGATGGTATCCCGGCATGCAAACGACCACGCATTTGAAAACGCGGGATCTGCCTGTCCGCCCTGGCGCCCTCCCCGGTGCATCAGACAGTATCAGGCACCACGAAGGGGCTTCGGTAGTCTCTTGTGAGCAGCATGTTGGCTTCTGCACTGAAATCTCCCGTGAAGCGTTCGGTCTTTGCATCCATCGTCAACACGGGGCCCAAGGTGGCAGGCGTTCTTTCGAGATCCACTTCGTTGGCGGCCAAGTGAGCCTTGAAGCGATCGTAGACTTCGACCAGATCTCTATTTCCCTTGATGCTGTCTCGGATATCTGCTGGAGACATCTTCCGGCCGATTCGATGGCTGATGTTGCCCATGTGTGACAATGCCGTTGAAACATGGCCATCCAGAATGTCGTTTCGAAGGTCCGAGCGTTTTCGACTTCGGACAGCTTTGATGAAGTTGGCTTGCGGACCGATGTTCTCGCCGGTGAACTGTTTGACGACATTGCCCTGGTAGTCGTACGCTGTAGGTCCGCCCATGTCGACATACCCGTGTTCGCACTCGATGATCACACCGGTATTGGGGCCAGTGCCGTTGTAGGAAGACTTGAGTCTGACGCCGCGCGGGCACACAGGCTCAAAGAGGTCCATGGTCCTGCCTGAGTCACCCTCCTTGGGCGGCAGGCCGCGCACCTCATAGATAATCGGAGCCGGTTTGTAATCATAGTAAATGAACTGTGTGTTTGCGGTCTCGCCGTCATCGTCATATCCGAAGCGGCCACCGACACTGAAGACCCTGGAAGGCAGGTTATCATGACCGAGCACCCATCGGCATACGTCGAGTTGGTGCGGGCCGTTGTTCCCCAGCTCTCCACATCCCGTCGCCCAGACCCAGTGCCAGTCGTAGTGCAGGCGTTTGCGCCGAAGCGGTAGCAATGGGGCAGGACCGGTCCAGAGGTCATAGTCAACGGTTTTGGGAATTGGGCCTGGACCGTTGACCTTGCCGAGACTCGGCCGGTTCTTATAGCACCGGCCACGAGCGAGGCGGATCTCGCCCAGGTTTCCTGCTTGGATCCACCTGACCGCCTCGTGCATCGACTCTTTCGATCGCTGGTCAAAGTCACCCTGAACCATGCGATTGTATTTTCGGGAGGCTTCGACGAGCTTCCGGCCTTCGAAGATGTTGTGTGAAACCGGTTTCTCGACGGTGGCATCTTTGCCTGCTTGACATGCCCAAATGCCCATGAGGCTGTGCCAGTGGTTTGGGGTAACGATGGAGACGGCATCAATGTCTTTGTTGTCGAGGAGCTTACGGTAGTCAACGTAGCTCTCGACCTTTTCGTGGCGTTTGGCGAAGTCCTGTTTGCCCCAGTCCAGAACCTGGGTGTCGACATCGCAGAGGGCAACGATCCGAACACCCGGGATTCTCCGGTAGGCGTTGATATGACTCTTGCCCATACCATTGAATCCGACGACTGCGACCCGTACGTGGTCATTGGCTCCCAAGACTCTCGCGTAGGGGGTCAGCGCTATCATACCCGCGGTGCCGAGCGATGACCTAAGGAATGATCGACGATTCAGGTTGCCCATGACTGTCTCCTCTACTGGCTCAGGCTCATCGTTTTCGCTTTGTCACGGCTTCGAGACTTGGATCCTCAGATTTCCAGCGGCAGTGCCACCAGCCAAGCCTGACCATTCTGGAAGAGCAGAATACACCTGCGGAGCTTTCCAGGGAAGTCACAAATGCATGTGCTCTTCCTACTCTGTACCGCAACGGCAACTGCGGCTACAGGAACCCTGGTAACGACCTTTCCATGACCGGCGATGATGTCCGCGTTTCGAACGGCCCCACGAAACGGTGGACATATTGCCGAGACGAAGACAGAGCCTGACGTTCTCCTCGCTCTGTTCTGCGGGTGCGGAACGGCCATTGAAAACGTTGCACTAATTTCTGTTCGCGTCCAAGAGCTTTACAGTACAACACTTATGGGTTTGGCATTTTATCGGGATTGACAAATAACGAGCCTTGCGGTTGTAGGTCAGTTGTACGGCCTTGCCTGACGAAAGGGGACCATATTCCGGACCTGTCGAAGCTATAAACGATCTCGCCGATTATGCCTGCGGCGAGTCAGAATGGCCGCCAAGCACCTGGGCAGAATGGATGCGGTAAGGGGCATGGGACGGGAGCGGCCAAGACGGCACAGGGTCCGCTTCCTTTTCGTCTGGTGCCGAAACCGGTTGAAACCTCCCCCCACTTGTGGCAGAATGTGGGCATCTGAGGCGCAGGATGGTGGGGAACCGGCATGAGCAGTGATGTGACGCGCATCTTGAATGCGATTGAACGAGGAGACGCGGGGGCTACGGACGAACTGTTGCCGCTGGTCTACGAGGAACTGCGGCTACTGGCGGCGCAGAAGCTGTCTCACGAGAAACCCGGACAGACCCTCCAGGCGACGGCTTTGGTGCACGAAGCTTACCTGCGTCTGGCGGCGACATCTGGTCATGGTGATTGGCCACTCTCCAGTTTCTTCTCCGCGGCCTCGATCTCCTCCCACGACGGCGCCTGCCACAGGTGCAACTGGCCGCTTCTCCCCGAACAGGCGGCCAGCCAGCGGCCGTCCGGGGAGAAGGCAACTGTCCAAAACAGCGAGCCCTCTGCCGGGAGGGTCATTACCTGGCGATGACTTTCCACATCCCAGAGTTTGACCGCATCATGAGCGAAGCCGCCCGTTGCGAACCGACGGCCATCAGGAGAGAACGCCACACCGACCGCTGCGTGCATGTGCCCCGTGACGGCGCCGATCAGTTGGAGCGAGGCGGAGTCCCAAATCACCACGGTGCCGTCAGTAACGGCGCTGCCGGCACGGGCGCCGTCTGCGGAAAAGGCGCATCCCCACACATCGCTCCGAATGCCGTCGCTCGTTTCCTTCAGAAGTTCTCCTGTCTCGGCGTTGAACCAGCGCACGGCTCCCACGAAGCCAACCAGCAGGAGATGCCCATCCGGCGAGACCGCTGCTGTCCAAGGCTGAAGGTTTGCCCCTTCCAACACAAACCTCCGAGCGGGCTGCCAAACAACGGTATCCCACCAGATCGCCTGTCCTCTCCCGTCAACGGAGAGCAGCCGCTTGCCGTCTGCCCGGAAGACGAGCTGTGCGATGGGAGCATCGGAGGCATCCAGCTCGTCGCACAGCAGGCGGCGCTCGACACAGGACCAGACACGGACCTTCCCGTCCTGACCTGCGCTGACCAACAGGGTCCCATCCGGCGAATAGGCTACCCTGTTGACCCTATCGCCCAGCGCAGGCAATGGCTCGATTTCCTCCAACGTGGCCAGATCGAACAGCCTGACAATCCCCTCGCGCGGTGCCGCCACCACCCGGCTGCCCGGAGCGAATCCAAATCGTGCCCCTGGATCCATCGCAATGCGCCTGGGTTGCTCCTGCTCGGGGCGAGGGTGGGCATTCCAGAGGGCGACAGTCCCATCTTTGCACGCGCTGGCCAGGGTGGCGCCATCCGGCGAAAGGGCCAGTCCATTGACCCCTTGACGACTGCCACGCAGGGTGGCAAGGCACCGCCGCTGGGCTACGTCCCAGACCCGGATCGTCTGGTCGGCGCTGGCCGAATACAGCCGCCGACCATCCTTGGAAAAGGCCAAATTCGTTACCCAAGAGGTGTGCTCCTCCAGCGTGTTGAGGGGTCTTCCGGACGTGGCATCCCAAAGTTGGATCGCCTCCTCTGAAAAGCCGCCGCTACTGGCGATGACCGAGCCATCGGGCGACCAGGCCACAGAACTGATGCTTTCGGGGTGCGCCTGCGGGATGTCGAAAATCGTGTTCCCGCCAGCCAGGTCGATGGCTTGCAGGCGACCGTCGGCATCCCCGATCACCAGAGCCCGCCCATCCGGCGAGAAGTCGATGGCGCCCGCATCCCGCCCCAGCCGCACGTCGCGGATGCCATTCACGATGGTCCATCGTTCCGTTTCCCACACAAGGACCTCGTGCGAGTAACTTATGCAGGCCAGCCGGCTTCCATCAGGCGAGAACTTAGGGGCGCCAGCGGCACCATTAAGGTCAAGCCCACCGACGCGATTCCAGGCGCCGGTCTCCCAGAGCAGAATCTGCTTTCCAGAACTAGTCGCTAACAGATCGCCCTGCGGCGAAAACGCGAGGCAGTATGCGAAGGCCCCTGCGTTTCCTTGCAGCATCGCGATTTGCCTGCGGCCGGGCACATCCCAGATCCCCACGAATCCCCTGTACAGGGTCGTGGCAAGCAGCTTACCGTCGGGGGAAAACGCCACCCGTAGGGTGTGATCCGGATAGCGGCACAGTTCGGCCAAGGCATCGCTGCGACACTCCTGCCAGAGGTATCGCCACTCCCAGCCGCGCAAGTCCGTTGCCCCGGGAGCGGGCCGGTGTTCGTCCAGCAGCCGCGAGGCGCGGCCCAGATCGCTGATCGCGAGTGCCTGCTGTGCCAGGCTCATATCGGAAGCATAGGCAAGTCGGCGCGTGTATAGTTCTCTGGCTTCTGCCTCCTGCCGCAGTCGACCTTGCTCGCGTTTGGCCTGAGTCGCCCGGACCGCCTGCCAACTGCTGATGATCGCTCCCAGGACCAGTACCGCTACCACGAGGGTGGCTGCGGCAAAGACCCCTTTGTTTCGACGGACCAGCTTCTGGAAACGATATAGCGTGCTCGGGGGACGGGCCAGCACCGGTTCGTTGTTCAGGTGGTGCTCCAAGTCCTGGGCCAGGCTGCCGGCGGTTTCGTAGCGACGGGTGCGATTTTTCTCTATCGCCTTCATCACGATCCAGTCCAGGTCCCCGCGCACCGCCTTGCGCAGTTGCTCCACCGTGGCGCTACGCTGCTGGGCGATGGCCTCGGCCTGGCCGCCCAGCCTGGCCAGCCTCGTGGAGGGCTTGACTGGGTCCTGCTCGCGAATGATCCGCTGCATCTGGGCGTGGCCTTTGCTACGCAGGTCGGTGGAGTCAAACGGTGTACAGTCCGTCAGCAGCTCATAGAGCAGCACGCCGAGTGAATAGATATCCGTGCGGGTATCGACGTCCAGACCCGTACACTCGGCCTGTTCCGGACTCACGTATTCCGGCGTGCCGATGAACTCGCCCCTTTCCGTGGCAAGCGTCTTTTCCGTCAGCCGCTGATGCAGGGCCTTGGCGACCCCGAAGTCGATGACCTTCGGGATGGGCCTTTCCTCCTGCAGCATCACCAGGGCATTGGAGGGCTTGAGGTCCCGGTGAATGATCCCTTTGAGATGGGCGTGCTGAATGGCCTGGCACAGAGTGATGAACAGGTGCAGCCGGTCCTTCGTGCCCAGCTTGTACTCGTTGCAGTACTTCGTGATGGGAATGCCCCGAACGTATTCCATCGCAAAGTAAGGCCGGCCGGCTTCCGTGGCACCGGCGTCGAACACCTGGGCGATGTGTGGATGGTCCAGCAGGGCCAGGGCCTGCCGTTCGGTTTCGAAGCGGGCGATCACCTGCTTGGTGTCCATTCCCGGCTTGATCACTTTCAGGGCCACGAGCCGCTTGATGGGATGCTCCTGCTCGGCCAGGTACACCATCCCCATCCCGCCTTCGCCCAGGATGGCAAGCAGCTTGTACGGACCGATCTGGTTGCCCAATTGGTCTGTGCCCGCCAGAGAAACAGTGGCGTTGATCGACACGCCCTCCTGGTCGGCTGGAGGCCCCTCCCTGGGGGCTGCCTCCACAGGCGACTTTCTCTCCTCGTCGCTTGCCTGTAGTGGCGGCTCTTGGGCCGGGTCTTCACCGGCAGCCCCGAGGATAAACAATTCTGCCAGTTGGTCGGGGTCCAGGCTGAATATCGGCTTCTTGCCCATGGTCCTGACCTGTCCTTTTGCGAGCTGAAGGCACGGCGGTGTGCGCGAGCACCTCGATCCTTCAGCCGTTTGCTGATGCTATCTTCGAGAAGAACTGTCGGATCTCGTCTAGTTCCTCCGCGAGAAGCTCCTCGGACATCAACGACCGTCGGAGGTGCTCGTGCAGGAGCTTTTGGAAACGCCGCTTGACGGTGATGATCATGTTCGAGGCTTGGGCTTCGTCCTCCCGGCCGTATCGCACACAGATCGTTCTCAGCGGAACGGGGGCGGCTCGATCCAGGATCGGCGCCAGTACGCGGTCATGAAAGAGATGCCAATGCACCGTCTTGCCGTCCCGGCGACAGTCGCCTTCGAGATCTTCCAGGACCCGTTCCAACAGGGCCGAGACCCAAGCGTAGAGGAAGCAATCCTCGGGGTCCGCTTCGGCCACCAGGTGCGATAGTTCGGGTGGCTCGACCATCTCCAGCGTAACTAATGTGCCCGTCGGTGAGCGTCGCTGGCGCGCCGCGTGTTTGTGTACGTTGGCCAGATACCGGTTCAACGCCATCAACAGGAAAGAGCGGAACCGGCCCTGGGCAGGATGGAACTTCTCGACCAGATGCCGCTCCAGCACGGCCTCGTGGAAGAAACCCTGGGTCAGGTCCTTGGCCTCTTCGTTGGCATACCCCCGGCGGCGGAGATAGCAGTAGACAGGTTTCCAGTACTGATCCATCAGTGTGCTGATCAGGGCTGGGCGGCGGTCCTGGTCGGCAGAGGCGATGCCTTCGATCAGGGACCAGTGGGTGGTGAGAAACGCCTCTTGTGTGCCTCCCATCTCAGTGTAATCATCGCGTCCCACGGCGGTTCTCCCTATCCGGGTTAGGCCGATGCCCCCAGAGCTGCGCCGCTCCATGACCTTCCGGCAAAACTCACGATACGGCGTAGGGTGTTCACCGAACGTCCTCAACCAGTATAGCCCGGCCGCCGTGATTCTTCAAAAAAATACGGAAAAGTGAGAAAGGCGCGCAGGATGACATATTTTCGTTGAATCTATCCTTGGGGGCAACGGAAACCGCTTCGGAAAGGGCACAGCCGTGCCCTGGCAAAACGGTTATGTCGTGTAGGTGTTACGGCTTGGTGCCGTGGACCTCAGGAACACCAATGTTACGTGTTGCCTTCGGGCAGAAGGGAAGGTGTGAGATGAAACGATTTGAGATTCCAATGGTCATGATGTCGCTTGTGGGGTATTGCTTTCTCCCGGGCCTGGACGCTCCGCCGGCACGTGCCGATTTCATCTTCGGTGCGCCGACGACTGTGGGAGCGCCAATCGATAGCTCCGATGACGACTTACAGCCCTGTATCTCGTACGACAATCTGGAATTCTATTTCGCCCGCGGGATCCCGTCTGCCCTATGGGTAAGTCACCGAGCGACCCCGAACAGCGCCTGGGGCCCGCCCTCCAAGCTCAAGCTCGGCTCGCCTGCCGGCGCTTCGGTGGATGATTGGGCTCCCAGTATTACAGCCGACGGGCTGACCCTGTACTTCAACTCAAACCGGCCCGACTGCTTCGGCAATCACGACCTATGGATGACGACCCGCGCAACCGTGGAAAACGACGACTGGGACACGCCGGTCAACCTCGGCGCCACCGTGAACAGTGTTGCCATTGAATACCACCCGTGTATTTCGCCCGACCAACTGGAGCTCTATTTCACCTCCGATCGGTCCGGCGGGCGCGGCGCGTTGGACCTGTGGTTGACCACGCGCGCAAGCGTGCAGGACGACTGGGGCACTCCAGTCAACCTTGGCCCGGAGATCAACACGCCAGCCCACGAGTGCTGGGCCGGCATTTCGCCTGATGGCCTGGTGCTTTTCTTCGCTTCGGGCAAGCCCGGCGGGTTTAGCATTCTGGATATGTACATGACCAGACGTGCCACGACGCAGGACCCCTGGGGGGTTCCACAGAATCTTGGGCCCGTGATTAACGACACGACGTGGCAATCGGGTTCGAAAGTCTCCCCCGATGGCTCCACGCTCTATTTCATGTGCGGTCGCCCCGGCGGCCTGGGGGGCAACGACATCTGGCAGGCGCCGATCATTCCCATTGTCGACTTCAGCGCCGACGGCGAGGTGGACCTCGTCGACATGGTGATGCTGATCGACAACTGGGGCGCGGACGACACGCTCTACGACATCGGGCCCTATGCCTGGGGCGACGGGAAGGTGGATGTCGAGGACCTGAAGGCCTTCATCGCTGAGTGGGAAAAGCAGGACCCGCCGGCACAGCTGTAGACAACGACACCTGCCGGACACAGATACTTTCAAGGGGGCCTGCGGGCAACGGAGCCGCCGGCCCCTTCCCATGACTGGCCCCGATGGCTGCCACGTGTCGCCGCTGTCGCTGCAGCATGGCTGACAGAAGCTTGTCATTTCCCCTCGTTCGTGAGAGAATACTCCCATCCGAGGCACCGAACGGTGGGGAGCCGGCATGAGCAGTGATGTGACGCGCATTCTGAACGCCATCGAACGGGGGGACGCGGGGGCTACGGACGAACTGTTGCCCCTGGTCTACGAGGAACTGCGGCTACTGGCGGCGCAGAAGCTGTCTCACGAGAAGCCCGGCCAGACACTCCAGGCCACGGCTCTGGTCCATGAGGCGTACATCCGGCTGGTGGGCGAACAGAACCAGAATTGGACGGACCGCCTTCATTTCTTCCGAGCGGCCGCCGAGGCGATGCGCCGCATCCTGATCGACAATGCACGCCGCAAGAAAAGCGACAAACGCGGCGGGAATCATCAGAGAGTTGAGACAGAGGATGCCGTTGCCTGCCTGCGCGAGGCCTGCTCGCCCGACGACTTGATTGCCCTGGATGAGGCCCTGGGCAAACTCGCCGACACGGATCCGGTCAAGGCCGAGGTGGTCAAGCTCCGCTACTTCGCTGGTTTGACCGTAGAGCAGACCGCCGAGATTCTGGGGATGTCCGCCACAACAGCGAAGCTGCACTGGACTTATGCACGTGCTTGGCTCCTTCGGGAGATCGGATAGCCCGATGGTCTCAGGCAGTCCGAGCAACTTTTCTTGCGATTCTTCAAGAAATCTCCGTCCGATCGGCAAGTGAATTACGCGTTTATAGTAGGCCGACACCACAAGGAGTCCGATGGTGCAGTACGAAGAAAACCCGGAAGAGGCAATCTTCAAGGTCGCGATCCAACAAGAGGACCGCGATCAGCGGCAGGCGTACGTCCGTGAAGCTTGCGGCGACGACCGGCAGCTCTTGGCCGATGTGGAGGCTTTACTGCAATACCACGATTCGAGCAGCTTCCTGGACGTGCCCGTGTTTGACACGCATGCCGGCGCGGATGAGTCTGTCGTGACAGACGGTCCTGGCACCATCATCGGGCGGTATAAGCTGCTGGAGAAGATCGGCGAGGGGGGGATGGCGGTGGTGTACATGGCCGAGCAGGAGC
>CAZTGH010000178.1:0-10595 GCA_964612985.1 uncultured Pirellulales bacterium
CTCTCGGTGGTCCTGGACAACATGTCCCCGGGCCTGTTCTACGGCGGCGGTCTCGGCCAGTTGGGCGTCCAGGCGCTGGGCGTGGTCACCGCGTTCGCATGGGCCTTCGGCCTGGGGCTGGGTCTGTTCTATCTGATCAAGGTCACGATCGGACTGCGGGTCTCGGAAGAAGAGGAACAGAAAGGGCTCGACATCGGTGAGCACGGGATGGAGGCGTATTCCGGCTTCCAGATCTTCACCACCATCTAGCACCCCGAGTTGTGGAGTTGAATCGATGAAACTGATAATCGCATACATACAGCCGCACAAGCTCCAGGACGTGAAACGATCTCTCTATGCCGCAGAAGTGTTCAAGCTCTCGGTCACGAACGCTCTCGGATGCGGGGCGCAGAAGGGCTACCACGAGAGCTACCGTGGGGTCGAGTTTGAAGTGAACCTGCTCAAGAAGGTTCGGATCGAGATCGCGGTGAACGAGGATTTCGTGGACAAGACGATCAGCGCCATCATCGAAGGGGCGCGGACCGGGACGATCGGCGATGGCAAGATCTTTGTGCTGGATTTGCCCGATTGCATACGCATCCGCACGGGAGAGCGCGGCAGCGAGGCCATAGGGTGATTCGAACGGATACTTCCCTCGGGTTCCCAAACGCGATCCGTCGCGTTTGGGTTCCCTGCCTCAGGGCCATCACTTCGTGTGCCCGTCGGGCCAGAAGACGGGTCCTGCCCCTTCGAGGGCAGGACCCGGTTTATAGGGACCGACCGAAAGCGGCAAGGTGGGTTGCGAAAATACAAAAGCGTCGATTTGGTTTGCCTTGGCTACGAAAATGTAGATCCGCAGTGTTTGTGTTATTGCACTCCACTATCGTAAATGGTTGTGGTTGCTGTGGATAGAGGATTCTGTGTCGAGTTGGCACCGCTGGCATGCCTTTTGTTCATAGGGCCATGCAGGTGATGGCGGTGAGCGCTCTCGCCCTTGATTAACGGTCCGACGTGGAGGCACAGAACGTGATGGCAGCACAACGAAGGGTAGTGTCGCGGCGGCGCTGGATGGCCGCGGCGGGGTTTCTGGCAGGGGTCTTGCTGGCGGGCGGAAGCGCCTCGGCAGCGGAGGAGGGGCCTACGGTCCAGCTTCTGGATCAGGGGTTGAATACGGTCTGGGTCCTGATCGCGGCGTTCCTGGTCTTCTTCATGCAGGCGGGGTTCGGGATGGTCGAGGCCGGGTTCATTCGGGCCAAGAACGCCTGCAACATCCTGACGAAGAACTTCCTTGATTTCTGTATGGCGTCGCTGGGCTTCTTCCTCGTCGGCTATGGCCTGATGTTCGGCAACGGCAACGCCTTTTTCGGCACCAAGGGCTGGTGTCTGGTCGGGCTGGATCCCGTTGTGAGCGGAATCCCGCTGTACGCCTTCTGGCTGTTTCAGGCGGCGTTCTGCGGAGCGGCCGCCACGATTGTCGCCGGCGGCATGGCTGAACGCATGAAGTTTCCCGCCTATCTGATTTACTCGTTTCTCATCTCGGCGGTGATCTATCCGATCGTCGGTCACTGGATCTGGGGAGGCGGCTGGCTGGCGAACCTGGGCTTCGCCGATTTTGCCGGCTCGACAGTCGTGCACACCGTCGGGGGCGTGGCCGCTCTGATGGGGACCGCAATCCTCAAGCCGCGAGAGGGCAAGTACGACGCGCAGGGCAAGCCGAACGTTCTGGCCGGCCACAGCATTCCGCTGGCTTCGCTGGGCGTGTTCATTCTCTGGTTCGGCTGGTTCGGCTTCAACGCGGGCTCGACGTTGAGCGTTGGCGACGGGGTGGCGATCGGACGCGTGGCGATGAACACGAACCTGGCGGCGGCCACCGGGGGGATCATGGCCATGCTGACCGTCTGGAAGCGCTTCGGCAAGCCCGATCTGTCGATGGCGATGAACGGCGCTTTGGCGGGCCTGGTCGCCATCACCGCGCCGTGTGCGTATGTGGACCCGTGGGCGGCGCTGGCGATCGGTGCGGTGGCCGGTTTCGTGGTGGTCCGCGGGGTCGAGCTGCTCGACCGATTCCGGATCGACGACCCCGTCGGCGCTGTTCCCGTGCATGGCATGTGCGGAATCCTGGGCACCCTGAGCATCGGCATCTTCGGCAAGGCCTCGCTGGGTCTGGCCCACGACGGTCTGATCTATGGCGGCAATCCCACGCAGTTGGGAATCCAGGCGCTCGGCAGCCTCAGTGCCGTAGTCTTTGTGGTGGTCTGCATGGGTCTGGTCTTCAAGCTGATCGACGTGACGATCGGACTGCGGGTCAGTCGGGACGAGGAACTGCGAGGGCTCGATATCGGCGAGCACGGGATGGAGGCGTACGCCGGATTCCAGGTGTTCACCACCAGTTAGCGGAAGCCAACGCATAGGAGAAGACAGATGAAACTGATCATTGCCTATATTCAACCCCACAAATTGCAGGACGTCAAACGATCGCTCTATGCAGCCGAGGTGTTCAAGCTCTCGGTGACGAACGCACTGGGATGCGGCGCACAGAAGGGCTACCACGAGAGCTATCGCGGCGTGCAGTTCGAGGTCAACCTCCTCAAGAAGGTCCGGATCGAGATCGCCGTCAACGAGGACTTCGTCGAGAAGACCATCGAGGCGATTATCCAGGGCGCACGCACCGGCCAGATTGGAGACGGCAAGATCTTCGTACTCGAACTGGGTGACTGCGTCCGCATTCGCACCGGGGAGCGCGACGGCGAAGCGATCGGATAACTACGGTGAATGCGCCGGTGGCGGCACGCGCGCCGGTATCGAGCGGGCCATCATCGTCTGTACCCACCCTGTGGGTACGCGATCAGAGCCTCGCCCCCTCGGGCGAGGCTCGCCTTTTCGACAGGCCTATCTGCTACAATATTGTAGACAGTGCCCCCGTCAACCGACATTAATGTAGTTTGGTGCAAAGACGTCAGTCAGGGGGCATTAATTATTAGTTGTGTTGCAGCAAGGATTTATGTCGTATTTCTGGTGCGATATCGTTCTGGCACGAATGTTGCTAAAGGTATTCTTGTGAATGCCGGCGTCGCGTCCGGCACGCCACGCCACAGACGATGATGGAGTCTGACGATGATGGTGGTCAGCAGAACACAAGGTCTATGTCCCTTTATGCGGTCGGCGGTTCGGCCGCTGCGGACGCAGCTTGCCTCACGGTTGCCGTCGCTTCGCGGCAGTGGTCTTCGCGAAGCCGTCTCCGTCGGGCTCCGGACGAAGCTTCTTCTCCTCGGTGCGGGCGGTCCGCATCGAGCCAAGTGTGTATTGCCACGACACGCGCCGTGGCATTGGATGACGGGTGAGGCTTGTACGCCGTCGGCGGGCTCTGCTGGGGAATTCGCCGAGCGGCGCGAGCCTCACCCTTTATTGACAGTGGGGGCGGGGCCCGCTAGCATGGCCAGGATACCCGCCGTCGCCGGGGAAGCGCAGGCCTTTGCGGTAGTTCTTGAAACGTATGTGTTGTCGCATGCAGCGTAATCCGCAGGGGGGCGGGTTGCGATGCCGAACAATAGACCCAACAACCGGTGTGATGGCAATTGAGGAGTTGAAGATGTCGATTACAGTCAGCGAGGAATTCGGGCGCAACGTGTTCAACGAGGCGACCATGCGTGAATGTCTGCCGAAGAACGTGTTCCGATCGCTCAAGAAGACCCTGGACGGCGAGCAGCCGCTCGACCCGGTTACGGCCGACGTGATCGCTAACGCCATGAAGGACTGGGCCATCGCGAAGGGCGCCACGCACTTTTGCCATTGGTTCCAGCCGATGACCGGACTGACGGCCGAGAAGCACGATGCGTTCATCTCCCCGACGCCCGACGGCCAGACCATCATGGAGTTCAGCGGCAAGGAATTGATCAAGGGCGAACCCGATGCTTCGTCGTTCCCCTCGGGCGGGTTGCGGGCCACCTTCGAGGCGCGGGGCTACACCGCCTGGGACTGCACGTCGCCCGTTTTCGTCAAGGAGAATGGCAAGAACATCACGCTCTACATCCCGAGCGCCTTCTGCTCGTATACGGGCGAGGCCCTCGACAAGAAGACGCCGTTGCTGCGCTCGATGGACGCCCTGAACAAGCAGGCGGTTCGCGTTCTCAAGTCGCTGGGCAACACGACCAGCACGCGGGTGACCGCCACCATGGGACCCGAGCAGGAGTACTTCCTGATCGATCACGAGTTTTATCGCAAACGTCTGGACCTGGTGCTGGCCGGACGGACGCTGTTCGGCGCCAAGCCGCCCCGCGGACAGGAGCTGGAGGATCACTATTTCGGTTCGCTCCACGAGCGCGTGGCGAACTTCATGAACGAGGTCAACCAGGAACTGTGGAAGCTGGGCGTCACCGCCAAGACGCAGCACAACGAAGTGGCGCCGGCGCAGTATGAACTGGCGCCGGTCTTCTCAACGGTCAATGTGGCAGCCGACCACAACCAGGTGACGATGGACACCCTCCAGAAGGTGGCGTTGCGGCATGGGTTCGTCTGCCTGTTGCACGAGAAACCCTTCGCCGGCGTCAACGGCTCGGGCAAGCACAACAACTGGAGCATGGTGACCAACGACGGTCTGAACCTGCTCGACCCGGGTGAGACGCCGCACGACAACATGGTCTTTCTCGTCATGCTCTGCGCGGTGATCAAGGCTGTCGATAAGTATGCGAAGCTCCTTCGGGCCAGCGTGGCCAACGCGGGAAACGAGCACCGCCTCGGCGCCAACGAAGCGCCGCCGGCGATCGTGTCGGTCTTCCTGGGCGATCAGTTGACGGACATCTTCGAGCAACTGGCGAAGGGCCCGGCCAAGAGCAGCAAGGCGGGCGGCCAGCTCAAGCTCGGCGTCTCGACCCTTCCGCAACTGCCGAAGGACTGCACGGACCGCAACCGCACCTCGCCGTTCGCCTTCACGGGCAACAAGTTCGAGTTCCGCATGGTCGGCTCGACCCAGTCGGTCTCAGGGCCGAGCTTCGTGCTGAATACGATCGTGGCCGACGCGCTCTGCGATATCGCCGACGAGCTGGAGAAGTCCCGCGACGTCAAGACGACGGCACAGAAGATCCTGCAGGACATCGCGGTCCAGCACGCCCGCATCCTGTTCAACGGCGACAACTACACGGCCGACTGGGTGACCGAGGCCGAGCGGCGCGGGCTGCCGAATATCCGCGCGACCGTCGATGCGCTCAAGACCATCCCGACGAAGGAGAACTTCGCGGTGTTCAGCAAGCACGGAGTGCTCTCCAAGCAGGAGCTGAAGGCGCGGACCGAGATCCTCCTGGAGGTATACAGCCGGCAGATCAACATCGAGGCCCAGACCATGCTGAGCATGGCCAAGCGCCAGATTCTGCCGGCGGCGTGCGAATACTCCGCGCGGTTGGCAGAGACGGTCGCCGCGGTTTCCGCGGTCGGCGCCAGCGCCGAGACGCAGGGCCGGATGCTCACGCGGGTCGGCGAACTCGTGGCGGATCTGGAAAAAGGAATCGTCGAGCTGGAAAAGGTCCGGGCCGGGGCCGCCGAGAAGAAGGACTCGGAGGCCCAGGCGGAAAGGTACGCCCACGAGGTGGTCCCGGCCATGCACATGGTCCGCGCGGCGGCCGACGAACTGGAAATGATCGTCGATGCCAAGATCTGGCCGCTGCCGATCTACGCCGAGATGCTCTTCATTCGGTAGGCTTTCTCCTCCTTCGAACCTGCAGACCGGGTCCTCGACCCGTGCGGCGCCGGACCACAGTCGCCGGCACGGGCCGAGGACCCCTGGTTTTCTGCGGGCTTTCTGAATGCCGCACCCTGTTTCCCATAGTTCAATCGGACGATCTCAGTCATAGTCTTCCTGGTCCATCGGCGCCGGACGGTGCACCCGCATGATGTGCCGGCCCACGATGGCCAGATCGGTCGAGGCAAATCCACATTCATAACAGCACCAGCACCATCCATGATAAACCGGTAGAGACCGGCGATGGTTCGTCAGTTCGACGAACACGGCCAGGTCCTCATCACTCAGGAAGCCCGCGTCGATGACGCCTTCGGGTATCGTACTCCATCCAACTCTCTGGACGACAGCTTCTCGGTGGTTCATGTTTGACCTGCCGGCATTCGCCCGACGCGCGCCGATGCGGCGTACTTCGTACGGGCACTCGCATTCCAGTGGCCGAGATTCGACGCAGATTCCTCCGGTATCGTGTTGTGCGTGCCTGCCAATGGGCGACAAAGGTACCACTTCGGGTGCGAGGGTCACAAGTCCTCAATTGCATTGATAATCGTGTTCCGACCAGCCCGTCCAGACCCACCCGTGGCAAAGCGATCGAGGGAAAGAGGCTTGCTTTTGCGGGTCGGGCCCCGTAGATTTGGCGATCACATGGACCTGGCTATTGAGACGAACGGGTTGACGCGTCGTTTCGGCGATCTGGTTGCCGTCGATGATCTCGATTTGCGCGTGCGGACCGGGACGTTCTACGGCTTTCTCGGTCCCAACGGCGCCGGCAAATCCACTACGATCAAGATGCTGACCGGTTTGCTGGCGCCGACCTCCGGAGGCATCCGTATCCTCGGGGCCGACACGTCGGATATGCATCGGGCCCGCGAGGTCAAACGACGCATCGGCGTGGTGCCCGAGGATCTGGCCTTGTTCGACAACCTGACCGCTCGCGAGTATCTCACCTTCGTCGGGCGCATGTACCAACTGCCCGCGGAGATGGTGCGGCAGCGTGGCGACGAGCTGCTGGCGATGATGACGCTCGACCAAGAAGACAAGAAGCTGACGGTCGAGTATTCTCATGGCATGAAGAAGAAGCTGGCGCTGGCGGCGGCGCTGATCCCGAACCCCGATCTGCTGTTCCTGGATGAGCCGTTCGAGGGGGTCGATGCCGTCTCGTCAACCGTACTTCGCGATACGCTCAAACGATGCGTCCAGCGGGGAGCGACGGTGTTCCTGACCTCGCACGTCCTGGAGATCGTCGAAAGGCTCTGCACCGATGTCGGCATCGTCGCCCGGGGCAAGCTCGTCCATCAGTCCACGATGGAGGAGATTCGAGAGCAGGGCTCGCTGGAGCAGCGCTTCCTCGAAGTGGTGGGCAGCGACCACATCGAGCGGCAGAAGCTCAGTTGGCTGGAGGGCTAGATGGACACGAGCCAGCTCCGCACGATTCTCTGGCTGCGCTGGCGTCTGAGCCGCAATCAATGGTCGCGGGCGGGCAGTCTCGGAGCCGTCCTGACCGCCATCGTGATGGCCGTGGGACTGGCGATCGGGGCCGGCGGGGCGGTGGTCGGACTGCTGGCGGGGATCGTTGCCCTGCCCAAGGCCTCTCCCAACGCGGCTCTGCTGATCTGGGACGTGGTCGTCATCGCTTTTCTGTTCTTCTCGATGGTTTCCATCGTTTCGGACATTCAACGTTCCGAGGCGATCGATATCGGTCGCATGCTGCACCTGCCGGTTTCGCTCAGGCAGGTCTTTATTGTCAACTATTTGGCGTCCCATCTGTCCATCAGCGTCGTCCTGTTCGTCCCCGGCATGCTCGGGCTGGCCTTCGGGCTGGTGATCGGTGCGGGACTGCGCATGATCTGGATGCCGCTCCTGGTGATCGGCCTGGTCTTCATGGTCACCGCGTGGATCTATTGCCTGCGCGGATGGCTGGTGACGCTCATGATCAATCCGCGCCGAAGGCGGGCGATCATCGCCGGCGTGACGGTGGCCTTCATTCTGGTGACCCAACTGCCCAATCTGCTGGTCCACGCGTTCGATGTCAATGACCGTCGACCCCGCCGGGCGCCGTCGGAACCGCAGGAGGAGGTACGTCCGGAAGACCGGCGAGCGAAAGAGATTCCCCCGGTTCTGCTGACGGTGCACAAGGCCGTCCCGTTTCTGTGGGTGGGCAACGGCGCCCGAGCGCTCGTGCTGGGCGACACGCGCCCGGCGCTGCTGGCGGCGATGGCGATGTCCGGGATCGGCGCTCTGGGATTGCGGCGCGCCTATCGGTCGACGATCCGCTTCTATCAGGGAGACGAGACCGGTCGTAAGGTCAAGCGCAAGACGAAAGAAAAGCGGGTGGTATCCTTCCGTGAGGACTCTGCCTGGCGGTTGCCGGGCATACCCGACGAGGCCTCGACGCTGGCCCAGGCGTTTTTCCGCTCGCTCAAACGGGCGCCGGAAGTGAAGATGTCGCTGGCGATGAATCTGATGTGGCTGATCATCTTCGGCGGCATGGCGCTGTTCAAGCGGTCTTCCACTACGCCCGAGAGCGTCAAGCCATTCATGGCGACCGGGTCGGTGGCGGTGACGTTCTTCGGCATGGTACAGCTCATGTTCAATTTGTTCGGCTTCGACCGGGGCGGATTCCGTACCCTCGTATTGTTGCCCACGGAGCGCCGATGGATCCTGCTGGGAAAGAACCTGGCCTTGTTTCCGATCGCGATCATCATCGGTTTCGTGCTGCTGATGCTCGTGACGATTGGCGCGGGTCTGCCGACCACCGTCGTGCTGGCCACCCTGCTGCAATTGCCGGCGGCCTTTCTCCTGCTGAGCATGACGGGCAACCTTCTCTCATCGGTCGTGCCGTACCGCGTCGCTCCCGGGTCCATGAAGCCCACGAAGACGCGCACGACGACGACGCTTCTGATCATGTTCTCGCACCTGTTGTTTCCCGTGATGATGGCGCCGATCTTCCTGATGCCGCTGCTGGGGGTGCTGTTTTCGAGTGTCGGCTGGGCGCCCGCCGGACCGGTCAACCTCGTGGCCTCGACCGTGCTGCTGGTCGCGCTCATCTTCTGCTATCGGTGGAGCCTGCCCGCCCTGGGAGAGGTACTGGAGCGACGCGAAAGGACCGTTCTCGACGTCGTCGCGCACGAGGTGGAATGATGGTCTGTATCGTTGCGTCCCTCGGACCTGCCGGGCCACGTTTCCCTGAACCCGGGAGGCTGTCATCCGGTATGTCCGTAGTGGCTTGGAATCTCAGAATACTACAGGAGCCAGCATGAAACGTTCGAAGGCGGCGTTTGCGATCGCAGGTGTCTTGAGCCTGGTCCTATCCCATTCTTCCCATGCCGATCTCGGGACGTTCGAATCCAATAGTGACGTCGGCCAGGCATCTCTGGATGGGGCGGTGCAGTACGACGCCGACGCGGAGGTGTACCGCATCAGCGGCAGCGGCGCCAATATGTGGGGTACGGAGGACGCATTCCACTTTGTGTGGCGGAAGGTTTCGGGGGATATGCGACTGTCGGCTCGCGTGTCATTCGAGGGCCCCGGCGGCGACCCGCATCGCAAGGCGGGCTGGATGGTTCGCCGGAGTCTCGAGGCCGATGCGCCGTACGCGGACGCGGTCGTTCACGGCGACGGTCTGACGTCGCTGCAATATCGCCTGCGAAGCGGGGGCGAGACGGCGGAGATCCAGTCGGCCGTCAAGACGCCGCAGGCGGTTCAGCTCGAACGGGACGGCGATCTTTTCACATTTTCGGTCGCGGGATCCGACGGGACCTTCCACCCGGTCGGATCGATGACCGTTCTACTGGGCGATCCCGTGTACGTGGGGCTGGCGGTCTGCGCGCATGATGCCACGAGGACGGAAACGGCGGTCTTCTCCGACGTCCGGTTCGAGAGCGTGCCGCCGGTTGCCGACGACGAGCGGGTGCTGGAGAGCACGCTGGAGGTCGTGGAGATCGAGTCGGGCCGCCGGCGGATCGTCCACCGCGTGCGGGATCACTTCGAAGCGCCGAACTGGTCGCCCGACGGCAAGACCCTCGTCTTCAACAGCCATGGCCGGCTCTACTCGATCCCGGTTGAGGGCGGTACGCCGCGTATGATCGAGTCGGGTCTGGCCGACCGATGCAACAACGATCACGGGTTCAGCCCTGACGGCCGTTGGCTGGCGATCAGCCACAATACGTCCGACCAGGGATCGCTGATCTACATCCTTCCCAGTGAGGGAGGCCAACCCCGACTCGTGACCGAGCGAGGGCCTTCTTACTGGCATGGCTGGTCGCCCGATGGAAAGACCCTGGCCTACTGTGCGGAACGAAATGGTGAGTACGAAGTCTACACAATCGGCGTCGAAGGCGGACCCGAGAAGAGGCTGACGACCGTGGCGGGACTGGATGACGGGCCGGAGTATTCGCCCGATGGCAAGTACATCTACTTCAATTCCGTGCGGTCGGGATTGATGAAGATCTGGCGCATGGGGCCGGAAGGTCGGCGGCAGGAGCAGGTGACCTCGGGCGACGAGCACGCCGACTGGTTCGCTCATCCGTCTCCGGATGGCAAGTGGCTTGTTTTCCTATCGTACGATGCATCCGTCGAGGGCCACCCGGCCAACAAGCAGGTGACGTTGCGATTGATGTCGACCGCAGGCGCAGAGCCCAAGGTTCTGGCGCATCTGTTCGGCGGGCAGGGCACGATCAATGTTCCCTCCTGGTCGCCCGACAGCAAAGAAGTGGCGTTCGTCAGCTACCGTTTGCGATCGCCCCAGATCGATTGAAACCGTTCAACATCAAGCAAGGAGGTGTGAGAGCATGGCAGGTATCGCAGGCAAGGTCGTAGTCATTACCGGCGCTTCGAGCGGGATCGGCGAGGAGACCGCCCGCGTGCTGGCGGGCCAGGGGGCCAAGGT
>CAZTGH010000179.1:0-10590 GCA_964612985.1 uncultured Pirellulales bacterium
TTCGATGCCAGATTCCTCCATTGCCCCGTTCGACTTCGCTCAGGGCTAAAGGCTTTGCTCCAGTCGGAATGACAGAAGAGGGGTGGCACTCCAGTCGGAATGGCCAAGCGGATGGAGCAGGCCCAAGTACCACCATATCTCCATCGCACGCGTGGGGTGGCTGGGTCGGTTCAGCGCGCAGTGTTTGCTACGCACAGGGGAGCATTCCATACAACGCGGGTTGTCTGCGGGTGTGGATCGCAGGCGTGCTTCGGGGTCAGGTGGTGGGGCGGAGGGCGACTTTGTTGGCGCCGTCGACGAAGAGGATTCGGGTGTCGGGTTGCTCGGCGAGCCACTGGTCGATCACGGCCTGGGGATCGCGGGCGGGGCAAAGATGGGCAGCTTCGACGAGGTCGTCGGGGATCTGCGTGTGCATCCAGATGCGTTGCAGTCGGCGGATCAGCAGGGCGAACTTGTAGGGTTTGTGGCTATAGAGGACGTAGTCCTGCTGGATCGACTGGATGACGTCGTCGAGCGGGGCGGTGAGGCGGTTGTAGAAGTTGGCGAGGGTGTGCTCGGCGCCGATGCCGTTGGGGCAGGCGGCGAGGAAGAGGACTTCTCCGCCATCGAGGATGGCGGCGCGGGTGAGCTCGAGGGCTCGCTGGGCGGTGTAGAGGTCTTCGTCGTGGCTGAGGCCACCCGGCGCGACCACCATACGGGTGGTCGGGGCGACGGTCTGGATGTTCCGCTCGTCGGTGACGGCGAAGGACTCGGCGCTGACCAGCTCGATCGGTCCGAAGCGCGACCAGATCAGGCGCGTAGCGGCGCTGAGCATCACCAGCGCGTAGACCGGCCTGCCTCGGGCGATGAGGTCCATGCCTTCGACCATGTCCGCAGCGAGGGGGTTGTTTCTCTGCGCGGGGTTGGGGTGCCAGGGGTGGGCGGCGTGCGTGGACTCGTCGAGCAGGGCGAGGCTGTGGTTCTGCTCGACGGTGCGAAAGGCGCTGATGCCGGGGACGAAGTTCTTGACGGGATTCGAGTAGCCGGCGAAGTAGTGGACCTTGACGTCCGCGATGACGAGGAAGACGTCGGCCTCTTCGGCGAAGGCGTTGACGAGCACCTGGGTGCCTCGGGAGGTGCGCCCGAGGTCGATGAAGCGGTCGGCCTGGCAATCGTGGGCGTGGATGCGTGTGACGGTCAGGCCGGCATGGCGGCGGGCCCTCTCGATTTCGTGGCCGATCCGGCGGTTCTTCGGGGTGTCGGCGGTGTGGGTGCCGGTGCAGATCAGGAACTGGACCGAGGCGGCGGGGCGCAGCAGGTCGCACACGGGCGGCAGCACATCCGTCAGGGGTTCGTCGCGCGTTCCGTCGTCGACCAGGACGCAGACGCGCTGGCCGGCGATCTGGTCCTGGAAGGCTTGGGCCTGGGCAGCGAGGGTTTCCTGGACGCTGGCGCCATCGCCTGTCTGTTCGCCCTGCCAGGGGCGGATGATCTGGTGGACGTTTCGATCGGGGACGCGCAGCGTGATCGTGCCTGTTCCATAATGCAGGTCTACGTTCATAAGGGCCCTCACATGGGTGTCTCCAACGGCTTCGGTCAGCGCGACAGAAATCCCGACCGAAGATTGCAGGATGTTGCGTACTGCTTGTGCCTCTTTCGATCGACTTGTGGATCGAGGACTTCAGCGAGTCTACTCTCGGCAAAACCGCTGGGGGCCCCAGAGGCCCAGATTACCCCCCCAAGTTGCCCCTGATTTGAGCCTCTGCCCAAGCGGTTTTGCCGAGAGGATGGCGGCTGAAGTCATTGTTCTCAAGACGCAAATGTGGCCCATGCCTCTCAAGACCGTTCCAGGATATAGCGGTTGTATCGCATATCGGCCTGGCGGCGCGGATGAATCTTTTCGACGCAACCTACTTTTTGGGCGGCCAGGTGTCACGGTAGCTGACCAGTTGGATGTTGCGCTTCCTGATGACGTCTCTGACTTTCTCGCTGGTGAAGGCTTTGGTCACGGCATCGCGATGGGTGGCGACGTTCCAGTAGCCCGGGTGGCCGATGGCGCGCATCTCTTCGGTGTCGAGGCCAGGGTGTTCGACGAGGATCCAGATGCCTGGCTGGAGCTGCTCGAGCGCCTCGATCAATGCGGCTTCGCGCTGCTGGGCGGTGGCGCTGTTGTCTACGGGCCAGCGGAAGCCCTTGGCGCCGGGCGTTTCGACGGGGAGCTTGTACTCATCGGCGAGCTTGCGTACGAGCGTGCGCAGTTCCGGCGTGATGGTCGGGGTGCCCATGTGACTGCTCAGGTGCGAGACCTGGGGGATCGTCTTTACGGCCAGCTCGATCTGGGCTCGAAGCTCCTTCTCGACCTCGTCGATGTTCCACTTGGATTGGAGGAAGTCGCGATTGGTCGCGAAGAAGTGCCCGTTGGGATCGACGAGACTGGGCGCCTGGGTGAGCGGGCCCCACTTGTAGTTGGCCCACTCGCTGGTGAGCGTCAGGTGGACGCCGACGTCGTAACCAGGGGTGTCCTTGAGCATGCGGACCGCCTCATTGAACCAGGGGCAGGGGACCATCACCTCGACGCTGCGCGCGATGCCCTCGCGGTAGCTTTGAATGCAGGCGAGATTGGCGGCGTGGGCGGAACCGATGTCATCGGCTCGCACGATCAGCCTGATCGTATCGTCCGCCTGTTGTGTTTGCGTCCATCCGCTTGCGGCGGTCACCGACAGCGCCGCGATGCCCAGCATTGTGAGACCAAACCATCGTCCGTTCATCGCATACCCCGCTCTCAAAGAGGATCTCTGAAAGATTGACCGGCACCGCACACCCGTTGCAGAACAGCCAACGGTCGGATTCGAACCGACAACCCCTGGTTTACAAAACCAGAGCTCTACCGTTGAGCTACGTTGGCATCGTGGATCGGCCGGGCCGGGGCCGGTCGAAAGGTGCAGTATATCGGCGGTTACGGGGTCTATCAAGGCCAAATCTTCGCAGGTGGGGGCGAACGCGGAGGGGAGGGGATTCGTAATGACCAAGAACGGGCGCGGTGCGGGATTCGGCGAGAGGAGGGCGAATTTCTTGACTTGACCGCAGGCGTGTGAAATAATGCGGCCGATGGCCTTCCTTCGCGGGGATGGAGCCTGTCGCAATCGTCAATCGAAACGAATCGCGATCTTATCTGGAGACGTTTATGAGAAGCAGAATGAACCGCAGGTGCCTCAGTCTTGCCATGCTAGCCGGGTTTTGGGCTGTTCTACTCGTGCTGGGGGCGGTAGGATGTGGAAAGCAGGACGGGGGATCGCCCGACGCGAACCAGCCGGCGGTGGGCCCGACCGATGCGGATACGAACGAGGCGGTAACGAATACGGCCGATGCTGCGGCGGCTCAGCCGGCGGTCGAACCGGCGAAAGACCCGAACGCTGTGGTCGTTACGATCAACGGCGAGGAGATCACGCAGGGGCGTGTGGATGAGGCGGTCGATCAGCAGATGCAGATGGCGGGGGCGCAGATGGGGAATCTCCCGCCGGCGTATCTCGAGCAATTCAAGAAACAGATCAGCCAGCGCATTGTCGAGTCGCTCGTCGGCGAGACGCTGCTCGATCAGCAGGTCAAGGCGGCCAACGTCGAGGTGACCGACGCCGAGACGATGGAGGCCATCGAGGAACGCGCCGCCCAGCAGAGTCCGCCGATCACGGTCGAGGCGCTCCAGACCATGCTGGAATCCCAGGGGCGCGACTTCGAGGAGTTCAAGGAGCGCTACAAGACCGGGCTGGTACGGCAGAAGTTCATGGAAGCGCAGTGGGCGGGCAAGATCGATGTCAATGATGCCGATGCGCAGGCGTACTACGAAGCGAACCCGGGGGAATTCGAGAAGCCCGAGCAGGTTCATGCCAGCCATATTCTGATCGCTCCGGATCCGAATGCGGCCGATCCGAACGAGGCGAAAGCGGCGGCGAAAGCGAAGGCGGAGGACTTGCTCGCGCAGGTCAAGAACGGCGGCGATTTTGCCGCGTTGGCCCAGGCGCATTCGAGCTGTCCGTCGAAGGCCCAGGGCGGCGATCTGGGTACGTTCCGACGAGGGCAGATGGTCAAGCCGTTCGAAGAGACGGCGTTTGCCCTCAAGCCCGGCGAGATCAGCGACCCGGTCGAGACGCAATTCGGTTATCACATCATTAAGGTGACCGAGCACACCGACGCCGAGACGGTTCCGCTGGAAGAGGCGAAAGAAGGCATCGTCCAGAAGCTGACGACGCAGAAGAAGCAGGAGGCGGTGCAGGAGTACCTCCAGGATCTGCGCGAGAAGGCTACGATCGAATATTCGGAAGGCTACGGACCGACCGCAGCCCCGCCGGCGCCGGTACGACCGGGCGTTACACCTGCGCCGGGCTCGACCGAGAACTGATTCGCGCCGATTCAGGCGTGCGGAATCTCCACCAGGGAATCCTCTCCGATCGAGAGGGTTCCCTGTTTTTTTGGGCAGGCTGAAGGCGAGGGGGCGGTGCTAGACGAGGACGCGGAGGGGTTCAATGCGTGCGACCAGTTCGTCGGCGAGGGCGGTCTTGGCGGCGATGTGTTTTTCGATCTCGGCGACGAAATCGTCGGCTTCGAAGGAACCGCGCACGGCTTCGAAGTCCCGGAGGCGGGCTTCCGCGTTGCCGTCGAGGCCGAAGCCGATCTGGGCGGTGGGGGCGAATTCCTTTTTCGCGTCGGCGTAGAGCTGGCGGTCGAGGTCGAGCACGGCCCGTTTCCAGCGATTTGTCAGGTCGATGATATCGTCGGGGCTGGTCTCGTCGATCGGTTTGCCCATCCGGCGGGCGATCCCGTCGGCGGCCCACGCCCATTCGTAGATCGGGTAGGCCTGGTGCATCACGGCGAATCGCGATTCCAGCTTATCGAGCGTATCGATCCGTCCGCTTTCGATATCGTCCAGCAGGTGTTCGACGGTCCTCTCCGGTGCGAACATTCCCGCCAGGTCGACCCAGGTGCCAGGGCCGATATCGGTCTCGGGTCGCAAGGCGTCGCGCAGTTCATCGAGCGAGTGCAACGGCTTGCCTTCGAGGCGTTTGAGCAGGCAGTTGCCCAGGTACTTGTCGATGCCCGTCTGATAGAGTGCGATGCCCCGTTCGAGCGAGGCGCTGGGAATCTTGACGCTGTGGTAGGTGAAACAGTCGCTAGTGGGTCCGGAGGTTTCCTTGAGCCGGAGGAGCAGGTCGCGTCCGTTGATCATCTTCTGGATGGTGAACGGGCTGAGCAGCTTGAAATTGATGTGATCGAGCTTCCTGGAGTCCTTGCGGCGGTCACGTTGCGGCCACTTGCGGGCGTCGCGAACCGTTCCGACGCTGCGGAGGTTGACGCCCGGCGCCAGGACGCTCTGGTCCTCGTGCTCGATCAGGTAGGAGAAGGGCAGGTCGGAGGTGTCGGAGTTTCGATAATGCCGACCCATGACGACGGTGAAGGCGCCGACCTTGGCCGGCCAGAGCATGTAGGAATCGCTTCCGGTCTTGCAGCCGCGTTCGACGACGCCTTGGTGGACGGGGCCGAGCTTGTAGCGATGGTTGCTCTGGTTGGTTCCGCTGCCGGCGTTGACGAACGAGAACAGTCCTGCGATCAGCAGGGTGGATTTGTGGTGGGTGACGGTGTAGGGGCCGGCGAAGATGGAGCAGGCCTCGCCATGGAAACCCCCGCAGTTGGCGAAGAAGACCGAGTGCTCGGCGGAGTATTCTTTGGCGAGGACGGAGCCTTGTCCGACGAAGCAGTCGTGGATGATGGTTCCGTCGGTGATTCGCGATCCGCTGGCGACGATGAAGTCGTCGGCGTAGACGCCGGGTCCGATATAAACGGGGTCTTCGGGACTGCTGTTGACCGAGCCGTTCTCGAGGCGATTGGCACCTTCGACGACGGCGGCCGGACCGATCCGGACGTTCTTCAGGATGCCGCAGTTCATGATCCGGGCGCCGCAGCCGATACATCCCATTGAGGACGCCACCGAGGCGGCGTAATCGGCGATCATCGCCTTGAGTTTCTCGACGGCGAGCGGGCGGTGGCGATAGAAGGCCAGGATGTATCCGCAGTGCGCCGAGAGGCGATCGTAGATGGGGATCTCGCGCCCGCCGCCTTCGTTGACGACGGCCACCTCTTTGCCGTTGCCGAACGCGCATTCGCCTTCGACCGCCAGCAGATCGATGTTGTCGATCACCGCGTCGTCTTCGATGATGTAGTTCGCGATGTAGCTGCGTACGTGACAGAGATAGACGTTGTTGCCGATGACGCAGTTGTGAATCGTCGCGTGGTACAGACCGGTCGGTTTGTGAACGCCCCCGAAGAAACGGACGTCTCTATCGAACTTCCCCAGCTTAACATCCCCGCAGAAGTGGACGTCGCGAATGCGGTCGGCGCGAAATCCGTCCGTGACCTCGACGCGCGACCAGTCTGCGCAGGAACAGCTTTGGGCGGTGAGCTGCGTGATTTCTTCGGCCGATAATTGTCGCCAGTGTGCCACTGTGACGCTCCTTTCTGCACTTCGTACGAGGTGCGAGGCGCCGGCGTCCGCGTCGAGCGTCGCCGTTGCGTTGGAGTCGGCGCACTATAATCGCGCCGGGTGCGATGGTCAAGGGGTTCGCATCTGGTCGCACCCTGAGTGGCACCGACTCTGTATATCCTTCGACCAGGTTCGTGTCCCACTGGTGTAGATTGGGCAAATTCCCGGAAAATTTGAAGGTTCACACTGGTAAGCGTCGATGTAGTGGTATATAAAAAGCAGGCCCCTTTGGGAACCTGCTGAATTTGCAGGGTGTGGGATGCAGGACCCCGATGGCCATATGGAAAGTAGTCGTCGAAAACGGATGTCGAACCAGCCAAGGGTAATCAAAGTCTTAGCCGCACTGCTGATCTCCATGACCACTGGAGCGGTCGTGTTGATGGCGCTTGGAGACAATCCCCCTTCCGCAGGTCCATTTTGTCTGTCCGCGTATTACCGTCTGGACAGCGTCGACCACGCACTGCGATCCCGGGCCGACGCTCCGGCGCACCCGTGGAACAGCATTGAGATCGCGTTCAGCGGAACCAAAGGCGGCAACATTCAGCGTCTGGCGGCGGCCCGCGGGCTGGCCGAATCGGCGCATCTCGACTGCCATTTCGTCGTCGGCAACGGCATCGGCGCCAGCGACGGCGAAATCCAGACGACGGAAAGCTGGCTCAGCCAGCGTGCGGTTGGCGCCGATGCGGACAGCCAGGGCGATGAGCGGACGATCCGTGTCTGCCTGATCGGCAACGGGGTCTCGGCGTTGCCGACGGATTATCAGTTGAAGCGCCTGGAAATGCTGCTGGAATCGCTGTGCCGCAGGTTCGACATCTCGCCCGACGCGGTGTACCTGCCTCGCGACTGCCAGTAGGGCAGTCTCCCAACCCGTGCGTGGAGGTGGGCTTTCACACCCGACCTCGCACTTCTTTCTTCTCTCCTGCATCTTGGGAACGCCGCAGGCGCCCGCGTGGTACGCGTCAGGAGCGCTTCTCCCGGGAGAACCGGTACATGAGCAGGCCCAGCGCCAGGGTAGCGACCATCACGATCAGACTGACGCGATGGAAAGTCATTGCGTACGCGATCGAGCTGTAGATCAGCAGCACGCAGACGGCGCTGAAGATCAGCGGAGTGAAGGGGTAACCGGTCACGCGGTAGGGGCGCTCCACCTGAGGTTCCTTGTAGCGCAGCACGATGACCGCCAACGAGGTGGCCAGGTAGAAACCGTAGACGGCGGCGGCCATGTAGAGGATGGCAGCGATGTAATCCCCGAAGATCAGGATCAGGCACAGCGCGATCCCGCCTTGCGCCGCCAGGGCAGGTACGGGTGTGTTGGTCTTTGCGTGCCAGTGTCCCAGGAGTCGGAAGAGCCGATGGTCGGCGCCGACGGCGTAACTGATGCGTGCCCCGGTGAAAATCAGCCCGTTGACGGCGCCGAGGGCGGAGATGCAGACCAGGGCGCTGATGAGCCGGGAGCCGATGGTTGGAAAGACCGTCGAGACGCTCTCGCTGGCGACGGCATCGGAGGTGGCCAGACCGGTGTAGCCCAGGCTGTAGATGAAGGCGCCGTTGACGAGGAGATAGAGCGTCAGGACCGCGACGGTGCCGACCACCAGGGCGCGCACGATGTTCTTTCGGGGGTCTTTCACTTCGGCGGCGACGTAGGCCATTTCGTTCCAGCCCCCATAGACGAACAGCACGAAGATCAGCGCCAGACTGGGCGGCAGGGGGTCGAATTCGACGTCCGTTTCCGCCTTGCCCGGCCCGATCAGTGCGATCGCGACGATGGCGAGAAGGCCGACGGCCTTGGCGGTGGTCAGGATGTTCTGGGTCCACTTTCCCTGCCTGACGCCGACGATGTTGATTCCAGTCAGGGCGATCACGGCGGCCCCGGCGAGCACCCGGTGGCTGATCTGCGGATACGCGGCCAGGGGATCGTAGATCGCTCGGCCGTACGTGGCGAAGGCGAAGGCCATCACCGCGATGTCGGCCGGGCGGACGACGGTGAGCTGGGCCCAGCCGAACAGGAACCCCGCCCAGGGACCGTAGGCCTTGGTCAGATAGACGTAGTCGCCCCCCTGCTGCGGATAGGCCGTGGCCAGTTCGGCGTAGCCCAGGGCCCCGCACAGCGAGAGCAGGCCGCCGACGGCCCAAAGGGCCAGAACGCCCCAGGTCGAGCCGGCGCCTTTGGCTACATCGGGCGCCATCTGGTAGATGCCGGCTCCGATGATGATACCGACGATGATACAGGTCGAGTCGTACAGCGACAACTCTCGTTTCGGCGCAACCCGTGTCCTCGATTCGTTCGCAACGGCATCCGACGGCATCGTTTCGCTCATAGGGCCCCTGTCACAGAGTTGCCGATCTCATTTCAGCGTTCGCTTCTTGAGCGTAACGCTCGCGCCCCCGCCCTGGCTATAGAAAACCGTCTCGAGTTCCGGGTTTGTGGTGATGGCCTCGACGTAGGCGGGGTCGGCCATGCCCGGCGTGATATTGTGGGCGACGATCAGGCCGCCGGGACGGAGCTTGGGTCGCAGCTTGTTCAAATAGTCCAGATAACCTTCTTTATCGGCGTCGATGAAGACCATATCCACGGGGCCCTCGATCTGGCCCACCTTCTCATGGGCATCGCCTTCGATGAGGGTGACGATATCGTCGACGCCGGCGCGTCTGAAGTTCTCGCGGGCCAAGGCGGCACGATCCGGATCGATCTCGAACGTCGTGAGCTTGCCCCCGGTGGCCTTCAGGGCCAGGGCCTGCCAGATTCCCGAGTAGCCGTTGGAGGTGCCGATTTCGACGATCTGCTGGGCGTCGATGGATTCCGCCAGCAGCCGCAACAGACGTCCGTCGGCGACGGGCACGTTCATGTTGCCCCGGCGCTGGTTGCGGTCCAGGTCGTCCAGGACGTCCAGGATCTTCTGCTCGGCGGCGCTGTTGGCCTTGGGAGGCTGATTTTCCATCCGTTGTCCGCTTGGCGGACCGAACGGGCCTCGGCGCCGGCCCGACCGATCGGGCTGGGCCAGAAGCAGTCCGGCCGCAAGCAGTAACGTCACGCCCGTCAAACCGATGATGGTCCGTCTCGACATGGTTCTCGTTCCTTTCCTGAAGGTTTCTCCTGGTCCGAGCGACCCCGGAGACGTGCCCCCCGGTCATCGCTACGTTCACCTCCACAGTGGCGGCGGAGCGAGATGAGGTTACCGTCTTCTGCGATTCTCCACCGGCCGATTACGTTCTTTCCGCTCGTCGTCCGGTCGTGCGAGGAGCCTGAACTCCTTGCCGGGCGTCAGGACGACCCAGACGCGGCAGTCCTTCTTCTCGGTTCGCATCGGGTCGGTTCGGCGAACCGCGCTCAACCAGACCAAAAAGCGGCGCTTGCGATCCAGCATTTCGTCCCAGATGGTGCCTCTGCCCCTTCCCAAAAGATTCCCGAGATTTCGCTTGCTGCCGAACCTACCAAACAAAGCCAATTTCAATGAGATGGGGGACTGAGGGCTGGACGCTGGAGGGCGGCTCTTGCGGCGATGTTGCGCAAACGCCTTTTGCAGAAGGAGATACGGGCGACGGGATACGAGCTACGGCCGCTTGGCGGCGAGGTAGTCGTTGATGCCGGCGGCGGCGGTTCGCCCCTGGCCCATGGCCAGGATGACGGTGGCGGCGCCGAGGACGATATCACCTCCGGCGTAGACGCCCTCCATCGAGGTTTTGCCGGTCTCATCGACGACGATATTGCCCCACTTGTTGAATTCCAGGCCGGGCGTAGTCTGACGGATCAGCGGGTTCGCCTGGTTGCCGATCGCGATAATCACCGTATCGACCTCGATCTGGAACTCCGAGCCGGCAATGGCCACCGGTCGCCGCCGCCCCGACGCATCGGGCTCGCCCAGTTCGTACCGCAGGCACTCGGCGGCGGAGTCGCCCGCTGGAACCCCCTGTTCTCCAAGATGCCCGATTTTCCCCTTCGGAATAGCGGGCCACGCCTTCCACTCGTAGGTATCCGATCGCCAATCAACGTCGCAAAGGTTCAACGTCTCCGGGTATCTCGATCTTGCGGCTCGGGGGTAATTCTCGCCATTTTCCTGTTACCGCACTGCATTGGCAGC
>CAZTGH010000180.1:0-10578 GCA_964612985.1 uncultured Pirellulales bacterium
ATGGGCGGCATGGGCGGCATGGGCGGCGGCATGGGCGGCATGGGCGGCGGCATGGGTGGCATGGGCGGCGGCGGCATGATGGGCGGCGGCGGCATGATGGGCGGTGGCGGCACGATGAGCATTATGATGGCCCAGAGTCTGCGGCAACTCATCCAGGAGAGCATCGACCCGTTGAGCTGGTATGAGTTGAGCGAGACGGGCGAAGGCACGATCATGGTGTACCCGACGCAGTCGCCGAAGAAACTGGCCGTGTACCAGACGCCCGAAGTGCATGAACAGATCGCCGACCTTCTCGATCAGCTCCGCAAGGCGCTCGGTCATCAGGTTTCGATCGAGGCGCGGTTCCTGGTGGTCAGCGAGAACTTCCTGGAAGACATCGGACTGGACGTCGATTTCAGTTATGACTTCGGCGGCAAGTGGGGCCTGATGTCGGTCACGCAGACCTCGGCGAATACGGCCGCTCCGGACGCGGCGACGGATGTCCCCGGCAGTATGGGCGGGCTGGTCAACAGCCCGGCGGCCAATGTTACCGGCGGGTATGGCTCCGTCCTCGACGATTTGCAGGTCAGCTTCCTGCTGAGGGCCACACAGGCCCGGACCGATTCGAAGGCGCTACAGGCGCCGAAGGTGACGGTGCTCAGCGGCGAGTCGGCGACGTTCTCGCTGAACAACACGGTGACCTACGCTCTGCCGCCGGACGTGACGCAGAGTTCCGCCGTCGGCGGAACGGGTGCGACCGCCACGACGCAGGGCATCTATCAGAACATCGGCTTGGTGAACGTCGGAAGCAACCTCTCGATCAGCCCGACGATCACCAAAGACAAGAAGAATGTGCTGTTGAACATTGTGACCGTCCAGACCGACCTGCTCCGGTTCCGAACGCACCAAGTCGAGGCGATCGTCGCGAACAACGCGGCGACGGATGTCGGAGGCGGCGGGGTCGCCACGGAGACGGTGCCGTATGAAGTGACCGTTCCAGAGACCGAGGCCTCCACGGTGATGACGCGGGTCAGCGTCCCCGACGGCGGCACGCTGCTGCTGGGTGGGCACAAGATTACGGCCGAAGTGGACAAAGAAGTGGGGGTGCCCGTTCTGAGCAAGATCCCGGTATTGGGGCGCTTGTTCTCGAATCGCAGCACCATCCGGGACAACAAGATCCTGCTGATCCTGGTCAAGCCGACCATTATCCTGCAGGAGGAGCGGGAGGAAGATGCGTTGGCGGCGCTGGAAGCCGCCAACGGCAACGGACTCCAATACTGACGGCTCGGATTCGGACAATGGATTGTGTGTGTAGTCTTTGATGCGGGAGAGATTCCCTACACGATGACATTCTATGGATTCAGGCACAGCAGAGACGGAAGTGGACATATGAAAAAGCAGAAGCAGGAGCGACCAGGGACCTGGCGGTTGCTGATTGCCTCGGCGCTTATTCTTTGCGCCGGGCTGGGGTTGGCGACAGCAAACGACTCGTCATATTCTTTGTCGGACGCGATCGACTGCGGCAGGACGGCGAACGGATCGGAGGAACTGTTGGTCCGATTTGTCGACCGGGATGGACCGCCTTCGACCTGCTCGGACCTGGTGGGTCCATGGACGAGACGGGCTGTGCGCGACGCGATTTCTTCTGCGGTGGTGGAAGGCGCGTCTATTGCGAGCGAATACGACGGTGTGGTTCCAGGTCTGGCGGTGGTAACGCTTCCGGAGGGGATGGCGGCCGCCGATGTGCTGGCGAAATTCGCGTCCTGCGCGGACGTGCTGTATGCGGAGCCGAGCTATCGTTATATGGCGGGCGGACCGACCGAGGCGGATGGCTCGGTGGTTTCATTGAATCTCGGCGGGGCCGACGGTGTGGCTCTGGATGGGGCGGTGGCTGCGATTGAACAGGCCGTGACGGACGGCGCCAGGGTGGTCCACGTGTCCTGGACCGGTTCGGAGTACAGCGAGAGTTTGAGGGAGGTCTTTGCCGCGGCCGGCGAGAAGGGCGTGCTGTTTGTGGCGGCGGCCGGGGATGCGTCCCGCAATATCGACATGACGCCGGTTTATCCGGCCAGCTACGATGTCCCGAATCTGATCACGGTCCTGGCGACGAATGGGGACGGGGGACTGGCCTGGTCCTCCAACTACGGGCGCCGCAGCGTGGATCTGGGACAAACGGCTGAAGACGGGCGTTCGGCGACGGCGGCTTCGCAGGTCGCCAGCGCCGCAGCGATGCTTTTCGCCCAGAATCCGAATCTGTCTCCGGTGCAGGTCAAGCATGCGCTGACGCAGACGGTGGACAAGGTGCTGCCCGGTGTGACCGCCTCGCAAGGGCGGCTGAATCTCGAAGCAGCGCTGGCCGCCGTGCCGACCGGGCAACCCGGGCGGATCGTCAATACCCGTGACCTGGGCCACGTCTACACGTCGATCCAGACGGCGATCGATGATGCCAATGACGGCGATGTGATCATCCTGGAGACGCTTGCCGACGGCGACACCGTCTACAGCGAGCGGATCGATTTCCAGGGCAAAGCCATTGCGCTGCGCAGCGGCAACGTAGAGAATCCGGATGATCCGAATCTATATCCGGAGAGGACATTCATCACCGGCATCACCGGACAGGAAGGATCGGTCGTGACCTTCGCCAACGGCGAGGGCCCCGACAGCGTGCTGCGCGGCCTGACGATCGGCTGGGGCGTCGCCGAATACGGCGGCGGCCTTCGCATCGAAGAGGCTTCTCCCACCCTCGACCGCTGCGTGATCACCGACAACCAGGCCCGATATTACGGCGGCGGCGTCGATTGCTTCGGCGGTTCGCCCGAATTTGTCAACTGCACCATCCGGAACAACGAAGTGTTGGCGGAGGACGGCCGCGGCGGCGGCGTCAACTGCGAAGACGGATCGCCGACGTTTACCGACTGCACGATTCGCGACAATTCTTCAGCGAATCTCGGCGGCGGCATGTCGTGCTACCACGCCACGCCGACGCTGTTCAATTGCTTCCTGATCAACAATTCGGCGGCCAGCGGCGCCGGGCAGGTCGACCTCGAAGACTCATCGCCCACAATCACCAACTGCACGATCGTGGCTGATGAGGGCGGGGCGGCCGACGGCGGTATCTGGTGTTCGGGTTTGTCGGATCCGACGATCACCAACTGCATCCTGTGGGGCAATGGAGACGACCTGTACAACTGCTTCGCCTCTTACTCATGCATCGAAGACCAGGACGCGGGGAAAGGCAATATTCACAGCGACCCGCTGCTGATCGACGGGCCGCTCGGTTCGTATTATCTCAGCCAGGTGGCGGCCGGGCAACTGCTCGACAGCCCGTGCGTCGATGCGGGCGATCCCAACGCAGGGGCGTCTCTGCTCGAGATGACCACCCGGACCGACAGCGTCGCGGACGCGGCGCCGGTCGATATCGGCGCGCACTACGAGGCGGCAGAGACGACGATGTTGCCGCTGACCGTGACCATCACGACGGTCGACGCCGACGGTGCGCCGGTTCTGGGGGAGCTCGGCGGATCGGTCGATCCCAACGGTGGGTCCTTCCGTGAATTCTCGGTGCTCGAGTTGACAGCCCAGGCGGCGGAAGGCTACCGCCTCAAGCAGTGGCTGCTGACCAGTGGTGAGATGATTGAGCCCGAAGCGACGATCGCATTACCCGTTTTGGGGCCGATCAACGTGATCGTGGTCTTCGAGCGCATTCCAATGTACGAGGTGCGGATCACCGTAGCCGGCGGCAACGGCACCGTGAGCCCGGAACACCGTCGCGGCCAATTGTATCCCGACGGAACGGTGGTCGAGCTGGTGGCTTCACCGGCTTCCGGTTACATTGTGGATAGCTGGCAGGGGACCGACGACGACACGCTGTGGACGAACACGAATGCGGTGACGGTCCGTGCGGATACCGAAGTGGTGGTCAGCTTCCGCGAGCCCAAGACGCTGCACGTGCCGGGGCAGTACCAGTCGATCCAAGAGGCTATTGGCGCTGCCAGCGACCACGGTGACAAGATCATCGTCGGGGCGGGCACTCACTATGCCAATTCGATCGATTTCGGCGGCAAGGCCATTACGCTGGCCAGTGCGCATCCGGACGATCCAAGTTGTGTCGCGACGACGATTATCGATGCCGCCCAACTGGGCCGGATTTTCGTATTCCAGAGTGGGGAAGGTCCCGACTCGGTGGTCGACGGCTTCACGCTTCGCAACGGTTCGGCCGTGGTCGACCCGAATACCCCGAACGACAGCGGCGGCAACGGTGCCCACGGCGAGGATGCCCTCGGTGGAGCGATCGCCTGTTTCGAGGGCAGCAGTCCGACGCTGTCGAATCTGATTATCGAGAACTGCATCGCGCAGGGTCGTAACGGCGAGGACGCCAGCGCTCCGCCGACGCCTCCGGCACCGCCTGCTCCGCCGGCCGATCCCGCGGATCCTGCGGAACCGCTGGAAGCGCCGGGTGAGCCGGAACCGGATCCGAGAGATCCGAACGCACCGGTCGACGGTATCGATGGCGAGGCGGGCGCCGACGGCGCGCCCGGCGCCGACGGTGCACCTGGTGCCGACGGTGCTCCGGGCTTCGAGGGCGGTCGCGGCGGCAACGGCTACGGCGGCGCCTTCTACTTCGATCCGAACTGCGCGCCGACGATTCTGCATTGTACAATTCGCAATTGTAAGGCCTTGGGCGGCACCGGCGGCTTCGGCGGCGCCGGCCAGGACGGCCAGGACGGCGGCGATGGTGGCGACGGTCAGGACGGCCAAGACGGCCAGGACGGCGGTGACGGCATCAACGACGGCGCGCAGGGCGCCGGTGGCGCCGGCGGCGCCGGCGGCAACGGCGGCAACGGCGGTCCGGGTGGGGCGGGCGGTGCCGGCGGCAAGGGCGGCGATGGTGGCGAGGCCTTGGGTGGCGCCATATACTTCGGCCCGAACTGCCAGCCGACCATTCGGTACCTTACGGTCATTGGCTGTGAGACGCTCCAGGGTCTCGGCAACGCGGGCGGCGCCGGCGGCGCTGGTGGCGCCGGCGGTGACGGTGGCCTTGGAGCCGAAGGCGGTGCCGGAGGCACGGGCGAACCGGACGGCGAAGACGGCGCAGCGGGTACCGACGGTGTCGGCGCCGATGGCGGCGCCGGCGGCGCCGGTGGCGCGATGGGCGTCAACGGTCTGCGTTCGTGGGCCGGGGCGATCTTCTTCAGCGAAGACTGCGACGTGGAGATCTACGACACCGCGATCAGTTCGAACCGCGCTCTATGGGACGTTCCGACGCTGGCCTATGCCGGCGGTGACGGCGGCGCCGGTGGCGACGGCGGCAGCCCGGGCGGCAGTGGCGGCGCCGGTGGGGCCGGCGGCGATGGCAACCCGCCCGGCGCCGGTGGACCTGGCGGTGCGGCGGGAGCCGACGGTGCGCCGGGCGGCGCCGGTGGCGATGGTGCGATCCTGATCAGCTTCACGACCAACTTTGGCGGCGCGAACGCCTACCTGTCAAACTGCGTGGCGAAGCTGATGGACACCACGATCAGCTTGAACCTGATCGAGGCCGACAGCGGCGGCGGCGAGTACTACGCCAACGACTGCACGGTGGAAATGACCCGCTGCACGATCGAGGGCAACACGGCCGGGGTCTACGGCGGCGGCCAGGCATTCGAGGTGGGCGCGTCAATCGCGATGCAGCAAAACAGTTACTTTGACAATGAGTCCGGCGGCAACGGTGGCGGTCTGTACATCAGCTATGAGGGCGAACTTGACGTCAGTGACAGTGTGTTCGCGGGGAACCGGGTCGCGGCCGAACGTGGCTACGGCGGCGGTCTGTTCGGCGGCGGCATCTGGGACGAGGACAGCAGCGACTACTATAACGGCGGCAGACTGAACATTCGGGACAGCCAGTTCTCGAACAACGAAGCGGGCTATGGCGGTGGTCTGTACTGGTATGGTCAGGCTGCCGACGTCCAAGTCCGTACTTCGGTGATCCGCGACAATACGGCCGTCGACGGTGGCGGTCTCTATTGGAGTCGCGGCGAGCCCACGATCGAGAATTGCAGCATCCGGGCCAACCGGGCGACGGGGCCGCAGTACACCACGTTTGTGCCGGCGCCTCCGCTGGATCCAAACGATCCAAGCACGTGGCCTCCTTCGAACGTGTGGCCCGATCCGAATGACCCGAATTCCATGTTCGATCCGAACAACGCCTTCACTCCGCCCGATATACCGGTATCCAGAAGCACCAGTTGCGGTCTCGGGGGCGGTCTGGTCTGCTGGTCATCCGACGCACTGATTCAGAACTGCTTCATCAGCGAGAACCATGTGGCCGGTTCGGGTGGTGGCGTTTACTTCGGCGGCGATCCGTACACTCCGCTACTGAGCAACTGTTTGGTCAAAGGCAATACGGCGACGATCAGCGGCGGTGGCATCGTAGCGCACTGGTTCGCATCGCCGACGATCGAGAATTGCACCATCGCTGAGAACGTGGCACGCGACCCGAACGCGCTCAGACGGGGCATGGGCGGTGGTTTGGTTGTCTCGCACAGCAGTGACACGACGTTGATCAACAGCATCGTGTGGGAGAATCAGGCCCAGCAGGGTACGCAGATTTCCATCGGAAGCGACGATGACCCGATCTATATCCAGCGGCCGGCGACCCTGACGGTTTCCTACTGCGATGTTCAATTCGGAAGGCAGGGCGTTCATGTCGAGTCCGGGCGCACCTTGAACTGGCGTGAGGGCAATATCCAGGCCGATCCCCTGTTTATCGATTCTTACTTCCTCAGCCAGATCGCGGCCGGACAGAATCAGGACAGCCCCGCCGTCAATGCCGGCAGTGCCACCGCGGCCCAGCTCGGCTTGGCCGATGCGACCACACGGACCGACGGCGTCCCGGATGTCGGCATCGTGGACATGGGCTTCCATCATCCCATTGCCATGGCGCTGTTTACGATGACAGCCGAGGTGCTGCCCAATCCGATTGACGGACAGCCTCACGGTTCGGTCAGTCCGGCGTTCGCGGTGGCCTATGAAGGGGCCGCCAGCAATGTCGTGCAACTGGTGGCCACGCCCGAACGGGGTTACACGGTCAGCAAGTGGACGGGGACGGACAACGACGCCTCGACGGCGCTGACCAATACCGTCACCCTCACAAGGGACCGCCGCGTCACGGTGACGTTCGAGAAACGGCGACCGCACATGATCACGGTGCCGGGCGATTATCTGACAATTCAGGAGGCCGTCTTGGCGGCCACGGAAGGCGACACGATCGTGGTCGATCCGGGCACATACTACAGTGGATTTGAAGGCATTGCCCTGGCCATTGACAAGGCCGTGACGGTCACGTCAAGGAACCCGGAGGACCCGAGCGTTGTGGCCGCGACGATCATTGACGGTCTCAACGCATCGGACAACACTGCCTGGAGCCGCGTCGGCGTGGTGTTCGGTCCGGAAGCCGACCGCAACACCGTGTTCAGCGGATTCACCATTCAGAACTGTGGCGGCTTCGCCCCGGACGGGCTCGATGGCGACCGTGATGATGGCCGGCCCAACGGCGGCGACGGCTCGCCGATCCAGGGCGCGGCGATCATCGTGCTTCCGGGTGCGGCGCCGGTGATCAAGAACTGCGTTTTCCGCGACAATGTGGCCATCGCAGGCAGCGGCGGCAACGGCGTGGATGCCGACGACACGGCCAATGCCGGTCGCGGTGGCTGGGGCGGTTGGGCCCGCGGCGGCGCCGTCTACTGTGCGGCCGGCACCAATGCGAAGTTCGCCAACTGTATCATCGAGAACAACTTCGTCCGGGGCGGCGACGGTGGCAACGGCGGCAACTACTCCGACGACGGCGGCCGGGCCAATTACGGTGGCAACTACGTCCCGCCGGCCCCGATCGACATCGATCCGGACAGCTTTGCCGTCACAGTCGCGTCGCAGGACCTCTGGCAGGTATGGCAGTGGGACGATGCCTTCGGCGTCGAGACCACGTATGGCACGCAGCCGTACTCTGCCGCCACGGGAATCATGAACAACACCGGGTCGTACTTTGGCCCCGCGCGATGGTATTCCGGCTATGGCGGCGGCGTCTACATTGACCAGAACAGCAACGCCGAGTTCATCTCGTGTACGATCCGAGGCAACCGTTCCTACGGCGGCATCAGCGGCCAGGGCGGTGCCACCCCTTCGGACCGATTCGAGGAACCATTGATCCCGTTCCAGATGCCGTCGTACGGCGCCGGTGTCTATTGTGGGGCCGGGGCGAACGCGGTTTTCACTGGCTGCACCTTTGAGGACAACGTGGCCTCGCCGACGACGGCCGGGCAGGATCCGAACTTCAGCCTCGACCCCTACGTCAGCTTCGGCGGCGGCGTCGCAGCGGAAGGCACAGCCAACTTGACGTTCATCGACTGCAACTTCGTTGACAACACCGCCGTCACCGGGGCCGGCATCTACGTCGTCGATTCGGGTGTCAGCGTCGTTGACTGCAACGTGGCGCAGAACACGGCCCTTCGCGGTGGCGGCCTGGCGGGCATGGGCGGGTCCATCGGTGTGGCCGGAGGCCGTTTCTGGAACAACTGGGTGGTTGGTGACGTGAACGATCCGAACGATCAAACCAATGTTCCCGTCGGCGGTGGCATGTTCTTCTCCGCGGCCAGTGCCTTGGTCGAGGACTGTGAGATCGCCGGCAACATCTCGGACGGCTCCGGCGGTGGAGTGTATCTGCGAGGCCAGAGCGCCGTGCAGATCGTCAACTGTCTGGTCCGCAACAACCGGGCCTTCCGCGACGGTGGCGGCGTCTCGACCAACTGGTACGCTGAACCGACGATTCGCAATTGCACCTTCGTGACCAATGCGGCGCCGGGTACGCCCGACGACCCGAACAACACGGGGCTCGGCGGCGCCATCTTCTGCGGCTATCTCAGCGAGGCGACGGTGGTCGATTCGATTCTCTGGGGCAACATCGCGGCGCGAGGGGGCGAACTAGCCGTGGGCAGCGGGTTCGAATTCAGTCCGCTCTGCGGCACGCTTCGCGTCTCGTACAGCACGATCCGCGTCGGGGCCAACGATGTCTGGGTCGACCCGGGTTGCAGGCTCGTTTTCGGTGAGGGCATCATCCGCACCGACCCGCTGTTTGTCAGTGGGATGCTGGGTGACTTCTATCTGAGCAATCGCAGTGCCGGCCAGGCGCGAACCAGCCCGGCGGTGAATGCGGGCAGCGACCTCGCCGGCAACGTCGGCATGTCGCGATCCACCACCCGCACCGATCACGTCCCCGACACCGGTCGGGTGGACCTGGGGTATCACTATCCGTTCCTCGAGCCCTGCAAGTTCTGCGATCTGGTCTTCGACGGGATCATCAACTTCAACGACTTCGCGGTGTTTGCGACGCAATGGCTCGAAGAGGGCTGCTCGGAGGCCAACGGATGGTGCGATGCGGCCGACGTGACGTTCGATTCTCGTGTGAACGCCCGCGATCTGATAGTGCTGGCCGACTGCTGGCTTGTCCAGGACACGACCCCGCCGGAACCGGACCCGTCCGAGTGGGACGAGTTGCCTCGTCTGTCCGGCGGGACGGCCCGGATGGCCGCCAAAGAGGCGATCGACGCGTGGGGTTGGACGGTCGAGTATTACTTCGAGAATGTCAGCGGCGGCGGTCGTGATAGCGGCTGGCAGAGCAGCCGTATCTACAACGACACAGGTCTTTCAGGTGCCGGGCAATACGGCTACCGCGTCAAGACGCGGGACGCCCTGGGCAACGAGACGAGGTTCTCGGCGGTCCGCTACGCCGGCACGGCGGACCGGGTCCCGCCGGCGCCCGATCCGTACATTCTGCCGAATGCGGTGGTGACGTCGCAGACGATCACGATGACTGCGACCGATGCATTTGACGACAACGGCGTGCAGTACTTCTTCGATACGAACACGCCGGGCGCCAACGACAGCGGCTGGATCGATACGAATACGTATACCGATGTCAATTTGGCCCCGGGGATGACCTACTGCTATCGCGTGAAGGCTCGCGATATGTCGGCCAACCAGAACGAGACCCCGTACTCGGCGTGGAGCTGCTTCAGCACCGCGATCCCGGCCGACCAGACGCCGCCGGAGCCGAACCCGATGGCGTTCGACCCGAACGGCCTGCCGCGCGAGTACGAGATTCCCAATCCGGATCCGGAGTTTGACTTCTGGGTTGAGATGATGGCGGCGATTGCCACCGACGACAGCGGCGTGGTCGAGTACTACTTCGAGTGCGACCTCGCACCCAGGGTCTACCCCAACGGCTTCAGCAGCGGTTGGCAGGCCGATCCGATCTGGCGCGTCCGCATTGGCAGAGAGAACCAGGGATTCAAGTTCCGCGTCCGGGCCCGCGACGCCTCGGGCAATGTGACGGAGTGGTCCGAAGTGTATAGGGCGCTTCCGAGGCCGGAGCAGCCACGGCTGAACGCCGGCGATAATGCAGGCGGAGGCGGCGTAGCAGGAGGCGGGGCGATAGGCGGCGGATAGCAACCGCCGGTCGCCAGGCCGAGTGAAGTGGATTGATCTTAGCCCCGGTGGTCAGAAGCCGGGGCTAAGTTTTTGCGCCGCGCAATGGAACGGGCCGCCGCAAGGCATGGTCGCGGCGGC
>CAZTGH010000181.1:0-10505 GCA_964612985.1 uncultured Pirellulales bacterium
CAGCTCATCGATACCTATCGCAATCTGCCTCTGAAGAACATCGCGTTCGGGCAGGTGGTAACGCGCACGTTCGATCTGTTCCGGAGCAACTATGTACGGCCCCCCGCCCAGTTTACGCTGATGCTCAAGACGCTGGCGACGGTGGAATCGTTTGCGCGTCCGCTGGATCCGGATTTCAATATCATGGAGGCGATGAAGCCGTACGCGCGGCGGGCGACGCTGCGCGACCTGGAACCGAAGCGCCTGGTTCGCCAGATGCGGCAGGTGGTCCAGGACGCGGGCGATCTGATCATGGGGATGCCGGAAGACGTCAACGTGATCCTCAGCAAGTTTCGGCAGGGCCGTTTCCAGGTCCGCGTCCACCACGAACACCTGGAGAACCTGACCAAGACGGTGGACAAGAGCTCCAACCGGATCAGTTTCGCGCTGATCACGGCGGCGCTGCTGGTGGCCTCGAGTATGCTGGTAGCGCAGCAGGGCACAGTGCTGGGGCTGTTCCGGCTGCAGACAATGGGCATCGTGGGCTATCTCATCGCAGCGGTCATCGGCATCTGGCTGCTCATCTCTATCTCGCGCAGCGGCCGGCTGTGACGGCGAGACGGCGAATCTCTTGTTGGAGCCGGACGACGTGGAATTGTCTCAATTGCTGGGCACCCGTTTTCGATGCGGCTGCGGAAGAACGCACCGGCTGCCGGTGCAAAGGTTGGTCTACGATCCGGCGGGGCTCGAGCGACTGCCGGAAATCGTCCGCGAGTGGATTGGCAGCGATTCATCGCAGCCGGCGATGCTGGTGGCCGACGAGCGGACGTGGGAGGTCGCCGGCCGGCGGGCATCGGCGGCTTTGGAATCGGCAGCAGGTCCCGTCGAGCACGTTATCGTGCCGGATGGTGAGCAGGGGGGACCGGTCTGCGACGACCGCACGTATGAGAGTCTGCTGGCCAGGCTCAAGCGAAGCAGTCCGGATCTGCTGGTCGCTGTCGGCAGCGGCGTGATCAACGATCTGTGCAAGTGGACCTCGTACGAAATGGGTATTCCGTACGTCGTCGTCGCGACGGCAGCGTCGATGAACGGATACGCCGCGGCGAACGTCGCCGCGACCGTGGCGGGCGTCAAGATTCTGATCGTAGCGAGACCGCCGGTAGCGGTGGTTGCCGAGCCCGACGTGATCGGCGGCGCGCCGCCCGAGATGATCGCCGCGGGTTTTGGAGATACGATCGCCAAGCATCAGAGCAACGCCGATTGGCGGATGAATCACCTGCTGTTTGGGGAGTATTATTGCGAGTTCTGCGCCGGCATCGTGGCGGAGCTGGAGCCGTTCTACCTGGAGCGACCCGAGGACGTCAAAGAAGGAAAGGCCTCGGCGGTCGAGGGGCTCTTTGCGGCCCTGTTCTGGAGCGGGGTGGCCATGACGCTCGTGGGCACCAGCGCGCCGGCCAGCGGGGGCGAGCACCTGCTGAGCCACACGCTGGACATGGTCGCGCAGTTACGCGGGCGCCCGCACGACCTGCACGGGCGGCAGGTCGGGATCGGCACAATCCTCTCGGCGGCCTTGTACGAACGGATTCTCCGGATCGACGCGCCCAAGTTGCATGCCCTGCCGGACCAGATCGACCGGGGGGTCTGGAAGGGCGGAGCACTCGGCGAAGCGGTGGCCAGGCAGTACGCCGACAAGAGAGCCAGCCTGGAGGGGGCTGCACGTACGCTGGCGGATCGGCAAACCTGGGACCGGCTGCGATCTCACCTGGCGAGTCTGTCGCGCCCGGCGCAGACCGTGGCGGACTGCCTCGCGCGAGCGGGGGCTGCAACGACCGCAGCCGATATCCGATGCTCGAAGGAGCAACTGCGAGAGGCGGCGCTACACATGCACGAGATTCGCAGCCGGTTCACCGTCGTCGATCTGGCATGGATGCTGGGCGTGCTTCCCGACGGGATCGACGACATCATGGATCAATGGCTGCTGCCCTAGTCGGACGGCAGGCGCTCACTGTCTTTGCGAGGGGATCGGCCGCAGACCGGTGAGCCATTCGAAGGCGGTCGTCTGGTCCTTGGCGAAGCGGAAAAGGCCCTGGAGCCCGACACACTGAAACACGTTGGCAACTTCCGCCCGGACCGAGCAGAGAACCAATCTCCGATCAAACGCATCGAGTTGTCTCTCCAGGATCATCAGTTGGGAGAGCATGCCTGAGGTCATGACCTGCACCTCGGAGAAGTCGACAACCACATGCCGACTTCGCTCTCTGCTGGTCAGGGCAAGGGCCGACTCCAGTTCGTCGCTGCCAGGGGCCCCGTGGGATAGTTTGACCAGGAGAACCTGTTCCATCCGTTGCTCAACGTTCATGGGAATGCCTCTGTCGGGATCATACTCTTCGCCAATGTGCGTCGAAGGAAACGTCGTCGATGTCGAACGACCTCCTGAGTAAATTATGTCTCGTCTCGGACGAAATCCAAAAATTCCGTGAAAAATCGCCACGATGCCGATCGATGGGTTCGTGGCAGCCCGAGGTTGTCAAGCACGATGTGAAGGGGTAGACTCTGGGGCGATTGGAACCTGGATGGACTTGGTGAGCCAGAGGCGATGCTCAAATTCGTCGCAGACAGGCAGATTTACGAAGAGGTGCTATGCACGGCGGTGGCCGACGCCAGGCGGCAACTGTGGCTGGCGACCGCAGACCTGAAGGATCTGCACGTTCACAAGGCGAAGCGGATGGTACCGTTTCTGGAGGTGCTTTCGGACCTGATCGCGCGAAGGATCGAAGTCCGCCTGCTGCATGCTAAGGAGCCAGGACCGCGATTTCGAGCGGATTTCGACCGATATCGGAACCTGGCCGGCGGGCTCGAACGCATGCTCTGTCCGCGGGTCCACCTTAAGACGGTGGTGGTCGACGGGCGCTTCGCCTACCTGGGCAGCGCCAATCTGACCGGGGCGGGACTTGGCGCCAAGAGTTCGCGAAGACGGAATTTTGAGTCAGGGATCGTCACAACCGATGCCGCCCTCGTCGAGCAGGTGATGGAGCAGTTCGACGGGATCTGGCGGGGCGATCACTGCGCCGAATGCGACAGAAAGGAATTCTGTGACGAATATATCGATATCCTGCCGGCCGGAGCCAAACCCGCCCCTTGAGACGGTCTCCTGCCGATTGAAGTGCTATGCGTATCTGGACATCGAAACCACCGGACTCAGTTGGGACTACTGCGATCTGACGGTCGTCGGCGTCGCCAAGATGCGGGGCACCGACTGCCAGGTGGGCCAGCTCGTGGGCGAACGGATCAGCGCCGACGGGGTGCTTTCGCTGCTGAAAGGGGCCGATGAGGTGTACACCTATAACGGCAGCCGGTTCGATCTTCCGTTCATCAAACGCCGATTGGGGCTGGATATCAAGACCGCCTTCCGGCACACCGATCTGATGTACGACTGCTGGCGGCACCAGCTCAAGGGCGGTCTCAAGGTGGTGGAGGCCCGGCTCGGCATCCGACGGCAGCTCACGGAGATGGACGGGTTCATGGCGGTCCGGCTCTGGTGGGACTATGTCAACAACGCCAACCCGCAGGCCCTGCGAACGCTGCTGGAATACAACAAAGAGGATATTGTCAACTTGCACGTCCTGCGGGACAAGCTCGGCGTGGCGTAGGCAGCCAGCCGGTGCCTGGCTCGGAATGAAAATCGATGGCTCGCAAGCAGATCGATGAACACAGTCTCAGTGTCCTGGAATTCGACGCGGTGCGGACGATCCTCAGCTCCTTCGCGGCCAGCGAACTGGGCAGGGATGCCGCCCGAGCGCTGTACCCGTCCGTGGATTCCCGCTGGACCCGCCTTCGTGTGGCGGAGACCTCGGAACTGCGGGCGATCCTGGATCGGGGCGAACGCGTTCCGATGGCGGGGTTGCGGGATATCCGGGCGATCCTCAAGCAGTTCGGCAAGAAGGAGACGGTGTTCGAGCCCGAGCAACTATTGGAGATTGCCGATACCCTGTCGGCCAGCGGGAGGCTGCGCATCTTCCTGACCAACCTGGAGCCCTCGCAGAGCGAGCATCTGGCGGAGTTGGGGCGGCGGCTCGGGGATTTCGGACCGCTGGTCGAGGAGATCAACCGGTGCGTCGGAGGGGATAAGCGCGTCCGCGACAATGCTTCGGACAGGCTCAAGGAAATCCGTCGGGCCATCGGCCTGCTCAGCGAGAGGATCCACGAAAAGTTCGCGAGCATCGTTTCCTCGCCTTCGCTGCGGCGGGCGTTGGAGAACGACAAGTTTCTCATGCGCCACGGCCGACCCGTGGTGGCGGTCAAGTCCAACTACCGCCATGCCCTTCGCGGCACGGTGCTCGATCGCTCCAATACCGGCGCGACGCTGTATGTCGAGCCCGATGAGCTGGTCGAGATGAGCAACGAACTGGAGGATGCGCTGTTCGAGGAGAAGAAGGAGGTCGGGCGCATCCTGTGGCACCTGACCCGGCTCGTGCTGGACGAGCAGAAAGCGATTCTCGACAGCGTGCGGATGCTGGCGCTGGTGGACCTGACCTATGCCAAGGCGCGGTTCAGCGTCGCGTACGACATGACCGCCGCTGACATCCGCTCCGACGGGGCGCTGCATCTACGGCAGGCGCGGCATCCGCTGCTGCTTCAGTGGGCCAGCCAGCAGAAGGGTTGCGACGTTCAGGAGCTGACCGACGAGGTGGTGCCGATCGACGTCCGCCTCGGGGACGATTTCGATCTGTTGCTGGTGACCGGGCCGAATACAGGGGGCAAGACGGTCGTGCTCAAGACGATCGGGCTGCTGGCGTTGATGACCCAGAGCGGCATGCACATCCCGGCGCGGGCGGGGTCGAGCATGTCGGTGTTCCGACAGGTCTATGCCGATATCGGCGACGAGCAGAGCATCCAGCAGAGCCTCAGTACCTTCTCGGCGCACATGCGGCAGGTGGTCAAGATTCTCACCAGCACCCGTCCCGGCACGCTGGTGCTGCTCGATGAGTTGGGCGCGGGCACCGATCCGATCGAGGGGGCGGTCCTGGCGACCTCCATTCTTGACGGGCTGATGCAGGAGGGGGGCAAGGTGGTGGCCACCTCGCACCTGGGCCAGCTCAAGACCTTCGCCTATACGACGCCTCGCGCCGAGAATGCCTCGGTGCAGTTCGATACCGAGTCGCTTCGTCCGACGTATCATCTGCTGATCGGCACGCCCGGCAGCAGCAACGCCCTGGTGATCGCCAAAAGGCTGGGGATGCCCAAGGCGGTGCTCGAACAGGCCCGATCAATGCTCGATCGCGAATCCGACGGCACGTCGGAACTGATCAACCAGGTCCAGGCGACGCGGGAGGACGCCGAACGCAAGCGAGCGGAGGCACAGCAGGTACTGGATGAGACGCGAGAAAACCGTAAGCGGGTGCGGGAGAGGCTCAGCCGAGTTCGCGAGCAGGGCCGCCGGCTCCAGCAGCAGGCGGATCATGAGATCGAACGATCGATGCGCGCGGTGCGCGATCTGGTGGATCAATTTGCCGGCCAGATGCAGAACGCGCCGCAGATCTGGAGCCAGAAGGCTTCGGAACTGGCGGCGGGGATTTCGGAGCTGGCGGCGGAAACGCCCCTGGCGGTCCGGCAGGCCCAGTTCATCGATACGCTAAGGCGGGGCGACAGCGTTTACGTGCTGCCCTTCCGGCGGGAGGCGGTCGTCGATCGCATTCGGCGCAACCGCAAGACCCTCACCGTCTTCATGGGCAGCAAGCAAGTGGAAGTGCCCTTCGAAGACGTCGCTCGCCCCGAGCATCAAACCAGTGCCTACTGAGCGAGCGTCAGTCCAGAGCGGACTTGAGAACGGTGAGAAGCTCGGTCTCGGTCAGTTCAATGGGATTGCCTTTCATGCTGCTGGCCTTTTGGGCCTTGGCGACGGCGGCGCGGAAGTCGGCCTCGGTCAGGCCGTAGTGGTGCAGGCCGGGGAGGGCGAGGGCGTCGGAGAGTTCGTGAATCCAGGCGACCGCGTCCGGTGCCTCGGCGGAGGCGTTTCCCGTTACGATGCGAGCGATCTCGTCGAAGCGGGCCAGAGCGGGAGAATCGGGGGCGCGGTCTTTCAGGGCACGGACGTTCGTTTCGGTGACGTAGGGCAGAAGCTTGCCACAGAGGATGCCGTGCGGAGCGTCGATCATCCCGCCCAGAGGGCCGGCAAAGCCATGTACCGCGCCCAACTTGGCATTGGCCAGGGCCAGGCCGCTGAAGAGGGAGGCGAGCGACATATCTTCTCGTGCGGCGGCGTCGCTGCCGTTCTCGAACGCCCGGTGCAATGAACGGGCAGCTCTCGCGAGCCCTTCGCGGCAGATCCCATCCGTCAACGGATTGGCTTTGTTTGAAACGAAGGCTTCGACGAGTTGGGTCAGCGCATCAAGCCCTGTGCCGGCGGTCATCTCGGGGGGCATCGAATGTGTCAGCAGCGGATCGACCAGCGCGACCTTGGGCAGCATGAACGGGCTTCTCATGCTGACCTTGACCCGCTGATCGGGAACCATCAGCACGGCGTTGCGGGTGACCTCGGCGCCGGTGCCGGCGGTGGTGGGAACCGCAATGTAGGGGGCCGATGGGTGCGCCAGGGGCTTGCCTTGGCCGACCACTTCCAGATAATCCAGCAATTGCCCCCGGTTGGTCAGCATGGCGGCGACCGCCTTGCCCGCATCGATCGCGCTGCCTCCGCCGATGCCGACAACGACGTCCGCCTGCACTTGGCGGGCGGCTGCCACGGCTTCAGAGACCACCTCCGTCGTAGGTTCACCCTTGACGCGGAAAATCGCAGGATCGAGCCCTTGGTCGCTCAGCGGCTGAAGGATGGTTTCCCATCGCTGGGGTGTTTCTCCGGTCAGCACGAACGCGGCACGGCCCAGCGACGTAACGATGGACGCCAGATCGGCGGCGGCGCCTGAGCCGAAGATGATCCTGTCAGCGGTGGCAAATTCGAATTTCATCGGACCCGTCCTGTCAGGCGCTAGGCGGGTCCCAGCCCTGCTCACTCGGGAAAATGTTGGCGTACTTGATCCCCGTTCGTGGCTCGGCCATCATCTCGGCAACGGTATCGCGCCACTGGAGGTAATGGGCGGTCTCTTTGTGTTTGGCGGGGTCGTCGGCGGTCCGGTAGACCTCCACGAGGACGAAGCGCGTGGGATCGTCGACCTGTTGGATCACGTCGAAGCGGGCCACCCCCGGCTCGTTGACGCTGTTGCGAGCATTCTCCAGAGATGCGTCCCGGAACGCCTCGACGCAATCGGGCTTGACATGGACGTGCACGTGTACGATCAGCATAGGCCACTCCTTACAGATTCCTACTCTGGGAGGCAGTCTAGCAAACCCGCCGAAAGGAGGCAACGCCGATCCGACAACCGTACGCCAGCTTATTGACAGCCCGGGGCATTTCTGCTATCAACCGCACTCCAGGATCACGGCGGCAGGGCCGCTACCGGCATGCGGGAGGCGGCCTGCACACCATCGTTCGTGGCGAGGGTATCGGCATGACCATTCTGGCAGGGATCGACGAGGCAGGCTTCGGCCCCCTCTTGGGGCCGCTGGTGGTCTCGTCGTGCGCGTTTGCTGTGTCGTCGGAGCACGTGAAGGCCGACCTCTGGCAGGTGCTCCGCAAGAGCGTAGGCAAGACCCGCAAGCACCTGCGCGGCCGGCTGCTGATCACCGACAGCAAGAAGGCCTACAAGCGTGCCGAGGGACTGGGTCATCTGGAGCGATCGGTCCTCGCGGCGGTTCGCAGCCTGGGATATTCCCCGGAGCGGCTTGGTGAATTCCTCAAGTTCGTATGTCCCGAATGTCACGGACGCGTGATGGAGTATCCGTGGTACCAGGGGGTGGGTTCCTGGCCTTTGCCCTGCGATCGGGCGGATTTGCGGATTGCCTCGGGCGTCTTTGCCGACGACATGACAACAGCGGGCGCCAAACTGGTGAATCTTTCGAGCTACTGTCTGGATGCGGGATACTACAACACCTTGATCGAACGGATGAAGAACAAGTCGCAGGTCCTGTTCGTGACCACCACGCGATTGTTGCAGGGGTTGATGGACCGCTTCCGGAACGGGGACCTGCACATTCTAATTGACAGGCAGGGGGGGCGCGTCCATTATCGGGAGCATCTGCTGCGCAGTTTCGGGCAGATGGAGCTGCACATCATTCAGGAGAGCGAGCGGCGAAGCGCCTACGTGCTGCGGGGGCGCAGCCGAAGCGTCCACCTGAGTTTTGAGATCGGCGCCGACGAGCGGCATCTGCCGGTGTCCCTGGCGTCGATGGTCAGCAAGTATCTCCGCGAACTGCTGATGGAGTGCATGAACGGTTATTTTGCGGCGATGAGCCCCGATCTGAAACCGACGGCCGGCTACTGGACCGACGGGCTGCGGTTTCTGGCGGACCTGCGACAGTACGTGCCCGACCTCCAGATCGATCCGCAGCGGTTCGTGCGTTGCCGATAGACACCAGGTCTCCGAATCGGGGGCACCTGTTTTGAAGTGGTGAAATTGAGGTATCTATGTTGCGCGAGCGGCGAGAGCAGACGTGGCTGATTACGGTGTGCCTGGTGATTCTGGCGGCGGTGGCGCTGGCGGCTACGCTGATTTACACGCGCGCCGTGATGATCCCGTTTGTCGTCGCGGTGTTCATCGTCGCGGTGGTTTCGCCCCTGGAGGATTTCCAGGTCAAGAAGCTTCGACTGCCCCGGGCAATCGCCATCCCGGTGACGCTGCTGGCGGTGATTGCCGTGATCGTACTGGTTTTTCTCCTGATCGCGCAGGCGACCACGATTATCGTCTCGACGGCGGGCGAATACAGCGCCAGTTTCGCCTACATGACGGACAAGATTCTCGAACCGATCGAGTATCTCTACCGCGAGGAGGAGCCACCGGCGCCGAGCGATGGGGAATCGTCTGCTCCGGCGGCGCCGAACCAGCCGGCGTCGGTTCCGCAGGAGCCCGAGCCGCTGGTGCTGTTTCCCATCATCCAGGATGCGGAGGATGAGGCGACGCTGGGGACGCGACCGCATACGGATGAGCCGATGCTGGACCCCAACGAGCCGATCGACCCTAACCAGGTCATCCCCCCGGGGGGGCTGGCGAGCAAGGAATTGCGGATCGACACCAAGCGGATCGTCATGGATATGCGGAACTACATCTTCAATATCGTGACGAACACGTTCGGGACGGTCCTGGGACTGATCTCGGGGCTGTTCTTCGTGATCATCTTTGTGATCTTCCTGCTGCTGGGGCGCAATCCCTACGCCGATCACTCGCCCGTGTACTCCGAGGTGGTGCACAAGATCCGGCGGTACCTCGGCATCAAGGTGGCCTTCTCCGCCATCACGGGGCTTCTCGTGTGGGCGACGCTGACGTCGATCGGGCTGGAACTGGCGGGGGCATTCGGCATCCTGGCCTTCCTGCTCAACTTCATCCCGTCGATCGGTTCGATCATCGCCACGCTGTTGCCCATCCCCATTGCGGTGGTGCAGTTTCAGTCGTCTCCCTGGCTCATCGTCCTGGTGATAGTCATTCCCGGTGCGATCCAGAACCTCATGGGCAACATCCTGGAACCGAAGCTCCAGGGCGAGGGCCTGAACCTGCACCCGGTGGTGATCATCCTGGCGCTGTCGTTCTGGGGACTGATCTGGGGCATCGTGGGCATGTTCCTGGCGGCGCCCATCACGGCGGCGGTCCGCATCCTCCTGATGCAGTACGACACACTGCGACCGATCGGAAAGCTGCTGGCGGGGGACCTGTCGCCGACCAAGGCGCCGCCCCCGTCGTAGCGGGGACCTGCCGGTCAGGCCTTGGCCAATTCCTCATTGAGCAGGCGGATCTGTCGGGTTTCCTCGCGGAGGATCTTGTCGATGATCTCTTCGGTAGACGGATCGCGGGCGAAGTCCTTGAGCCCCTGATAGAAGATGATCACCTCGTTGGCCCGTCGGACGGCGTCGCGGAGGATCTGTTTCTTCGTCTCCTTGCCGGTCAGCCTGCCGGGGACCTCCTGCTTGGTGCCGAACCAGGTCAGCCCGGCCATCACCGTGGGGTTCGACAGCACGTAGTTGTCCGGATCGAAGGTCCCGAACTCTCCGGTCTTCTCCGAGAATCGCTTGCGCATCCGGGCCCAGATCTTGACGTGTTTGGCCTTCCAGTTGGCGAGGCGGTAGTGGATGTCTCGGATCTCGGGATCGGCAAAGAGCTGCGCGGTCTTCAGGTAAAACCGGGCGCCCTTGTTTTCAATCTGCTCGGCGATCTGAAGGACTTCGAATACGTTGAACTTCGTGTCCATGCTGTGCTTCCAGGAGCATGCGCAGACTTCTCAGCTCGGGGCTCCGGCGCGGCAACTCCGTCGACCCTGAGCAACACCGACCGAACCTATTATAGAGGATCGATCTGCTAAGTCAAAGCAAAACATGGGCTTGGGAGGGACTGAGTGCGGTCGGCGAATCGTGCCGGATTCGGGCCACGCCCCATGGCCTCCATGCCTGGGATCGGCAGGCCTCCCGTTTGTCATCTCGACCGGAG
>CAZTGH010000182.1:0-10491 GCA_964612985.1 uncultured Pirellulales bacterium
CCAAGGGTGCAGTCCGAGTCGCGACCAGCTCCACATCGAGGGTCTGGCCGGCAATGATGAGCTGACGGTTGGATCCGGAAGCGACGCGGTTCGCGTGCAGGACCTCATCGCGGTGACGCTTGAGGGCGGCGAAAATGATGATACGTTCCAGACGGTTTACAGCAACGTGGAGATCCGTGGCGGGGCCGGCGGGAACGATCGCCTCATCGTCGCCAGCGATCCCAATACCGACGGCAGACCGGCCATCTGTCTCGACGACAACAGCGTGGCGGTCCGCCGCAACGGCGCCCTCGAACACCTGGTCTGGTACTCCGAGGTCGAAGCGTTCGAGCTGGACATGAGCTTGGAGTCGGGTGGCAGCGATCTGCGGGTCCAGAATACGATCTCGGGCCCGGTTACGATCCACGGGGGCGGAGAGGACCAGGTGGCGATCGAGGCTCTGCAGGGCGCTACCACTGTCAATCTCTCCGGCGGCAGCAACATGGTGATCCTGGGTCGCGAAGGCTCCCTGCAATTCCTGGAAAACAGCCTGACCATCAATGGGAGCGGGACGACGGACCATCTGGTCTTCGACAACGCCGGTGATCCCAGCGATCACCTTGGAGTCCAGGCGATCATCGTGGGACCCGGCTCAGTATCCGGATCGCCTCTCCCGGCAGGGACAATCGTCAGCTATGAAGGCGTCGAGACGGTGGAATTGTGGCTGGGCGCGGGCGACGACGAGGTTTTGGTGCCCGGTCCCAGGCGTCACGTCATCATCCACGCTGGCGCCGGTTCTGACAGGGTGGAGGCCTCGCTCGTCGATGGCTCACCTCTCGGCAGCCTGGCGACCTGTGACGTTGAGACTGTTGTGCTGGCCGACGAGCGGGCCGGCGGCACGACCGACTGGTTGCTGGACGGCGCCGGCCTGCACGCTGGTGGCCTGCTTCTCATGGCGACCACGAACGCCGTCGCCAGCCACGTGTACCTGAGCGAGGCCGACGACAGCATTACGGTGAGCCACGTCGGGCACCAGACGCACATCCATACCCGAGGCGGCATTGATACCGTGCGGGTGGGGTTGCCGAGTACCAGCGGCCAGTTGGACACGATTGTCCATTCGCCACTGCGGCTCAACGGCGGAACAGGACTCGATACTCTGAACCTCGACGATACGTCACGCGAGAACGGCACTGCCGGCCTGTTCGACGCCGAGGGGATTTCGGGATTCGGGATGGTGACAGGCGACATCGGCTGTGCCGGGTTCGAGAGGCTGAACTTCCAGGGCTCGCATGTCGCATACGCGATTGTGCTTGAAGGAACCGCTGCCGACACAACTCTTACCCTGGGCTCAGGTCCTGATACCATCATCGTGGCGAACACGTCGCATCCGGCCGTGATCGATACGGGCGGCGGAGCCAACCAGGTGACCGTTCGCGCGGCAGGAGGATTGCTGACCGTCGAGGGCGATGTCGAGGGGGACCAGGACCAACTCATATACGCTCCCCCTTCTGGTGCGGCGGGTGATCTTATCCTGACCGATGGTACGGATGGCAGGCAGGGGCAAATCGGCTTCATTGTCGGCTCGGCGACGGAACCAGACGTGGAGTTCGACGCCATCGAACAGATCGTCTTTGACCTGCCCGACAGCAACGACGGCCTCACGCTGGCCTACACCTTCACCGGCGCCTCCATTCAAGTCAACGGCAACGGGGGCAACGACCTGGTCACCGCCCGGACCGTTGGGGGGATCGCCTCCTTCGGCGGCGGCAGCGGGACGGACCATCTATGGCTGGATAGGCAGGACACAGCGCCTGCTTCGTTCGCGACTCTCACCATCGAACCCGGCCTTGAACGGTTGACCATCGACAACAGCAGCTATGATCCGGGCGATGGCACGGGTGTCCACTGGATTGCTGCGGCCGACGGCGTCTTCGTCGGACAAAACGATCCGGACCATCTCATCATCGACAATACGGGCGTCACGGAAACCAGAATCCTGGGCGGAACCAGCGGCAGCGACACCCTCACGATCGAGGAACTTGCGAACCGCCAGGTCGATGCCACCATCGACGCGGATTCGACGATCCATGGCGGACGCGTCGAGCTGATCTCCGGCGCGCAGGTCCTGAGCCCCGGTCACTTCTTCAACGGGGGGTACACCGCCACCTACGGCACCCTCGCTGGCGTTGCCGACGTCGCAGTGGCGGGCGATTTTGTCTACGCTGCCTGCGCGGACGACGATACGGTGGCTGTATTCTACCGGAACGAGGACGACACACTGACGCTGCGACAGGTGCTCAAGGACGGCTTCGACGGCGTGGAAACCCTCGCCGGCGCGTGCCGCATCGTCCTCAGCGAAAACGGCGCGTTCGTCTACGTCAGCGCCCCGCTCGATAACGCCATCACCGTTTTCAGCCGGGATGTCCTAACCGGCGAACTCGAATTGCTTCAGGCGATCACTAACGGTCAGGCCGGCCTGGCCGACGGGCTGGTCAACGGGAGCTTCGAGACAGGCGACTTCAGCGGATGGAGCACGCTGGGCGCGACATCTATCCAGACCGGCGCCTTCGGCGCCGATCCGACGCACGGGGTCCACCAGGCCCTGCTTACCAACGGGATCGGCAGCGTCCCGTATCCCACTGTGGAGAGCTTCCTGGGACTTGCGCCCCCTTCGGATGTCTACCTCTTTGAGGATTTCAACGACGGCGATTACGCGGGCTGGCGCGTCGTCAGCCAGACGGGGGGGACGCCCCGCTGGTCTGTGGCCTCCGGACAGCTTCGCGAAGACAGCAACCTGTATGGCCCGACGAGCACCGCAACCGATCACCGGCTGGGGACCTATGTCTACTACGAGCGGGGGACGGAGTGGACCGACTATGAGCTGACCGCGAGCCTCTATTGCGGCGACAACGATGGGATCGGCCTGATCTTCCGCTATCGGGATCCTGCCAACTACTACAAGCTGGAAATGGACCGGGACAGGAGCTTCCGCAAGCTCTTCAGAGTCCGGGAGGGGGTGGAAACGACGCTGTGGTCCCAAGCCGCCGGTTACGAGCCATGGGCATGGATCCCGATAACGATCCGGGTAAGGACCGAACCTGGGGGCGCCCGAATTCGCGCCTTTATGCAGGGAGCGGAGCTCTTCGATGTCGTGGACAGCACTCCCGTGAGCCAGGGAACCGTGGCGATGTACGCCTGGGGAATGGGCCTGGAATACAGCACCGGCAGTGGGGGGGCATGGTTCGACAATGTTCAGGTGCGCCGAGTCCCCCGAGGAACCGAAGGCTCTGCCATCAGCCAGGCGATTACGGTCCCGGCCGGTACGACATGGTCGTTCGACTGGAGTTTTCTGACCAACGAAGGGACGCCGAACCCGACCTTTAACGATTTCGCCTTTGTGTCCGTCACATCGGCCACGACCGTTCTGGCGGACACCTACGGCCTGTTCGCCTCGTCTGCGACCTCGTTCAATGAACAGACAGGATTCTCGACGTTCACCCACACGTTCGCAGAAGGCGGCACGTTTCTCGTCGGCGTCGGTGTGGTCGATGCAGGCGGCGCGGTTACGGACTCCGGACTTCTGATCGACAACATGAGATATGTCTTGCCTGCCGTGGACGGACTGGCGGGTGTGACGGACCTCGCTGTGACCGGGGACGCCCTGTATGCCGCCGGCACCGCTGACCATGCCCTCGCCGTCTTCACGCGTCTGGACGACGGCCGGTTGGCCTTCCGTGAGGCGATCCGCAACACACCTGCCACGAACGTTGCCCTCGGAAAGAATGCCACCCAGTCCTCGACGTACCTGGGCTGGTGGTTCGTCACCGCCGATCGGGCGGTGGACGGGAACACCGATCCGGTCTTTCACTTCGGTGATTCAGCCAATTCGATCTCCCACACCGCAGACTATGCCGATTCCTGGTGGGAAGTGGACCTCGGTGGTGACTACAACCTCGATCATCTCCAGTTGTTCGATCGATCTGGTTTCCCGGGCCAGTTCTCCAACTTCTTCGTGATCGTGTATCATGACGGCGCGCAGGTGTTCCGTCAGCACGTGCCGCAAGTATCCACCGCGGGAGGCGGCAATCTGCGCATCGACCTGCCGAGAGGGACCATCGGCGACCTCGTCCGTATCCAGCTCAACGGCCTGAACCTGGACGGTAACGGCAGTCTGGTCATGGCCGAGTGCGAGGTGTATGACCGCGGCGTTTCGGGCCTCACCGGCGTCAATTCGGTCATGGTCAGCCAGGATGGCACGCGCCTGTACACGACGGGCGCTGGAGGCGGCGTGTCTGTGTTCAGCCGCAAACCCTCGGGCGAATTGGCCTATGTGGCGGATGTGCCCGCGACTGGGGTCCCAACCGATGCGACCGAGGTGATCGGCGGCGGCAGACGGATCCTCTACGTGACGGCGGCGGACAGCTCGACCGTCCAGGTCTTTGACGTGACGCTCAGCGCCGCGGCAGGGCAATCGGTGGCCAGCCCGATCGCCACAACGGACCCGGGCCTGGGGATTCTGAAGGCGATCGAAGCCGGGTTGGACTCCAATCTGCTGCTGTGGGATAGCTTCGAGGACGGCGATCTCGTCGGTTGGCTGCCCGCGCCCGCGAGCGAGGAAGGGCAATACTCGATACCGTCTTATTGGTTCGTCGCAGGGGGAGCACTGACCCAGAGCAGCAACATCTTCGGCGATTCGCCGACGCGCGCCCGCCTGGGCACCTACCGCTATTACCAGGACGCCCTGGGGCAGAGCTTCAACTGGACCGATTACGAACTGCGCGTCGACTTGCATGCCACGGACAACGACGGCATCGGTGTGATGTTCCGGTACACCGATCCCGACAACTACTACAAACTCGATTTCGACAGTGAGAGAGCGTTTCGCAGGTTGTACAAGGTCCAGAACGGCGCAGAGTCACTGCTCTGGGCGGACACCGTCCCCTACGCAGTCGATACCTGGTTCGCGGTCAAAGTCAAAGCGATCGGAGGCCGGATCGAGGTGCTGGTCGACGACGTCCAGATCTGCGAAGTCACCGACGCCAGTCCGCTGACGCAGGGCACCGTGGCCATGTACTGCTGGGGCCAGCAGAACGCCTGCTTCGACAATATCCGCGTTGGCGCGTGCCCGACGACTGAACAGCGAATCTACGTCCTGGGACAGAACGGCGTCGGCATGTACGCACCCGATCCGGTTACGCACTCCCTGGTCGCTATGGACACGATGGCGCTCGCGGGTTCAGATCCAGCCGGCCTCCACGTGACCGATGACAGAGTCTACATCACCGATGCCGGTTCCGATGCTCTCCGCGCGGTCTCTATCACCTCCTCGGACGTGGAAAATGCCGCAAGCTGGACAACAACCCTGGAGATACTGGAGTACCGGAATTCGGGGGCGCCGACCACATCGATCGCGGACATTCCTGGCGGCGTCCTGCTGGCCTACAGCGCACCGACCGGCGGAGGTGGCGTCGGCACTACGACCTACCAGTACGATTTCACCACTAGGGCTACCATCACGGGACGGCTCACGCTCGACATCACCTACCGAGCCTTCCATGCATGGCACCAGGCCGATTACGGCTTGGAGCTTCTCCATAACGGTGTGGTTGTGTCCGCTCTTAGCGTTTCCTGGCCGGATTGGAACCTGGATGTCTTTGATAACGTCAGCCTGAACGTCGCCGAAGGGGATACGTACGGTATCCGGGTGACCGCAGGAAACTATGACGCCGGGTATGGCGTGTGGGGAGAGGTCACTGTCGTCGGCAGCATTGCGGCGCTCGGCCCCGAAACGATGACCACTGCCGAAAACGTGCGATTCTCCTTGCCGCTCGAACTGCTGGGCCTGCAATCGGTCGTCGTCAGTCCCGATGGGCGGTTCATCTACGCGATAGATCCCGGGCGCGGGGCACTGGTCGTCCTAAACGTGGGCGGCGAGGGAGCTCTGTCTCCGGTCGAGGCGTACACCAATGAGAGCTATGCGGGCGGTAATCGCGTCGAGGGGCTCACTGCTGTCACCCAGGTGGCGATCAATCCGTCGTTCAATGAGGTCTACGTGGTTTCCCCGGTTGAGAGGGCTATCGCGGTCTTCGATCGGGATCCGTTGACTGGAAGGCTCACCTTCCGCGAGAGCATCCTGGACGCGTCGCGTCTTGCGAATGTCAATGCCATCGAGGTCAGCCCGGACGGCACCCTGGTCTACCTGGCCACTGATGCAGGAGTGGCAGTCCTCGAACGGGATGCCCTGTCGGACACGCTTCGTTTCTCCCAGATCATCGGGGCCGAACGGCTGGGCGACAGCGACACCGGGATACAGAACGGCCTCTACTACTATGATTCCGACTACGTGGTGAGTCCGTTCTTCCCGCCATCCGGCTCAATATCGAGTAACGTTCCCAGCGTCGATGACTATTTCTCCGGCCCGCCCGATAGCAGCTACTATGACCTCAGGGATAGCTACTGGGCCACCTTCAGCCTCGGTGCGTACCAACTGTATAACCGACCCGGCAACGACTTCAACGTCTATGAGGAGCGGATCGATGGCTGGGGATCGGTGGATGAGTTTGAGGACATCCGCGTCTATGTCAGCGCAGACGGCTTGGCTTTCTACGAGGTGACCGCCACCCAGGGCGCTGCTTTGGCGATCCCGGGCGAGGGCGATCCCAGCCGTTTCTTCGCCCGTTCCTATGACATGACCGTCAGCGGACTGGATTCCGTGCGATACATACGCGTCGTCGGCATCGACGACGACAGCTTCCTGGGCGTCGGCAATCACGGATGCGACCTGGACGCCATCGGTGCGTTCGTGGTGCCGGTCGGTGCAACTGCGGATGCAGCCGGCGGCGGTGATCTATGGAAGGACGTCGGCGGCAGAGTTGGTGTGTACGACGCGGGCATTGACGTGCTGGTCAGTGATGGCGGTGACGGGTACCAACTCGCGCATGGGGCCATAGGCCTGCAAGCGGGGCTCTATTACTTCGATCGGGACTCCAGTGGCAGCTACACGCTCGGCGAGGAGATCTGGCAGGATGAAGGCGGCACGCCGGGCGCGTATGATGCGGGCAGCGACACCCTGATCTATCAGTCTGCCTCCGGCGTGGGGCGACCGATCGATATGGCGGTCAGCTCGGACGGCGGGATCCTCTACATTGCAGGTCCGGAGCGCGTCACCATATGCCGCAAGGAACCGACGGGCTACCGCAGCATAGGCACGGTTCCGGTCTCGTCCCCCAGCGACATGGCTTTGAGCCCCGCCGGTCAGTTCCTGTTCGTCACGGATGCCGACGATAGCTCGCTGAGTCTGTTCGAGCGGAACGCAGACGGCACATACTCGCGGCTGCAGACCTTCCGAGAGGGAGAGGCGGGATTGCGCGGCCTGCGCGGCGCCAATGGCGTAGCCGTCGATCCCTTTGGCGGCCATTTCTATGTCACAGGCGGCAACAGCGACGCGCTGGTTGTCTTCCGATTCAACGAAGGAACAGATCGCTTCGAGTTCGTTCAGAGTATCCGCAACGGCAACAGCACCACGCTTGGGCTCAAGTCGCCCAACTCGGTCATGGTGGACCCGGTCAGCGGCAGGGTTTTCGTGGGCTCCTCCGAAGGAGTGGGCCTCAACGCCGGCGGCGTCGCCAGCTTCAGCGTGACCGGCAGCGGGCAGACGGGTGGCAACCTGGCGGTGAGCTTCAGCGGCATCGAGAGTCTCAACCTGACGACAGGCAGCGGCAATGATACGATCCGTCTTGTCGCGCCCCCGACAGGTGTCACCAAGACGACCATTACTACGGGCGAGGGCGACGACTCAGTCCTTCTGTCGCGGTTCGGCGGCACTGTTGAGGTCAACACGGAAACTGGCGAAGACACGGTCGATATCCGTATCGGTGCGGACCACGCCGCCTTGACCATCAGCACCGGCGACGGTGACGATTCCATTGCCCTTGCCGGTACGGCCTCGGATAGCACAACCACGATCAACGCCGGAAATGGGAATGACGTTATCGATGTGCTCGGCGCCCGGATGCATCCCGACACCAGGTGGGCGACTGTCAATGGCGACGGGAACGACGCGATCGGTGACACACTGCGCTTCATCGCTGTCGGCGAAGGAATTGACCCCGGCGCGGATGTAGACCCGCCAGACGGCTCCATCGCCGCTCTGGACCCGACGGGCAGCGCCCTTGGGTGGGTGCAGTTCCAAACGACCGAGAACGTCGAGGTCCGCACCGCGCCCGATGCTCGGATCGACGGACCGTTCACGATTTCCGAAGGAGAAGGCGTCCAACTCAGCAGTGAAGGGACGCGGAGTTTCGGTAATGTGGTGTCGTTCGCCTGGGATATCGACGGCGACGGATTCTTTGACGACCTGACGACGGCAGACCCCACCCTGACCTGGTCTCAACTGGGCGGCTTCGGTCTCGACGACGACGGTGCTTATGAAATCGCGCTACGGGTCACCAACGATACCGGAGATCCGGCTCTGGACGAACTCTATACCGATGCCTTTGCGACGATCACGATCCATCCCACGCCTCCGGTGGTAACGGTCGGCGGTGCGACGACCATTGCGGTCGGTCAGGAATACTCGATCGCCTTCTCCGCCACGGATGACCCGGGCGACGATGCGGTATCGGCCTGGACGGTCGACTGGCAGGATGGAGTCGTTGACCGCTTCGGGAGTGACGCAAGTGGAGCGCGGCACGTCTACCTTGCCACGGGCGACTTCCGCGTTGAAGTGACGGCCATGGATGAAGATGGCAGCTATCTCCGGACGATTCCCGTACGAGTTACTGCGGCGCAACCCGATCCAGGCGGCCCCTACCAGATCTGCGAAGGGCAGTCTCTGCATCTTCAGGCCACCGCGCCCGGCGCGCCGACGTTCGACTGGGACCTGGACGGCGATGGACTTTTTGATGACGCCTCAGGTGCGGATCCCGTGTTGACGTGGCAGGACCTTGTGGGACTCGGGATCGATGACGACGGAGCCGGGATAGAGCGACTGTTGTCCCTGCGAATCATCTATCCGGATGGGGACGGTTCGTACAATGTGAACGTCGCGTCGACCTATCTCACCGTGCTAAACGCTCCCCCGACGGCGCTGTTCTTGAATAACGGTCCGACCGACGAAGGCGGTTCCATAACCGTGTGGTTTTCCGCACAGAGCGACCTGTCACCCGTCGATGCAGCCGGGCCTTTCACCTACAGCTACGACCTCGACGACGACGGGCTGTTCGAAATCGAACGGACGTCAGACGCCTCTGCCACGTGGCTGGCTGTTGATTCCGGCCCTCAGACGGTGCGTGGTCGCATCTACGACCGGGACGGTGACTTCACCGACTATCTGGCATCCGTTATGCTCAACGAAGTGCCACCGACGCTTCAAGTCTCCGGCACCGGATCGGCACAAGAGGGTTCGCCCTACATCCTGGAAGTGAGCGCCAGCGATCCGGGCAATGACGTCATATCACAGTGGCTGGTGGACTGGCGGGACGGCACCGCACAAGACGTGATTGATCTTGCGGCGGGCTCAGTGACCCACGTCTTCCCTGATGATGGGATATTCCAGGTGCTCGTCACGGCTATCGACGAGAACGGGGTCTACACATTCACCCATGCCGTCCAGGTCATCAACGCGAGTCCAACTCTCACAGCCGACCTTCCCACCGTGACGGTCAGTGAAGGCGATGAAGCGGTACAACACGGGGCCTTCGGCGATCCCGGGGCAGATATGCTGACCCTCAGTGCTTCGATCGGTTCCGTCGTGGACAACGGAAACGGCACCTGGACCTGGTCGTACACCCCAAGCGACAGCACCGAAAGCGATCAACCCGCACCGATCACGATCACGGTTACGGATGGCGATGGAGCCTCCGCGTCCGTTGACTTTGGCCTTGTGGTGGACGACGTAGCGCCTTCCGTGCAACTATGGGCCGCGGACGAGGTGAACGAAGGGGCGATGGTCATTCTGATTATTGAGCCTGCGGTCGATCCCGGCGATGATACGGTGACCAGCTACCGAGTTACGTGGTCGGATGGTATAGAGGAAATCATCGCTGCCCCGTCCCCAACGTCCGCCGGCTTTGTCCCGAGTTTGTACGCATACCATCGATACCCCGACGACGGCGCCTACACCGTAACCGTCGGTGTGGAGGATGAAGATGGCGTGCACACTGCGGTAGGCGAAAGGGACATAACCGTACTGAATATGGCTCCTGTGGTGGATGCCGGGCCCGATCGGATCGCGGAGGAAGGACAGCCGATAACCTTCGGCGGGTCGTTCACGGATGCCGGCCCGGCGGATACGCATACAACCGTCTGGGAGTTCGGGGACGGGAGCGTGGCCTCGGGGACTCTGACGCCGAGCCATACGTACGCCTGCGATGGCGCGTATGTTGTTACGCTGACGGTCAGCGACGATGATGGTGGCGTGGGCACCGATACGCTCGTGGTTATGGTGGGCGACGTTGGACCGACCGCCGCCTTCACCTGGAATCCCGAGGCGCAGGACGAGGGCAGCGC
>CAZTGH010000183.1:0-10451 GCA_964612985.1 uncultured Pirellulales bacterium
TTGGCGATTGATGAAGACAGCGGTTGATCTACTCGAGGAACGAATCAGCGAAGCCATGGAGGACGCGACCGGCAGCGAGAATTGTCGAGCGATCGTCCGCCCTACGACGGATGCACGATTTGGCGATTACCAGGCCAACGGTGTCATGGCGTTGGCCAAGCAGCTCAAGACGAATCCGCGCAAGCTGGCTGAACAGGTGGTCGAACGTCTCGATGTCTCCGACCTGTGCGAGGCGCCCGAGATCGCCGGTCCCGGGTTCATCAACCTCAGACTCAAGGCCGACTATGTCGCGGGCCAACTGCTCCGCGTCAACACCGACCAAACCGACCGGCTCGGGATCGAACCGACGGTGACCCCGAAGGTAAGCGTCGTCGATTTCTCCAGTCCCAACATCGCCAAGGAGATGCACGTCGGGCACCTGCGCAGTACCATCATCGGCGACGCCATCTGCCGAGTGCTCGAATTCCTGGGCCACCCCGTGGTGCGACAGAACCACATCGGCGACTGGGGCACGCAGTTCGGAAGGGTGATTTTGGGCCTATGGCACATGTGCATGGCGGAGAAGCGCGGGCAACCTCTATATTACCGCACGGAACTCGACGAACTGCGACGCGCCGAGGCGGCGGAGGACGCCCGGCAACTGTGCCGGCACATACGCGACCGTCACGAACAGGACTGGGCGGACGATCCCAAGGGCGAGAAGTACTTCGCCCCGTTTCTGGAGAGTCTCAGTGGGCGCGACATCGAGGAGCTATGGGAAGACTTTCTGGCGGTCTATCAGTACGTCAACCTCGTGGAAGAGACGGTGGCCGGGCTGGGCTTGACCATCCCGACAATCAGCAAGGGGCAGGAGGAACTGATTGACTACGAATCACTGTCGCGTCGGATCACCGTCATGCTCCAGGCCCAGGAGGAGCAGGAGTACAAGGCCTGGCAGTTCATCCGCAGGCTGACGCTGGAGCACTGCCAGAGCATCTACGAGAGGCTGGGCGTCAAGCTGACGATGGACGACGTTTGCGGCGAAAGCTTCTACAACAACAGACTGTCCAGTGTGGTCGACGACCTGCAAAAGATGGGATTGGCCCGGGAGTCGGATGGCGCGGTGTGCGTGTTCCCCGAAGGGTTCAAGAACAAGGAAGGCGAGCCGCTGCCGTTCATCATCCAGAAGAGCGACGGCGCGTACCTGTATGCGACGACGGATCTGGCGGCGATTCGCTACCGCGTGGGCGAGCTGAAGGCGGACCGCGTGGTCTATGTCACGGACTCGCGCCAGGCGCTGCACTTTCAGATGCTCTTTGCGGTGGCGGACAAGGCCGGCTGGGACCGGCGCAACGGCGCGAAGGTCGAACTGGTGCACGTGATGTTCGGCAGCGTGCTGGGCGAAGACGGCAAACCCCTCAAGACCCGCTCGGGCGAGAACGTCAAGCTCAAGAACCTGCTCGACGAAGCGGTCGAGCGGGCCCAGTCGGTGGTCGAAGAGAAGAACCCCGACCTGCCGACCGACCGGAAGGCGGAGATTGCGCGAGCCGTCGGGATCGGCGCGGTCAAGTACGCCGATTACTCGAACAATCGTACCAGCGACTACGTGTTCAGTTTCGACAAGATGCTCGCGATGGACGGCAACACGGCGCCGTACATGCAATACGCCTACGCCCGCATCAAGTCGATCGAGCGCAAGGCCGAGAGCAGGGGCGTGGACATCGGCAAGGAACTGGGCGATGTAGACGCACTGGATCTGAGCGAGCCGACGGAGCTGGACCTGGGCAAGCACCTCGTCCGCTATGGCGAAGCGATCGAGTCGGCAGCCGTCGATTACCGACCCAACTACCTGACGGCGTATCTGTACGAGCTGGCGCAGAAATTCAGCGCGTTCTACACGAACTGCCCCGTGCTCGACGCGCCGCCCAATAAGCGACCGACGCGACTGCTGCTATGCGATCTGACCGCCCGAACGATTCGCCACGGCCTCAGCGAGCTGCTGGGCATCACCGTCGTCGACCAGATGTAAGGAGCCATCATGAAAGTCGTTCAAGAGGAATTTCGGATCGGCACGCACAGCCGCAATGAGATGATCGACATCACCAGCCAGGTGCAGTCGATCGTTCGCGACTCGGGCATCACCGACGGCCAGGTCGTGGTGTTTTGCCCGCACACGACGGCGGCGATCACGATCAACGAGAACGCCGATCCCTCCGTTCCGCACGACATCCTCCTGACGCTCAACGAGCTGCTGCCCCACCATCGCGGCGGCTATCGCCACAGCGAGGGCAACTCCGACGCCCACTGCAAGAGTTCGATCGTCGGCGCCAGCGAACGGGTGCTGGTGCACGAAGGACAACTGACGCTCGGCACGTGGCAGGGAATCTTCTTCTGCGAGTTCGACGGCTCGCGCAGCCGCAAGGTCATCGTACAGGTGAGCGGGGAATAGTCTTTACCGAGTCGGTCGAGGGCGGTGCGAACGGGTCCAGTCAGAATACGGTGGCATTTGCCGACTGCATCCATTGGAATCAGCGAGGCATGGTTGCGGATCGTGAGACGCGCACAAAAATGGCGAGGTGGTGGTTCCGGCTGGGGGGGAGACCGGTGGACCACGCTGCCTCGCCGAGGTTTGTCAACTGCGATACACAGCTCGTATCTACCCAATCAAAGAGCAAGTGTACTGATTCCGACCGGCCTGTCAAATGCTACCCGTGAAAAAAACCGAGCAGACTTCAGGGTGATACCGCCACCCCATTTCACTCCATTGAACAAATGAATTATACCTCGTTTAACATGCCGATGCAAGACAAAAAACGACTATTTTCGTATTTTCCTGTCACGCGCACCGTCTTTTCATATAACCCTAAGTTCTTTACTAGCAGCCACTTGTAAATGCGATCCACCTGGAGCGGTCCGACAGGTGCGTTGTCTGCCACTGACGGCGGCCACTGCGGCGGATCGCCAGCATCCCCCTCGGGCGCCCAGGTAGGCTTGGGCCCGGAGACCTCCGGCGGTCCTTCTCCGCTGGTCGGATCCCCTGCGTCCGGCTCCGCCGTCGCCCGGGTCAGAGCCCGAATGCCAGCCTCATATTCTATATCGAATTATATCCAATACACCTTTAATTCGGTCTTGGCCTTTCGGCCATTTATTCTTGCTTCCCGAGCCACGACGCCCGACGAGCGGACGCGGCAGAGAGATCGAAAATCGGTTTTTTTCGCAACCGCCTTGTGAGGCGTGCCGAAAGCCCCTAAACTAGCCCCCCAGATAGGTGCCGAAGGGCAAACCGATAGACTGGTTCCTGCTTCCATCGATAGCTGGAGTCGTGCAGGAATGGACATGAGGCCTGCGAAGGTTCATTCACAGCGACCGCCGATGACCAGAATCGCCGAGAGAATAGAACGAGTTAAAGAAACGATCGCCTCTGCCTGCGCGCGAGCGCATCGCGAGCCGGAAGATATCAAGCTGGTCGTGGTGACCAAATCGGCGCAGATTGAAGAGATCGAGGAAGTCATCCGACTGGGCTACAACCATCTGGGCGAGAACCGGGTCCTCCAATTGAAGAAGGTTGCCGGCCAGGTCGCCGAGTTCCTGCAGCAGCAAGGGCCGAACAGCGGGCTGCCCGCGCAGATCCACTGGCACATGATCGGCCATCTCCAGCGCAACAAGGTGCGCCAGGTGCTGCCGACGACTTCGCTGATCCATTCGGTAGACACATTGCGACTGGCCGAAGAGATCAACACGGCGGCCGCCAAGCTGAACCTTCGTCCGCGCGTGCTGCTTCAGGTCAACACGTCGAACGAGCCGCAGAAGTACGGCGTGCCCGTCGGAGCCGGTACGCATCTGGCCGAGCAGATCGAAACGCTGCCCCACCTCCAGCTCATCGGATTGATGACGATGGCCCCGCTGACCCGAGAAAAGGACGTGATCCGCACCTGTTTCGTCCGCGCCCACGAGCTGTTCTGCGAAATGCGCGGAGAAAAGATCGTCGGGCCTCAATTCACCGAGTTGAGCATGGGAATGAGCAGCGACTACGAGATCGCCATCGAAGAAGGCGCGACAATCCTGCGGATCGGCTCGGCGATCTTCGCCGGCTGAAACAGCCCGGCGTATCGGCCCTGCCCGCCTGCGGCCGGTCATCGCGACCACCCTCTCCGGAATGAGTGGAGTTTTGCAAAGCAGGCCTACTGTCCTTTCTTTGCTGAACTTTTGCGAGGCCCCAAGAAAGCCCGAAAATCCCCAAAAGTCGCCCCCCGATCGAGACGACATTACGGTAGCGAACACAACCCGCACGGACGGGGTGTTGCGCGTTTCGCGGCATAAGGAAGGCAACCACTATGGGGAAACTACGAGTACGGAGCCCGATGGAAGCACCCGCCGGGTTCACCGATGTCATCTATCTGTCCGATAAACCCGATCTGCCTCTGGAGGTCCGACGTTTGTTCCGGCAGAAACGGGTCTCTCATCGTCTTCTGCCGCTGGACGGCTACCAGGTCGTCCATCTTCGTCCGGAACTGGTCGGCACGGTGGTTATCGATGCCGAGGGCATTGACGCGTCGCAGGACCAGCGTCTGGGGCGCATCCTCGAATCGCTCGAGCGCGACAACGTCGGCATCATCCTGCTGACGCAGCGTATCCAGCGCGCGGTCCGCAGCTTCTCATTGATGCCCTCGGACAGCAGCTTCTCGATGACGGACAAGGTCACGTCGGTTTCGCTCGACGCGCTGTGGGCGCGGATCAGCGTGCACCTGGCCGACCGCAAGAATCAGGATTCGGGCATTGCGGTCAAGCCGCCATCGCCGCTCAGCGCCGCCCAGCGGTTTGCCGGCAACAAGACGGGCGAACCGGCAGGTGAGCGGGAGCCTCTCTCGGACAACCTCACCGAGCAGTTGCGCCTGGCCGGTCTGGTGCAGCGCGACTTTCTGCCGGCCCGCTTACCCAACAGCGACGCGGCCCAATGGGCGGTCACGTTCATCCCCGCCGAATGGGTCTCGGGCGATATCTACGACGTGGCGCGAATCGACGAACAACACATCGGCTTCTACATCGCCGACGCGGTCGGCCACTCCATGCCCGCGGCGCTGCTGACGATCTTCATCAAGCAGGCCATGGCGATGCGTGAAACCACCGGGCACAGCTACCGCATCTTTTCGCCGACCGAAGTGATCACGAACCTCAACCTCAGGATGCTCGGCCAGAAGCTGTCCGGCTATCAGTTCGCCACCTGCTGCTACGGCCTGCTCAACGTCAAGACGAGGCAACTCGTGTTCGCCCGTGCGGGTCATCCCTACCCGATCCTGTTCCGCGAAGGCGAGCCGCCACAACAACTCGAAACGAGGGGCTCGCTGCTGGGCGTCTTCGATAACGCGGAATTTACCCAAGGCTCCGTTCAGCTTCAGTCGGGCGATCGGCTGCTGCTCTATTCCGACGGCGCCGAATCCCTGGTCGGCCAACTCGTCAACGGCACAGGATTCCAGTTCACCGACGAATTGCTCGCGTTGCGGGATGCACCGATCCACCAGATCGTCGACACGCTGACCGAACTGCAAAGCCTTCGCCAGATCGCTCCCGAAGAAGTCGACGACTTCACCCTCGTCGGCCTCGAAATCCCCTGATTTGTCGCGTAGGCATGTTCGAGCGGCGATTCGTGACCCCTGTTGATGAGCCGTCGAATGAAGGCCTGGTGGGAGTCGTCCTCGATCCGATCGAAACTCAGATAGCACGCCCGTCCCGCCCGTTCGATCGCACGCTCAGCCTCCACCGTAACGGCCATCAATTCGACCATCAGCCGCCGATCGCAAACCTCTTGATCCATGTTCACGCCTGAAGAACCGCCAGGGCGGTCCGGACGTTGCCGAACGGCGCGCTGACCGCAAAACCCGCCACCTGCTTGCGGATCTTCGCAATCAAGTCCCGCGCGATCTCCACGCCCAGCGCCAGTCCCTGTTCCTTGGTCGTCGCGCCGCTCATCCGCTCCAGCAGCGCCTCGGGAACGACCACGCCGGGGACTTCGTTCGCCATGAATTCAGCGTTTTTGAAGCTCGTGAAAGGCCAGATCCCCGCGACGATGGGAATGCGGAATTCGTCGATTGCCTCGAGGAAACGAAACAGCGACTCCGGATCGAAGACCGGTTGTGTAATCGCATATTCCGCGCCGGCCGCGACCTTGTACTTGAACCGCTCGATCTCCCGGGGCAGATCGGCGGCCACCGGATTGGCGCCGACCCCGATCGTCAGCGCCGTCGGCGGGTCGATGCGATTGCCTCCGATGTCCAGCCCCCGATTGAGGTTCTGCACGACGTTGGTCAGCGCGATCGAATCCATATCGAAAACGGCGGTGGCGTTGGGATACTCGCCCAGCTTGGGCGGATCGCCCGTGATGATCAGCAGGTTCCGCAATCCAATCGCCGAGGCGCCCAGGATGTCCGATTGCATCCCGATCAGATTCCGGTCGCGACAACAGAAGTGCAGGATGGTCTCCATGCCCGCCTCCTGCTGGATCCGCACCGCCGTGACCATGGGCGAGAGGCGAGAGCTGGCACGGGGACCGTCCGGGATGTTGATCGCATCGACGCCGGCGGCGACGCACTGGCGGGCCTTATCGAGGATCTTCGCCATGTCCACGCCGCGCGGCGGCGTCAGCTCCACGCTCGTGACCTCCTCGCCTCTGGCGAGCTTGGCGCCGAAATGCGACTTCTCTTCAAGGGGGACCGCGTGCACCGCCTCGGCTTCCGCCGTACGACCGGGACCGACCGTCACCGAGACCCTACTCCGCGCGACCGCCTTGTCCACCGAGCGGACGGCCCGCGCGATCTCCCGGATATGGTCGGGCGTGGTACCGCAACAGCCGCCGATAATCCGGGCGCCCATCTCAAAGAAACGTTTGGCGTACTCGGCCATGTACTCGGGCGTACACATATAGAGTTGGCGGCCCTCGACCGATCGCGGCATTCCGGCGTTCGGCTGGACGGAGACGGGCTTGTCCGTGACGGCCCGAACCAGCTCGAGACTACTGAGCATACCCGACGGGCCCACCGCGCAGTTCAGTCCGACGGCGGTAACAGCCTCCTCTTGAGCCACCCGCGCCAGCGCCTGGTCGACCCGTTCGCCATATAGAGTCTCACCGCGTTCGTCAGCGGTGATCTGTGCCACGATGGGAAGCTCCGCCAGTTCTCGCACAGCCGCCAGGGCCACCAGAAGCTCGTCCGGATTGGAGAAGGTTTCCAGGATGAGGAAATCCGCCCCGGCCTCGACCAGGGCGGCGCCCTGCTGACGAAAGATCTGTCCGGCCTGCTGGGGCGTCATCGGGCCGAACTCGGTCACCTCGCAACCCAGCGGGCCGATCGCCCCTGCCACCAGCACATCCTGGCCGGCGGCCGCCCGGGCCAGCTCCACCCCCGCCCGGTTGATCGACGCCACCTGGTCGCCCAGTCCGTACTGCGAGAGCTTGACCTGGCTGGCCCCGAAGGTATTGGTTTCGATAAAGTCCGCTCCCGCCTCGACATAGCTTTCGTGAACCCCTTGAACCAGCTTGGGGTCCGCCAGGTTCAGCTCGTCGAAGCAACGGTTGAGAAAAACGCCGCGCTGGTACAGCATGGTGCCCATGGCGCCATCGGCAATCAGGACGGTCTCGGAGAGACGCTTGAGAAAAGCAGTACGATCCACTTAGCTCTTACCCCATTCGATTCGGTTCGTGTTGTCCCAGGCGACCGACGATTTCCCGCCTCCTGCCCGGCCTGGCAGGCCTCATCCGGGCCTCGCGCACCACTGTGCGGCCACCGATTCGCACTGTGTGGCAAAAATACAGACAGAAGTCGCTCCACGCAAGCCTTTTCGCATCGCCACCCGCCCGTCGCCCGGCGATTCCCCACGTCAGACGAGGACCGCATCCCACCGGGCCCAAACAACGGATACCGTCGCTCTTATCGGACACCACAACGGGGCAAGCCCACTCGTCCGGCGGCGGGTCGTTTCGTCACGACCGATCTGCTCGGCCCTGGCATCCCTGACCGGCCCAGGGTACCTATTTGCCCATATTAACTCCATATATCCATTGACTTTAGCTTGCACAAAATGGTATAATGCGGCAATAATTCAGAATTGGGGCTCCAGGTTCAGAGGGGCGTTCTATCGTATACTATAGTTGGAAGAGTACCGTACCAGCAGGCAACGGCGCGTGTTGCCGCTGTCGACCGAACCCGGCCGGCAGGGGCACACGTTCGTTCTTTGCACAGGGGAAGGGGTAGCGGCCATCGGCCGCCACGTCGGCAGCGCGCCAGGCGTATCTCCTTCACCCGCCAGGGGCTTTCGGACCAACGGGGATCCCAAACCGGGCGGTTCCGGTCGTCGCCGGCAAGCTTGAGGGTTTGAAAGGAGCGGTGTGATGAAGAAGGTATTGACGGTATTGTTTCTGATCTGTGCCGTGCTCTTGTCCGGGTGCGCCAGTTCGGGCGAGGACCAGCCCCAACGGGTTGCGTCGCGGTCGAACCGCAGTTATTTCTGGGACAAAGACCTCAGGCCTACCCTGTCGGTGCCCTCGAGACGCGAGGCGCGACCGGTGGAAACCGCTCCGGTGGAGAGCACCGAACTGTCGTCCGGCCTCTACATCGAGCCGGAGGTCGCTCCCGAGGACGTCGAGCCGGTCGAAGCCGAGCCCGAAGTGGTCACCGCTTCGGTGGAAGACCTCAAACCAGTGACCCCGGTAATGACCGCTCCCACACCGTCCTACGAGGAGCGAGTCGTGCTCGGGCCCGACCTCGTTGCCGTCGATGAGAACGGCGCCCACGCACTGTCGATGACCTATCCGCGGTCGGACTACGGCATCATTCAGGTCGATAAGACCATGCCCGCTGAAGTGCGTCTCAACAAGCCGTTCGCCTACATCATCAAGGTCTCCAACCTCACCGATATGATGCTGACCGACGTGGTCGTCACGGAGACCCTCAGCCAGGGATTCGAATTCAAGGGCTCCGAGCCCACCGCCCAGAGCGAAGACAATAAGCTCGTCTGGGAAATCGATTCCCTCGGGCCCAAGGCCAGCAAGAGCATTCGCATTTCCGGTATGGCCACCGGCGGCGAACCTCTGGAACACTGCACCGCGATCACGCACACGATCCGCGATTGCGCCATGGTCAAGGTCGTCGAGCCGACGCTGGAACTCGGACGCATCGCGCCGAGCGAAGCGGTTCTCTGCGAGCCGATCCCGATCGACTACGTGGTGACCAACACCGGCACCGGGGCCGCCCAGAACGTTCAGATCGTCGATACGTTGCCGGTCGGCCTGCAAACGACCGACGGCAAGGGCAAGGTCGTTCTGGACGCCGGGACGCTCCTGGCAGGCGAATCGCGACGCTTCTCGATCAAGCTGCGCGCCACCAAGACGGGGGCCTACGTCAGCAAAGCCATCGCCACCTCGGGCTCAGGGCTCAGGGCCGAATCGGAATCCACGCTGACCAACGTGCGTCAGCCGATCCTGAGCATCACCAAGTCCGGACCGCAGCGGCAATACCTCGGCCGTTCGGTCACCTACGAGATCACCGTCCTGAACAGGGGCGATGGACCTGCCCGGGACACCGTGGTCGAAGACCTGATCCCGCCGGGAGTATCAGGGGTTGAGGCCACCGCCGGAGCGCAGTCGGCCGGCTCCAAGCTGATCTGGGAACTCGGCACCCTCGAACCCAACGCCTCCAAGACGGTCCGCGTCTCCTACACGCCGACGAAAGAGGGCGAGGTCATGGCGACCGCTACCGCAACCGCTTACTGTACCGAGACCGTCACCGACTCGGCCAAGACAAGCATCACCGGCATTCCGGCCTCACGACTTCAGGTCATCGATCTGGAAGACCCGGTGGAGGTCGGCACGACCACGACCTATCTGATCACCGTGGTCAATGAGGGTACCGCCGCCGACACGAACGTCCGCATCGTCTGCACGCTGGACGACAAGCTCCAGTACGTCTCCTCGGCCGGGGCGACGGCCGGGGCGATCATGGGCAAGACCGTCAGCTTCGCACCGCTGCGGAGTCTCGAACCGAAGGCCAAGGCCACGTGGCGCGTTGTCGTCCGCGGGGCCCGGGCCGGGGATGTGCGGTTCAAGGTGAGCATGCATACCGATCAGCTCGCTCTGCCGATCGAGCATACGGAGGCCACGCACATCTACCAGCAGTAAACCCTCGCAGGAGGCGACATCCAGGAACTCTACGCCGCGGCGCCCCAGGCGCCGCGGCGTTTTCTTTTCGTGCCGAGCCCCCGCAGGTCGTGCGTCCCCGCACGACTGGAAGCCAGACGACTGCCAGACCCGTCACAGCGACGTTCGCCCGACGCAAACCCAACGGTCTCGGCCACCCCGTGACGCCCACACCCACAGCCCGGGCGCGAGCAGAATACGATGATACTGGTTTCGTCGCATCCGCTCTGTCACTCCGACTGGAGCGAAGCGCAATGGAGAGCTTGTCCTGAGCGAAGTCGAACGGAAA
>CAZTGH010000184.1:0-10433 GCA_964612985.1 uncultured Pirellulales bacterium
GATCTTCTTCGGCAGGCCGCACTGGTGGAGCTTCAGCTCGGGCCCGACGACGATCACCGACCGGGCCGAGTAGTCCACGCGCTTGCCCAGCAGGTTCTCGCGGAAGCGGCCCTGCTTGCCCTTGATCATGTCCGTTAACGATTTCAGCGGCCGGTTGTTGCTGCCGAGAACCGGACGGCGACATCGGCCGTTGTCCAGCAGAGAATCGACCGCCTGCTGAAGCATTCGCTTCTCGTTGCGGATGATGACTTCCGGCGCGTTGAGGTCGATGAGTTTCTTGAGACGGTTGTTCCGGTTGATAATCCGTCGGTACAGGTCGTTCAGGTCGCTGGTCGCGAAATTGTCGCGCTCGAGCAGCACCAGGGGCCGCAAGTCCGGCGGAATCACCGGGATCGCTTCCAGCACCATCCACTCCGGCTTGTTCGTGCTCGTCTTGATCTCGTTGATCGTCTTGAGCCGCTTCGTTAGATCCTTGATCTTCTGCTTGCTGTTCGTCTTGGAGATCGACTTGTGCAATTGCACGCTGACCGCCTCCAGGTCGAGCGATTCCAGCAGCGCTCGGATGGCTTCGGCCCCCATCGACGCCTTGAACGAATTGCCGTATTTGCTCAGCGCGTCGCGATATTCCTCCTCGCTGAGCAACTGCGCCGCCTTCAGAGGCGTCTGCCCGGGATCGGTGACCACGTAGTCCTGGAAGTAGACGATCTTCTCCAGGTCCGAACTCTTCGTGCCCAGGATCGTACCCAGCCGGTTCGGGATCGACTTGAAGAACCAGATGTGCACGACGGGCGCCGCCAGGTTGATGTGGCCCATCCGTTTGCGACGCACCCGGCTGTGCGTGACCTTCACCCCGCAGCGGTCGCAGATGATCCCCTTGAACTTCGTCCCCTTGTATTTGCCGCACGCACATTCCCAGTCCCGCTCCGGACCGAAGATCCGCTCGCAGAACAGACCGTCCTTCTCCGGGCGATACGTCCGGTAGTTGATCGTCTCAGGTTTGCGGACCTCGCCGAACGACCAGCTGCGAATGTCATTCGGGCTGGCCAGTGAAATCTTCACCGAACCGTAATCATTGATCCGATCGTAAATATTGCCTAGCATCGAACGCCCCTTACAACGTCAAAAAACCCGAGCATCACACCTACAGTGCGGTCCGTCCCAGACGCTTCTTCTCGAGCTGAATGTTCAGCCCGAGCCCGCGAATCTCGTTACACAGCACGTCAAAGGACAACGGCGTGCCGGCCTCCAGTGTGTTCTGGCCTTTGACCATAGACTCATAGATCTTCGTTCGACCTTCCACGTCATCGCTCTTGACGGTGAGCATCTCCTGAAGGGTGTAGGCCGCGCCGTACCCCTCCAGAGCCCAGACTTCCATCTCTCCGAAGCGCTGTCCGCCGGTCCGCGCCTTCCCGCCCAGCGGCTGCTGCGTGATCAGGCTGTACGGGCCGGTGGCCCTGGCGTGAATCTTATCGTCGACGAGGTGATGCAGTTTCATCATGTAAATGTAGCCGATCGTCGCCCGCTGATCGAACGGCTCGCCCGTCCGCCCGTCGTACAACTGCGTCTTCAGCGTCGATGGCACGTGGATGAACATCTCACGGGCCGAGGGCGCTTCGCCCCGTTTGTCCAGCCCGGCGCGCCGGTCGGCCATCAACTGGTTGGCCTCTTCGTTGAGCTTCTGAATGTCCTCTTCGTCGGCGCCGTCGAACACCGGCGTCACCGCGTCGAACCCGAGCACCTTCGCCACCAGCCCGAGATGCGTCTCCAGAATCTGTCCGACGTTCATACGACTGGGCACGCCCAGCGGATTGAGCATGATGTCCAGCGGGGTCCCGTCCTCCAAAAACGGCATATCCTCTTCCGGCATGATCTTCGCGATGATGCCCTTGTTCCCGTGCCGCCCGGCCATCTTGTCGCCGATCGACAGCGTCCGCTTGATCGCCACGTAGACCTTCGCCATCTGGAGAACGCCGCTGGGCAGTTCGTCACCATGTTTGAGCCGCTCGGTCCGCCGCGCTTTCTCCTCCTCTTCCTCCGTAATCTTGACCCAGAATTTGTCCACGACCTTCTTCACGTCGTCCCGCAGCGCCGCCGGGCGGACCCACTTGATGTCGAAGTTCTCGATCTGCTCGAAAATCACTTCGTCGTCCTCACTGGCTCCGACCTTCTGCTTGGTCGACGGGTCGATCAGATTGACTTCGAATTGGCGGTGGATCGCGTCGATCATCTGCCGGAAAATCCCGCACTCCCGCGCCTTCGTCTCGACCTCGAGCTGCTTGATCTCTTCGGCGAGAACCTTCTTCTGGTCCTCACCGCCGGCGCCCCGCCGCGTGAACAGTTCCGTCTTGATCACCACGCCCTCGTAGCCGCTGGGCAACTCGAGAGAGTCGTTCTTGACGTCCTCGCCGGCCCGCCCGAAGATCGCGTGCAGCAGTTTCTCTTCCGGCGTCAGCTCCACCTTGCTCTTGGGCACCACCTTGCCGACCAGAATGTCGCCCGGACAGACCCGCGTCCCTTCGCGCACCACCCCGTACTCGTCGAGATTCCGCAGCGCCTTTTCGCTGACGTTGGGGATATCCCGCGTGAACTCCTCTTTGCCCAGCCGGGTCTCGCGGACTTCCGTCGTGAATTCGTCGATGTGAACGCTTGTGAAGCTGTCGTCCTTGCACAACCTCTCGCTGACGATGATCGCGTCCTCGAAATTGAAACCGTCGAACGAAACGAACCCGACCAGGACGTTCTTGCCCAGCGCCAGGATGCCCTGGGCGGTCCCGCCCCCGTCGGCGATCACCTGGCCCGCCTGAACCTCTTCACCCAACTGAACGATCGGCTTCTGGTTCAAGCACGTCCGTTCGTTGAGCCCCATGAACTTGTCGAGCTTGTAGTCATCCGTGTGGTTGATCACGACGTGCGTGGCATCGACAGCCGTCACCGTCCCGGCATGGGTGGCCCGAACGACCATGCTCGAATGCTTGCCGACCACTTCCTCCATGCCCGTGCCCACCAGGGGCGACTCCGTCTTCAGCAGCGGAACCGCCTGCCGTTGCATGTTCGATCCCATCAGAGCCCGGTTGGCATCATCGTGCTCGAGGAACGGGATCAGCGACGCGGATACACCCACCGTCTGCTTGGGCGAAACGTCGACGTAATCCACCTCTTCCCGCACGGTCTGCGCCAGCTCGCCCGCCTTACGCGCCAGCACCATCGCCTCGTCAATCTTGCCCGTCTGGGAGTTGACCGCGCTGGGCGGCGCGAAGACGGCGCGCATCTCCTCATCGGCGCGAAGGTACTGGACGTCGCCGGTGAGTTTGCCGCTCTGGACCTTGCGGTACGGCGAGAGCAGAAAGCCATAGTCATCGATCGTCGTGAAGATCGCCAGCGACGAGATCAATCCGATGTTCGTGCCTTCGGGCGTCTCGATCGGACAGATCCGGCCATAGTGGCTGATGTGAACGTCGCGGACCTCGAAGCCGGCGCGACGACGGTTCAGACCGCCCGGCCCCAGCGCCGAGAGACGCCGCTCGTGCGTCAACTGGCTCAGCGCGTTCGTCTGGTCGACCACCTGGCTCAGTTCGCCCCGGCCGAAAAAATAATTGATGCTGCTGGCCACGCTCTTGGAATTGATCAGATCCGCCACGCGAGGCGATTCCTCGGCGTCCCGCTTGATGCTCATCCGCTCCTGGGCCGTCCGACGCAGTTTGAGCAGACCTTTGCGAATCTCATCGGCCGCCAGTTCGTCGATCGTCCGCAGACGACGGTTCCCCAGGTGGTCGATGTCGTCAACCTCGCCCTCGTTGTTGCGCAGGGCCAGCATGTACCTCATCGTATTGATGAAATCTTCCGGACGCAGCGTCATCTCGTCTTCCGCCACCGACTGACCGAACTTGCGGTTCAGCCGGAACCGCCCGACCTTGCCCAGCCGGTACCGATTGGCGTCGAAGAACTTCTCGGCGAAGAACGTCTTGGCCTTCTCCTGGTTGGGCGGATTGCCCGGACGCAGACGGACGTAAAACTTCAGCAGGGCCTGCTCGTGGCTGTCGGTGTCGTCCTCGGCCAGCGTGTTCAGCACGATGGCGTCGCGCACCTGCTCCACGACCTCGACCTTCTTGATGTCGCTCTGCTGAATGATGGAGACCTTGTCGCTGATCTGCGCCCCGGCTTCCACGATGATCTCACCGGTCTCGGTGTCGACAATCGGACCGACCGCCCACATCTCCGGCGTCAGCTTGTTGGTCGCTACACTCTTCGTCGGGAAGAACAGACGGATGATGTCTTCCGTCGCCCCGTAATCCGGGCTGATCGCACGCAGGAAAACCGTCGCCGGAATCTTGCTGGACTGGTCGATCTTGACCACCAGAATATCCTTCTGAGTCACGCCGATCTCAATCCAACTGCCGCGTTCCGGGATGATCCGACCGCCGTGCAGAACCCGGTCGCCTTCCTTGCTCTCGATCAGGAAGTCGACGCCGGGGCTGCGGTGCAGTTGGTTCACTATGACCCGGATGGCCCCGTTGACGATGAACTCGCCGCCCCCGATCATGACGGGCATCTCACCCAGATAGATCGCCTGCTCGGCCATATCCGCGCCCGACTCCGAACGCAGCCGGCAGTGCACCTTCAGCGGATAGGCGTACGTCAGGCGCAACTGACGGCACTCCAGAGGCGTGTAGTGCGGCTTCTCCAGCTCGTAATACAGGTATTCCAGGGTCATTTTCTTATCGTAACTCTCGATCGGAAAAATCTCCCGGAACAGGGCTTCCAGCCCGTAATCGTCTCTCTTCGTAGGAGGCACGTCCTTCTGGAGGAAGCGATCGTAACTACTCCTCTGCACCGCGACGAGATCGGGGATCTCCACCGCGTCCTGGACTTTGCCGAAATTGCGAACGGTTCGCGTAACCATTGAAGGCTCCTACGCTTTGTAGCTGTCTGACTGTCGCGCCCGAGCCATCACACGACCCGGTACACCCCTGATGCGGAAAGTGACCTATGCTCGATACTTCAAAAACTACTTGATCTCGACTACCGCGCCGGCCTCTTCGAGTTGCTTCTTGGCCGCCTCGGCGTCGTCCTTGCTGACGCCCTCCTTCACCGGCTTCGGCACGCCTTCCACCAGGTCCTTGGCTTCCTTGAGGCCCAGACCGGTCAGAGCGCGGACTTCCTTGATGACCTGGATCTTCTTCTCGCCGAAGCCCTTGAGGACCACGTCGAAGGTGGTCTTCTCTTCCACTTCCTCAGCGCCGCCGGCGCCGGGCATCGGTCCGGCCATCATCACGGCGCCGCCGGCCGCAGGCTCGATCCCGTATTCCTCTTTCAGGTAATCGGCCAGTTCCTTGGCTTGCAGCAAGCTCAGCGCCACAATCTTGTCGCCGATCTCTTTGATCCCCGCGCCCCACTGCCTGGAAGCGCCCGATTCCTGCGCTGTTTCGTTGACTTGTTCGTCAGCCATAAATACAGACTCCTCTATGTGTCCAACGCCTGGCGGTAGCCGGGACTCCACCGTCCCGTTTTAACCCTTTCGGGGCAACCGTACAGGCCGTTAGTAATCTGCTGCGATGCGATGAATGCGATCAACCCGGCGACGCCTCAGGCCGCCTGTTTTTCCGCTTTCTCGATGATGGATTTCAGACACCCTGCGATTACGCCGGCCGGGCCCATGACCGCCCCCGCCACGCGCGATCCCGGAGAGGTGACGCACGAAGAGATGCGACCCTGGAGTTCGGCGCGCGTCGGCATCGTCGCCAGTTGCACCGCGGCCGCCGCGTCCAGAGGGCTGCCGTCCAGGAAGGCCCCGGTCACCTCCACCGGACCCAGCTTCTTCGCCCAGTCCGCCATCTCCTTGGCCACGTCCACGACGCTGTCGCCGCCGTAGACGATGGCCGCCGGACCGTTGAACAGCCCCGCCGCCGCATCCATCTGGTGCTTGCGCAAGGCCCGACGAAACAGCGCATTGCGGACCACCAGCAGCCGAATGCCTTTCTCCTTCAGCGCCCCGCGCATCACGTTGTTGTCAACTCCCCCGATACCCTTCGTCCGGACCACCAGGAAGTCCTGGATCCCCTCGTCGACGATCCGCTTCTCCAGTTCAGCCTGAAGCAGTTCTTTCACATACTTGCTCATTTCGTCTCCCGTGTATACGCGATGCCGAACGGCCCAGCCGAGATCACCGCAGTTTCAAACCGAGTCCTCACACCCGCGTCCCGACGACGTCTCCGCCCGGCGGCTCAGACGTTCACCAGCACGCCGGGGCTCATCGTGGCCGCCAGCGCCGCCTTCTTGATGTACGTCCCCTTGGCGGCCCCCGGCTTGATCTTCTTGATGTGCGCCACAAACGCCTCGATGTTCTCGATCAGCTTCTTCTTCTCGAAGCTCTGCTTGCCCACCACCGCGTGGACGTTGCCGCCCGAATCGTTGCGGAACTCGATCTTGCCCGCGGTGAACTCGCCCACCGCAGTCGCCACGTCGTCGGTGACCGTGCCGTTCTTCGGCGACGGCATCTTGCCCTGCGGACCGAGAATCCGACCGAGCTTGCCCGCCTTGCCCATCACCTTGGGTGAGGCGACCGCCACGTCGAAGTCGAGCCAGCCGTCCGTGATCTTCTGGATCAGATCGTCCGTGCCCGCTTCAATCGCGCCTGCCTGCTTGGCCGCTTCGATGTCCGCATCGGGGCAGAACGCAATCACGCGCTTCTGCTTGCCCACCCCGTGCGGCAGAGACAGCGAACCGCGAATCAACTGGTCCGCCTGCTTCGGGTCGATCCCGAGGTGCAGCACGCATTCGACCGTCTGGTCGAACTTCACGGACGTGAACGACTTGATCTTGTCCACCGCGGCATCCAGGCTGAGCGCTTCCTTGCTGACCTGCTGCTCTTCTTGCTTGTATCGTTTGCTCTTGGCCTTCATATCAACGCTGCCCAAATCCTGTCATTCCTCGATATCGATTCCCATGCTCCGCGCGGTGCCCCGAATGATCTTGTCCGCCTGGTCGAGATCGTAGGCGTTCAGATCCTGGAATTTCGTCTCGGCGATCTTGCGCACCTGATCCGGAGTTACTTTCCCGACCTTCTCTTTGTTCGGGACCCCGCTGCCTTTGGCCACCTCAGCCGCCTCCTTGAGCAGCACCGCCGCCGGAGGACTCTTGACCTCGAACGAGAAGCTCTTGTCGCCGTAGACGGTAATCACCACCGGCACGATCATCCCGTTGAGATCCCTCGTACGGTCGTTGAACTGCGAGACGAACTGCCCGATGTTCACCCCGTGCTGGCCGAGGGCCGGACCGATCGGGGGAGCCGGTGTCGCTTTGCCGCCCGGCGCCTGCAATTTGATCTTCGTTAAGACTTCTTTTGCCATCTCATACCCTTGTGCTGTCGTGCCACCGCCTCACAGCACGCGCTGTGAAGCCTTTGGACCTGCTTCACACTTTTTCAATCTGCCAGTACTCGATGTCCAGCGGCGTGCTGCGACCGAAGATCGTCACGATGACCTTCACGATCCCACGCTCCGCGTCGATCGAATCGACCGTGCCTTCGAAGTTCTCGAACGCACCTTCGCGAATCTTGATGTGGTCGCCCTTCTGGAACTCGACCTTGATGCTCGGCGCCTCTTCCGGCTTCTCGGCGTCCAGCAGCATCTTCGCCACGTCCGTGTCCCGCATCGGCGTCGGCATCCCTTCCGTGCCGATGAAATCACCCACCCCGCTGGTCCCCTTGATCATGAACCAGGCCGCCTCCGGGACCCGTCCGTCCTCCGTCGCCTCCATCTCCATGAACACGTACCCCGGGTAGAGCTTGCGCTTGTGCACCGTTTGCTTGCCGGCGCGGATCCGCTTGATCTGCTCGGTCGGCACCTCGATGCGCCCGATGATCTCGCCGAGCCCCTCCTGCGCGGTCTTGCGCTCCAGGGCCTCTTTGACCTGCATCTCTTTGTTTGCCGCAACTCGTAAAACGTACCAATGCATCCCGATGCCTTTGGTTTGCCGCTTGTGAAGCGGTCCACATTCGTTGGGCTCACCGGCCCGGCTCATTGCCCCGCTTCGGCCGCCGTTGCCGAAGCGAACGCACTCGTCAAACTCACTGTCTTCGCTCGCGGCTCGACCTGTGGTCCGTCACCAGCCGGCCCGTTGTTCCCACGCATGGCTCCGCCACGCACCGGATCCCCGCTAGCCGAGGAGGTACCCAAAAACCATCCGGAACACCAGGTCCGTGGTACCTAGCAGCGCCGCCATGAAAACCACCACGATGATCACCACGATCGTCGAAACCGCCACCTCGCGCCGGCTCGACCAGTTGACCTTCTTCAACTCGCCTTCGGCCGCGATCATGAAGTCGGCCACGCTGGGCTTGTTCACCAGCCAGTAGATCAGCACCGCCAGGCCCACAAACACGATCACGGGAACCAGCGATACCACCCACAGGTTCCAGTCGGTCGCCCCAAGCTTCTCGTAGAGCCGCCAGCACCCGAAACCCACGATCACCGCCACGGCCAACGCGCTGCAAAGCCGCGTGTACTTGCCTTGTCCGGGCTTGTATATGTGTGTCAACATGAGCCGCCTATCCTGCCAATGGATCCACTCGACGCAGCCGCATAGCCACGCCCTGCTACAGAACAGGCCAGGAGGGAATCGAACCCCCAACCTTCGGTTTTGGAGACCGACGCTCTGCCAATTGAGCTACTGGCCTATCCCACGCACAACCGCCGCCAGCCTACTTGCGACGCAGCTTGTGCACTGTGTGTTTTCGTTCGCTCTTGCAGAACTTCTTCAACTCCAGCTTTGGGGTCCCCTCGGCGACGCTGACGTTCGTTCTGTAGTTGCGCTGGCTGCAAACCGTGCACTCGAGCCAAACGTTCTCTCTCTTGCTTTTCTTCTTCGCCATGACACTCTATCCATCCGGCAGCCGTGGCCGCGCAAAGAAATCGACCTTCTTCGCACGGCCAGGGTGCCGCTCTTTGGTTCGATCGGACCGCAGACAGCCGCCGGGCCGCCCGGGCAAAACCCAGGTCCTCCGACGCGCTATTCCAGGATCTTCGTAACAACGCCGGCGCCGACGGTGCGCCCGCCTTCGCGAATGGCGAATCGCAGGCCGTCCTCCATCGCGATCGGCTGGATGATCTCGACGTTCATCGTGATGTTGTCGCCGGGCATACACATCTCAGCGCTCTTGCCCTCTTCGCTGAGCAGGCCGTGGATCTGTCCCGTCACGTCGGTGGTCCGGAAGTAGAACTGCGGCTTGTACCCGGCGAAAAACGGCGTATGGCGACCGCCTTCCGCCTGGGTCAGCACGTACACTTCCGCGTGGAACTTGGTGTGTGGCGTGATGCTGCCCGGCGCGGCGATCACCTGACCGCGCTGAAGCTCCTTCTTCTCGACCCCGCGCAGCAGGATGCCCACATTGTCCCCCGCCTGACCTTCGTCCAGCGTCTTGTTGAACATCTCCACGCCGGTGACGACCGTCTTGCGGATGTCTTTGGCCATCCCCACCACCTCGACCTCTTCGCCGACGCGAACGTGACCGCGCTCCACACGACCGGTGCCGACCGTGCCCCGACCCTTGATGCTGAAGACGTCCTCCACCGGCATCAGGAACGGCTTGTCCACGTCGCGCTCCGGAAGCGGGAAGTAGGCGTCGACCGCCGCCATCAGCTCGTCGATCGCCTTGCAGGCTTCCTCGTCTTTGCCTTCCGATTCCATCGCCGCCAGGGCCGAACCCTTGATGATCGGAATGTCGTCGCCCGGGAACTCGTACTTGCTCAGCAACTCCCGGATTTCCAGCTCGACCAGCTCCAGCAGCTCCGGATCGTCGACCTGATCGACCTTGTTCATGAACACCACGATGCTCGGCACGTTCACCTGACGGGCCAGAAGGATGTGCTCGCGGGTCTGGGGCATCGGCCCGTCGCTGGCCGCCACCACCAGAATCGCACCGTCCATCTGAGCGGCGCCGGTGATCATGTTCTTGATGTAGTCCGCGTGGCCGGGGCAGTCCACGTGAGCGTAGTGGCGGTTGTCCGTCTCGTACTCCACGTGAGCGGTATTGATCGTGATCCCGCGCTCTTTCTCTTCCGGCGCGTTGTCGATCTCTTCGAACTTCCGGATGTTTCCCTTACCCGCTTTCACTGCCAAGCGCATCGTAATCGCAGCGGTCAACGTGGTCTTACCGTGGTCGATGTGACCGATCGTCCCGATGTTGATGTGTGGTTTAGTCCGCTCAAACACTGCCTTAGCCATCTTTACAAAACCTCCAATGTGCCTGGTTAGCGGTTATTCGCTCTGGTTTTCTTGCTCTTCGGGTCCGCGTCGGATGCCGCGCGACCGGATGGCCGTCCACAGCCATCTCCACCGTTCGTATCGTCTGCAAGCCCGCCGGACCTGCCATACCTGCATGGAGCTGCTGATGGGACTCGGACCCATGACCTCGTCCTTACCAAGGACGCGCTCTA
>CAZTGH010000185.1:0-10395 GCA_964612985.1 uncultured Pirellulales bacterium
ACCGGTCTGGCTGAAAGTCCCCGTCCCGTCATGACCGATGTTTTCACTGTCGGCGGATAGACTCCCTCCGCTCAGATCGTAGGTGCCTGTGCCGCTGGAATAGCGTCCCACGTTAAGCGTGCCTGCTACGCTGTTGTTTCCGCCGGTCTGGATGAAAGTCCCCATCCCCTCCCGGCCGACGCTCTCGCCGCCGGCAGATAGATCGCCCCCGCTCAAATCATAGGTGCCTCTATTGCCCGAACCATACCCAACACTGAAGCCGTAGGTGACGGCGTGAGTGCCACCGGTCTGGGTGAACGTCCCCATGCCGGACCCACCGACGAGCTCATTACCCACGTACAGTTCTCCCGTACCGCTCAGATCGTAGGTGGCAGTACCCGTGCCACCGTAGAGCCCTCCCATCATCAGCCAGCCGTCTACCGTATTTCTTCCGCCGCTCTGGTTGAAAGCCGCTGTGCCGGAATATCCGAAGGCTTCAGTACCAGCAGATAAGTCCCCTCCGCTTAGATTATACGTGCCCGAGCTGCCCAAACCATGTCCCATGTTGAGCCAGTCGGTTACGGTATTCGTTCCGCCACTCTGGCTCAAGGTGCCTGTCCCCAAAAGGCCGATGTGTTCATGGCTCGTCGACAGCGAATATGAATCCTGGAACAGTGTGATGGTTCCTGAGTTCGTCGCGTCGATCTGCAGAGAGCCAAGGGTCGGAGCGGGATCTTCCGAAGTGCGATAGTAGACCTCTCTATCGACCCCATCCGATGGAGTAAGATAGACATTGTCCCCATCTGAAGGCTCGCTATTGAGGCTCCAGTTGGAGATCTCATCCCACCAGCCGCTATCACCGTCCCAGTAGTTATCGTCTCCGTATGACACCAACGGCATCAGCGCTAGACAGACCAAGACTACGGCGCTTGTCGCCCAACGTTGCGTATGTGACCCTACCTCTGGAGTTCTAATTCTTCGTTTCATCACCCTGCCTCCAAGAACTTGCGTTGCACGCAACCATGCGGTCACGTTATTTCGCGTCAAGCAAACTGCGTCTGTCCACATCTGGCGCTTGAACACGGACATCCAGCGCTATTCTCCATCCGTAGAAGTGTCTTGCCTCCGCGCGGGCAAATGCGCCCCTCCGATCTTCTGCCCGCGGCGCTTTGATGTTAACACAACCGGCACACCGGTGTCAATACATACATAGGTGAATATCTGTGTCGGAGCGTCCACAATTTCCGTTCCCCGCCCCTCTTGGACCCTCGTGAATCTACGTATTTCTACGTAGTTATTTCATACGAATTCTAACCTGCGCGTCTTGCCATGCCGATTCGCACGGTTTGTGTCATTCGCTGACTATACGCCCGTACCCTGCCATTCTACAATTCCGCATTCCAACATCCCGCTGATCTGGGTACAATCCGACCCCATGGATGCATACAATTTCGTCAGCTTCTGCGGCATCTTCATCCTGATCGGCGTCGCCTGGCTCCTCTCGGCCCAGCGGCGAAACATGAACTTCCGTCTGATCGCGTGGGGCGTGGCCCTCCAGTTGGCGGTCGCCGGGTTCATCTTCCTGGTGCCCGCCGGGGCAAAAGCCTTCCTCATCGTCAACGAGGTCGCCGTCCAGGTGATCGATTCGGCGGGCGCCGGCGCCCGCTTCGTCTTCGGACGTTTGGCCCTCGGACCCGGACAGACGGGTGAGAACGGAGAAGAATCGCTGGGCTTCATCCTTGCCTTCCAGGGCTTTCCCACGATCATCTTCTTCTCGGCGCTGATCGCGATCCTCTACTACCTGCGGGTTATGCCGCTGCTGATCAAGGCCTTCGCGAGGATCTTCACGAGGCTCATGCGGATCTCGGGCGCCGAGTCGCTGGTCGCCGCCAGCAACATCTTCGTGGGCGTCGAGTCCATGCTCACCGTCAAGCCCCACCTGCCGACGATGACGCGGTCGGAGACCTGCACGATCCTCACGGCGGGAATGGCCACCGTCGCGTCGAACGTCCTGGCCCTCTACGTCTTCAGCCTCCGACAGCAATTTCCCATGATCGCGGGCCATCTGGTCTCCGCTTCGCTGCTCTCGGCGCCGGCCGCCCTGGTCATGTCCAAGATCCTCCTGCCCGAAAGCGAGCAGCCCGAGACGCTGGGCGTCCGCGTGGAACCTTACTATGAGAAGGACAACGGGCTGTTCGAGGCGATCATCAACGGCGCCAATGCCGGCGTGCGCATGATCGTCGGCATCGCCGCCCTGCTGATCGCCGTGCTCGGGCTCGTCGCCTTGGTCGATCTCGTCCTGGGCGGGCTGGGCAACTGGATCAATCCGCTCTTCGGCTGGCAGGGACAGTGGTCGCTGCGAGCGCTGTTTGGCTACCTGTTCTATCCCGTGACCCTCGTGCTGGGCGTGCCGATCGCCGACGTCCGCGAAGTCTCGCGAATCGTCGGAGAGCGTCTGATCGTCACCGAGGTGGCCGCCTACAACGACTTGGCCAAAGCCATGGAGGATGGATTGCTGCAACACCCCCGCTCTGCCGTCATCGCGACCTATGCCCTCTGCGGCTTCGCCCACATCGCTTCGATGGCCATCTTCGTCGGCAGCTTCTGCGCGCTGGCGCCGCAGCGGTCCAAGGACATCGGGCCGATCGCGGTGCGCGCCCTGATCGCCGCGACCCTGGCCTGCCTGATGACCGGATGCGTCGCCGGAACGTTCTTCACCGAAGGATCGATACTGTTGGGAGGATCGTAATGCTCATTCGATTGGTTGACGATTGCGAGGAATTCGCCGCCGGGGATGGCTCGCTTCTACGCGAGCTGCTGCACCCCGACAAGGACGATGTGGCGATTCGCTACAGCCTGGCCCACGCCACCGTCCCGTTCGGTCAGGCGACCAGACCCCACCGCCTGACCAGCGCCGAGGTCTACTACGTCATCGAAGGGTTCGGTGAGATGATCATCGACAATGAATCCGAGCCGGTCGAGCCCGGCAGCACCGTCTACATCCCACCCGGCGCCACGCAATTCATCGAAAACACCGGCGACCACGAGCTCGTCTTCCTCTGCATCGTCGATCCCGCCTGGCAGCCGTACGTCGAGGAGATCCTTGAGGATTGATAATGGATGAATGATTATTGGGTGGGCGGAGTTTTCTTTCTTGACGCCGAAACATCGCCCTTGTACGATATCTACATAACTCAATAAGCAGAACTGGATCGTCCGCACGAGGAAAGCCGGACCATGACCGCCAAACTGAAAACCGCTGCCCGTCAAGACCCCGTCTGTTCAAGTGTTGGATCCGCGTTCATTTGGTCTACCAGAGAGCGGGGTGGCAGCCTCAAGTCCGCAGGACTTGGGGATGGTCCTCATCGCGCCAGCTATTGGGTTCGCATCGGATCAGCCCGTCCGCCATCCCCCAAATGCGCAAAACAAACCCAATTTCCCTCATTTCCAGCCCAAAAACCAGGATCCACCCAAAAAAACCAAACCCAATCAAACCCAATTCCCACCAGCCTGGAGGCCGCAGACCGCCGGCGTGAGGCCTCAGTCGATAGGCGACCCACGGCCAGGAAAAGCGCCAAACAAACCCAATTTGTACTTCGCAGCCCTGACGATGACGACGTTGGGGTTCGGGGATATCGCTGCCAATCCGGACAGCATCTGTAGGCAGTTGCGCTTGATGTTGCAGGTGATTCTTGGGTATGTGTTGCTGGGGGCGTTGGTGACGCGGTTCGCGGTGTTGTTCACGGCCGGTGGACCGGCGGGGAAGTTCGCGGACGAGAAAGGAATGATCGAAAGGGCACGCGACCTGGTAAAAAGGCGGTTCGGACGAAAGGGAATCAAGTGAGCCTGGCGGTGCCAACTCGTATGTCGTCCCGAGGCGGTCGAAAGCACTCGTCGCACATGGGCGTTTCGCGTACTCCTTGGGCCAAGGCGTGGATGCTGATGCATCGCGGGATTCTCTGGAGACTGCCTCGATTACGACGTTGTCATTCCGAACGAAGTCGAGGAATCTGGTGCATGCATCGTCTCCGGCCAGATTCCTTCGACAAGCTCAGGGCGAGCTCTTCGACTGCGCTGCGCTTCGCTCAGGACGACAAGAGGAGTGGCGGGTCGTCCGTGAGGAAGATAGCGCATCTGATCCTGAAGCCGGAGACAAGGGGAGGCCGGGTCCAGCGATGACGACGGCGACGGTGGTTACGTTTGTGGTGTATTTCGTACTGCTGCTGGGGATCGGGTTCTATTTCTACCGGCGCAACGAAAGCATCGAGGAATACCTGCTCGGCGGGCGCGGGATGGGGGCGTGGGTCACGGCGCTATCCGCCCAGGCCAGCGACATGAGCGGGTGGCTGCTGATGGGCCTGCCCGGTGCGATCTACATCGGCGGCCTGACGAACGCCTGGATCGCCATCGGCCTGTTTATCGGCACGGTGCTGAACTGGCTGCTCGTCTCGCGGCGGCTGCGGCTCTACACGCAGGCGACCGACTCGATCACGCTGCCCTGCTTCTTCGAGGCCCGCTTCGGCGACCCAACCGGCCTGCTGCGAATCGTCTCGGCCATCGTCATCCTGATCTTCTTCACGATCTACGCCTCCAGCGGACTGGTTGCGGCGGGAAAGCTTTTCGAGTCCACCTTCGGTGTCTCCTACCAGACCGCCGTCGTCATCGGCGGCGCCATCATCATCGCTTACACCTTCATGGGAGGCTTCCTGGCGGTCTGCTGGACGGACCTGTTCCAGGGGGCGCTGATGGTGGTCGCCCTGGTGGTGGTCCCCTTGCTCGCCTATAGCCGGGCCGGCGGCAGCGACGGCATCCTTGAGGGCATGATGGCCAGAGACATCACTCGAAGCATCGTGCCCAGTGGAGGACCAGTCGCCCTTCTGGCCGTCGTCTCGGCGATGGCCTGGGGCCTCGGCTATTTCGGACAACCTCACATCCTCGTGCGGTTCATGAGCGCCAAGTCCCTGGCCAGACTGTCGCGGTCCATGGCGATCGCCATCGTCTGGGTTTTCCTCTCGCTGGGCGGCGCCGTGGCGATCGGGCTGATCGGCATCGGCCTTTTCGCAACCGTCCCCGGCGGAGACCCCGAGAAGGTCTTCATCTACATGATCGGCGAAGTGATGCACCCCTGGATCGGCGGCGTCATGCTGGCGGCGATCCTCTCGGCAATCATGTCCACCATCGACTCGCAACTGCTCGTCTCCTCGTCGGCGCTCACGGAGGACTTCTACCGCAAGACGATCAAGCGAGGCGCTGGCGAACGCGAGGTCGTCCTCGTCGGGCGCATCTGCGTGATTGCCATCTCCGTCATCGCGCTGCTGCTGGCGCTAAGGCCCAGCGACACGATCCTGAACATCGTCGCCTACGCCTGGGGCGGGTTCGGCGCCGCGTTCGGACCGCTGGTGCTGTTCGCCCTGTTCTCGAAGCGAACGAGCTGGCAGGCGGCCCTGGCAGGCATGGTCACCGGCACCGTCGTGCTGGTGCTCTGGAAACAGGTGGGGCTGAGCGATTGGATCTACGAAATCGTGCCGGGATGTGCCGCGAACTGCCTGGTCATCGCGTTCGTCAACCGGTTCATCCGCCAGAGTGACGAGGCGATTCTGCGGCAGTTCGACGAAGTCATCACGCAAGTGCAGAGGAGAGAACCATGACTCGAATCGCCATCGACGTCGTGTTGCTACCCGAGATCCGGATCGCCCGACTGGCGGTCGAAGCCAACCGCAAGCTGGTCGGAAGCGACCGCGACGAGATCGTGCTGGACGAAACCACGTGCCTTCCGCACATCTCCCTGGCGATGGGCGTCATCGAAGTCGAACAGGTGGACGCCATCACCGAGGCGCTGGCCACGGCGGCAAGAGACTGTCCCACAGGCGACCTGGTACTCACGGGCGTGGTGACCGTTCTCAACGCGAAGAACGAGTCCAATTCGATGTTTGCCGTCGCCAAAACGACGGCCCTTCAGAAGCTGCATGAGAGAATCATGGAGGCGATCGAACCGTACGTCAGCCGCGACGTGAGCGCCGAGATGATCTATGGCGACGAGGACGTCGCCCCCAGCACGCTGGCCTGGATTCGAGACTACCGGCAGAAAGCCGCCTTCGGCGCGTTCTTCCCGCACATCACGATTGGCTATGGGGTCGTGCAGGAAGCGATGACGTTTCCGATTCGGTTCGTCGCGCCGAAGCTCGCCCTCTGCCATCTGGGCAATCACTGTACATGCCGCAACGTGCTGGCGTCGGTACCGATCCCTCGTCAGTGAGCGATCACGCTGGAGACGCGGAAGACCGGCAGCAGCAGCGCGATGGCGATGGTGCCGATTACCACGCCGAGGATCGTGATCATCAGCGGTTCGATCACCGTCATGACACTCTGGATCGACGCCTGGAGTTTCTTCTCGTAGAAGACCGAGATCTTGTCGCAGACCTCGCCGAGCTGCCCGGCTTTTTCGCCCGCTCGGAGCATCTGAATGATGCTCGGTGAAATCAGCTTGGCGTGCTCCGAAATGAGGATGGCTTCCGAAAGCTGGTATCCGTCCTGGATCTTGTCGTCCACCTCTCTCCAGAGCTGCTCAAAATAGTAATTGTCCACACAACCCTGGATCACACGGATCGCATCGAGAAGGCGAACACCCGTGTTGACCATGGTCGCCATGATCCGCATGCTTCGTGTGACAACCATATCCTTGAACATCGTGCCGATGACGGGGGTGTGAATCTTGACCCCATCGAGGGTGCGTCGGCCCGACACGGTCCGAGACCAGTAGCCCAAGGCCGCTGCGAGGACGATGAGGGTCGTTACGAGCATGGCCATGATCTGGCTGTTGCCCAGGATCTGGCTGACATGGACCAGCACCTGGGTGAGCTTGGGCAGGGCCGCCCCACGCGTCTCGTAGATGCGCATGAAGCGAGGCAGGACGAAGAACATCAGCGTACCCGTAGCGGCAATCGCCATCAGGACCATGATCAGCGGATAGGTCAGCGCACCGAGAACGCGTTTGCGGGTGTCCGCCTCGAAGGTGAGATATCCGGTGAGCACGGAGAGCATTTCGACCATGCGTCCCGAGGCCTCGGAGGCCTTGACCATACTGACGAACATACGGTTGAACACGTTCGGATAGACCGTCAGGGCTCTGGAGAACGTCTCGCCGCTCTTGACTCGTTCGGAGAGATCAAGGATGATGTGTCGGAATCGCACGTCCCCGGCCTGCTCTCCGATGGCGTCCAGCGCATCACTGAGAATCACGCCACTGTCCAGCATGACCGCCAACTGCGTCGTGAACAGGATCAGATCGGCGCTCCTGACCCGCGCCTTATGATAGGTGTTCCGGCCGCCGGCCCCGTATCCGGGTCCATTCGGCGTCAGCCGTGGATCTCGCGCGGGATCCGGACGGATGACCGGTTCGGAGTCGGCCTTTCGGATTTCGGTCGTCAATGTCGTCATCGGTATACGTCTCTACAGCGTACAGGTCATCCTTCGACGGTCGCCGGCGCATCCACAGCAGCGATGCGCAGGACCTCTTCAATTGAAACGATGCCCGCTTTGACCTTCTCGATCCCGTCCACATGGAGCGGCGTCATGCCCTTGTTCAAGGCGGCCGCCCGAAGCTTCTTGGCACTGACGTGCTCGTTGATCATCTCCATGATCTCGTCGTCGGGGACCAGCAGCTCATGAATGGCAATTCGCCCGGCGTACCCGGTGTTCCGACATTTCTTGCACCCGAGGCCTCGATAGAATTTGCAGACGTCCCGGTTCTCGTCCTGAACCGTCTTCTTCAGACTCGGCGGCGGATCGCACTCGGTCTTGCAGCTCGAGCAGATTTTGCGGACCAGTCGCTGCGCCAAGACACCTTTGAGCGAGGCGCTGACCAGATAGGGAGCGACACCGAGGTCGAGCAGACGCGTCACGGCGCCCGGCGCATCATTGGTGTGCAGGGTCGAAAGCACCAGGTGTCCGGTCAACGCCGCCTGGACCGCGATGTTGGCGGTGGCCTGATCGCGGATCTCGCCCACCATGATGATGTCGGGGTCCTGTCTCAACAGACTCCGCAGCGCGGTCGAGAACTCGAACCCGACTCCGGTATTGACCTGGAACTGGTTGATGCCGGCGATGTTGCACTCGACGGGGTCTTCCACCGTGCAGATGTTCACTTCCTCGCTGTTGAGCTCCGACAGCGCCGCGTACAGCGTCGTGTTCTTGCCCGATCCCGTCGGACCGGTGACGAGCACGATGCCGTTGGGTACCTGAATCACCTCGCGGAACCGCAGGAGGTTGTCATAGGTGAAGCCGAGCGATTCCAGGTTGTAGAGGATCTTCTGAGGATCGATGACGCGGATGACGACTTTTTCACCAAAGTTGCCGGGCATCACCGAAACGCGCAGGTCGATCGGACGGCCTTCGACCAGGACGTGAATGCCGCCGTCCTGTGGAAGGCGCCGCTGGGCGATATCCAGTTCGGCCATGATCTTGATGCGAGAGACCACCGCTGCGTGCATCTGGTGTGGCGGACGCATCTTCTCATAGAGCTTGCCGTCGACGCGATAGCGAACCCGCAGGCGCTTCTCGTCGCATTCGATGTGGATGTCGCTGGCGTTCTCACGGACCGCGTTGTACAGCAGGTAGTTGACCAGCTTGACGACCGGCGACTGGCCGGCGACCTCCTCGAGGTTGCCGATGTCCTGCGTGATGCTCTCGATCAGGGTGAACTCTTCGAGTCCTTCCTCGTCGATGATGTCGTCGATCACGAAGACGTTGGCCGCCGGCAGGTAGGATTGGAGGGTCGCCTTGATGTCCTTCGTCGTCGAACAGACGACGCGCGCGCGACATCCGCTGATCCGCTCGATCTCGTCGATCAGAAAGACGTTGGTCGGCTCGTTGACGGCGACGGTCAGCACATCGTGAACTTTGAACAGGGGCAGAACGATATGCGCTTCGAGAAATTCACGAGGCAGCAGTTCCACGGCTTTGGGGTCGCACAGTTTCGGACTCACTTGCGCATAAGGGACCCCATACGCCTCGGCCAAGGCCGCGGCGATCTGGTTCTCGGTGCAGTAGCCCATCTCGACGAACAACTCGCCGAGCAGCTTGCGGTGCCCTTTTTCCTGCTGCTCGGCCAGGGCCCGGTCGATCTGCTCTTGACTGACCACACCTCGCGCCAGCAGGAGCTGACCAAGCTGCATCTTGTTCTCAAGCAGAATCTGACTCATACCTACCCTCGGTTCCGATCGCGCTGCATCCGCTACGCGAAACTCTTGACGGCCTCGGCCAATTCGGCATGTCGATCGAATTCCGTCTGGAGGCCGGTGATCTCAAGGATCTTTTCCATGGTCTCGTCGAGACCCGCCAGCTTGAGCTGTGTTCGGCTCTGGCGGCACGATTGCCGCACCCAGAGCAGCAGCTCGAGTCCCTGGCTGTCGATACCACTGACGTTGCTCATATCCATCACCACGCGTTTGCGTCCGGCCGCCATGGTTTCGGCGACCGTCTCCTTCAGAGGCTCGGCGATGTCGGCATCGAATTCCCCTTGCAGTTCGATCACGGTGACGTCACTGTAATTTTGTGTGTTGATTTTCATCGCAATAAGGTCCCTACCGCGGTGGTCCCGTAGTCGGCGAAATGGCCCGTGGCGTACATCGAAGAGCCCTCTCCCTGCATCCGGTCCCAGAGATGGTAGACGTCGCTGTCCAGGAAGACCGTTGCGACCTGTTCGTCGAACTGGGTTCCGCGTCCCTGTCGGATCTGCTCCAGCGCAGAATCCACCGTCATGGCGTCGCGATACACCCGTTTCGACGTCATGGCATCGAAACTGTCGGCCAGTCCGATGATCTTGGCCATCAGGCAGATCTGGTCTTGGCTCAGCCCTTCCGGATAGCCCTTTCCGTCGACGCGTTCATGATGCTGAAGCACCCCGGGGACGATGTCGTGCATCTGCTTGATCCCGCGGAGAATCCCGGCACCCACCGAGGGGTGGCGCTGGATGCATTCCCGTTCTTGCGGGGTGAGCTTGCCGTTCTTGCGGAGAACCCTTTCATCGACGCCGATCTTGCCGATGTCGTGCAGCAGCCCGGCCAGATAAATTCGATGGATCTGCTCTTCGTCGAGGGGCTGCCGTTCGGCGACACGTTCCGCCAGCCACCGCGAGATGATCGCCACCCTCTCGGAATGGCCCCGCGTATACTGGTCCTTGGCGTCGATACTGCTCGTCAACGCCTTCAACGACCCCACGAAGAGTTCCTTGAGGTCATTGAACAGTTGTCCGTTTTCGATGAACACGGCGCAGCCGCTGGCGACGGAGGCGAACAATTTCATATCGGTGCTGTCGAAGTCGGGCTTATCGATGCGGTTGACTGCGACCAGATATCCGATGATGGAAACCGGGTTCGGGGTGCGAGCGGCCGGGAGGGACGACTGCGGTTCCTTGGC